>JBBRBE010000076.1:0-27777 GCA_038206175.1 Chloroflexia bacterium
TCGTGCCTAGCCTGGGCGTGGCGGGCGGTATAGTCGCCCTCGCCACCGGGTTGGGGGTAGTCTGCGGCGGTGAGTAGGGCCAGGTCGCGGTCGGCGGTGGGTCGGGGGAGGGTAGAACGGTAGGGTCGCAAGCCCTGCCACACAACTTTAGCAATCAGCCCCAGCCGTTCGCGGCGCAAGGCTGGTTTGTGACCTAGCCGCAATTTGAGCCATTCCTCGGCATACTGGAACAGGTAAGTACCCAGCAGGTAACGCCGTAGCAGCCCGGCAAAGAGGGAACCGTCGTATTTGCGGTAATAGGCCAGCTTGCTCGTTTGAAAGTTGATGTGCCGGGCCGGTACATCCTGGCGGCTACTCTGGCCTTCCTGATGGGTCACGGTCGCGGTCGGCACATACCAGACTTGCCAGCCGCGCAGTCTGGCCCGGCGGCAAAAATCGAGTTCCTCGGAGTACATAAAAAAGCGTTCGTCCAGCCCGCCAATATCTTCGACCACTTCGCGCCGCACCACAAACGCCGCTCCCACCAGCCAATCTACTTCGTGGGTGCGGTCGGGCGGTACGTCGCCAAACTTAAAGTTTTTAAGAGCGGTCAGGTTTTTGAAAGGACGGTAACGTTCTAAAGGAGTGCTTTCGACAAAGGCCAGAGCGCGACCGGGAAAGCGGCGGCGGTTTGGTTGCAGCGTACCGTCCGGGAAGCACACCATTGGCCCGACGATACCGGCCTGGGGCTGCGCGACCATAAAATCCAGCAGGGCGGCCAGGGTGCCGGGAGCCAGGGTCGCGTCCGGGTTGAGGAAAAAGAGAAAGCGGCCTCGCGCCCTCCGCAAAGCCTGGTTGCAGCCGCGTGGAAAGCCGTAATTGAATTCGTTCTGGACAAGCTGCACCGACGGGAATTTCTGGCGTACCAGTGCGGCACTACCATCGGCGGAAGCGTTATCCACGACAATAATTTCAACCTCAAATCCGTCCGCCGGACGATCCAGCACACTCTCAAGGCATTGTTCTAGCAAAGGAGCTACGTTATAGCTTACCACAATAAGGCTGACATCCGGTTTGGAAGTGCTATCGCTGGCAAATATCGGCCCGGTAGGGGCGGAACCTGGGCTAGTGGGCGAGATAGTCAAATCAAGTGTCCTTATCAAACGAAAGTTAGCGGGCGTGTGGGCCTTTGAGGATGTACCGTTTGAACATCCCGCTTAGAATACCCAGGCTGTAGACTTGATCGAAGATGACATAAAACGGTTCGCGTTCCTCAATGGCCCGCGCTACACCCCGTTTGAGCGAACCGGGCGGAGTGCGGCGCAACCATTCTTTGAGGGTATGGGGATGTCCTTCGCTTTTGCCGATCCAGCGGGCCGAAGCAAAAACCTCGCGAGCCGAGCCGGGATTATAGTGGTAGCACACTGCTCCCTCCACCCGGCGGGCCGTCTGACCGAGTTTTTTGGCGATAGTATGGTCGTCGTGGTAGCCAGTCGAGTCGTAACCGTTCACCTGCCAGAAGGCTCCACGTTCAATCGCCCGAAAGACTGTGCCTTCGGTTTCCTTCAAATCGGCGGGTACTCGGCGGTCAGGTGGTAAATAGTAGCAGACGTTCCAGCTTCGGCTCCATAAGTTCTGGCGGTTTGCCACGAACTCGTCCAGGGTGAAAGTGCCGATCGCCTCGCCGGTCTCAATCGGCCCGATCAGCTTCGCCAGAAAATCGGCGGCAAACAACATATCGGCATCCAGAAAAGCTAGAATTTTGCCGTGGGCCTGGGTCGCCCCGAAGTTGCGGGCCAGGGCCGGGCCAGCGTGATTTTGCTGGAAGAAGTGCAGCCGGTCGGGATGTTTGCGGGCGTAGGACTGGACGATTTCAACTGTGCGGTCGGTCGAGCCGTCGTCCACCACAATTAGCTCGTAATCGGAGGCCGCCAGAGTTTGAGCCAGCAAGCTATCGAGACATTCGCCGATGTGAGTTTGCTCGTTATGACAGGGAATTACGACGGAAGCCCGCAGCAGGGGAGTCGGGCGAGTTGGACCATCCACCTCGCCTATCTGAGCGTCTAAATGCAACTTGCCAGCGTCTTTCTACTTAAAACTACCCTCTTAAAAGCACGGTAGAGCCGATTATACCCTACAGACACTCTTTTTTCAAAGAAGCCATTGCCGACGCTTGCCCCACCGTGCTAAACTGAGGCGTGAATTTCTCGTCGTAGCCATGCCGGAGTTTGAGATGTTGCAACGCGATAGTAGCCGGGCCAAAAGAATTCGAGGCGGCCAGAAGAACTGGTTGGCTGGATTGTTGCTCCTGGCCTTTCTGGGTCTTTTGCTGGGATTAGATGCTAAGGTGATCGTGCCGTTCAAAGGGCTGGACGTGCCGAGAGTTGGCAACGATTTCAGCGTATTCTGGTGCGGAAGCCGGGTAGTAGCCGAGGGCGGCAATCCCTATCCTTTCGCACCTGGTAGTCTTTACATGAATGTTCGGGTCGAGGCCGGGGGCGACCCTCTAACAACCGAGTCGTGGAAAAGCCCGCACTATTTCTCGCTATTTGTGCTGCCTTTTGTAGCTTTTCCACTGGGAGTAGCCGCGACGCTGTGGACGGCATTGCTTCAAATTCTGCTCGGCCTGGGGGTTATTCTGGTAATACGGGCTACCGGGCAGCCTGTCACGCCCCGCAATTTGCTGCTGGGCCTGGGTTTGGCTCTGGTCTGGCGGTATACTTTTCTGGTGATGCTGGTTGGTAACGCTAGCATGTTCCTCTTCTTCGCAATTGCGGCTTCGTATTTTTGTAGCCGCACCAACCGACCTTTGTGGGCGGGCGCGGCGGCGGCCCTGCTACTGATCAAGCCACAGGTAATTTTTCTGGTGTTGCCGCTCCTGTTACTTGCTCCGCCTCCGCCCGGTCAGAGTTGGTGGGGTCGGCAAATGCGCCGTCGCTGGTTGGGCTTTGGCCTGGCCGTCCTGATTTTCGCGATTTACAGCTTTGCGCTGCAACCAGGTTGGGTTGGAGCCTGGCTCAATACGGTTTTTGACCCGCAAGAAGGCTATTACAATAAGCCGGATGTTGACCTTAGTTCGACCTCGCTACGTAGTTTACTGGCTCTGTTGCTTCCGGCTCAAAATCTGGTTCAGCCGGTACTACTGGCCCTGGCTTTACCGCTCTGGGTCGGCCTCGGCCTGTTCTGGTGGCGGCACCGGGCCGATAGTGAAAGGTTTCCCTTTTTGCTTTCGCTGACGCTGGCGGTCAATGTCCTGACCAGCCCTTACATTCGGGATTACGATAGCGGCGGGCTGCTGCTTTTCGGACTGCTCTACTGTTTTATGGCTTTGCGGCGGTCGGAAAGCGGGCGGCTAAAGGGCCAGAAATTTAGATTCAGGTTTAGAGTTAGCTCCCTGGTTTGGCTGTTCGCCCTTTTGCCTTATCCAATTAACCTGCTGGTGTTAAATTTGCATACGAGTGCTTTTGAAAATCTGATGCCCCTGGCAATGATCCTCCTGACCTTCGTAACCTGGCGTATTACGAAAGGCCAGAGCGGGCCGGTTGCGCCTGCTTCCGTTTCCGTTTTCGCTCCTGCTCCTGCCGAACTGGGCCAGGAAAGTCTCCTGCGGTGAGGTTAGAGCCTTCTAAAGCGAGGCTTTCTAAAGTAGAGCCTTCTAGTGCGGAGCCTTCCAAAACACTCGCGCTCGAAGCTCGCCGCGAATGGCGTTGGTTCTGGTGGTGGAGCTTTTTGACCCTGGCCGCGACTTGTTTACCGCTGGTCTGGGCCTGGCTTGCTACTCCCGCCGGAGCCGAATTTACCGGCCTCCTTTTCAATGCCCACGACTCGAATACTTATCTTGCCAAAATGAACGAAGGCCGCCGGGGGGAGTGGGTTTTCAGCCTGGCTTATACCAGCGAGTCGCCAGGGCCAGGAGCCGTCACCTACCTTTTTTACCTCCTGCTGGGCAAGCTGGCCGGACTGCTAAATTTACCCAACGTGCTTGTTTTCCAAATGGCCCGTCTCGTCTGCGGCTTCTTGCTGTTGTGGTCGAGCTACTGGTTTAGCGGCTTGCTCTTCGGGCAGCCCGACCGCCGACGGCTGGCGTTTCGGCTGGTTTGCTTTTCGAGCGGGTTGGGCTGGCTGGTCGGCCCTTTCAATATTCTGCCCGTCTCGCCGACCGACTTCTGGGTAGCCGAGAGCTATACTTTCCTGACGATCTTTGCCAATCCGCATTTTCCACTGGCGACGGCTCTTTTGACCTGGGGGATTGGCGGTGGGCTGCTTGGCCTGGAAAGCCGCCGGTTCCGGCCCTGGCTAGGGGCGGCCCTGGCCTCCTTCCTCCTGGGTTTTGTCCATCCTTTCGTGGTTGCTACGCTAGGGGTCGTGCTAGGTTTGTACTGGTTGCGCCTGGCTTTCGGGCGCGGGCCGGATTGGGCCGGGTTTGCCGGGTTGCTGGGCCTGGGCCTGGCCGGGTTTCCCGGTGCGTTTTTGACCCTGTGGGGTACTTGGCAAGACCCGCTTCTAAGTCGCTGGATGGCTCAGAACCAGGTGACGACCCTGGCTCTGCCGATTTTGCTGCTGGGCTACGGGTTGCTGGTGCCGCTGAGTCTGGCGGGGGGTTGGTGGGTGGAACGGATTTTGCCTAATAGTTCGGTGGGCGCGGCTTTGCCTGGGCCGGGTCTGGCTCGGTGGCGATTGGCGACGACCTGGGTGGCTGGAACCGCCGGGCTACTGGTTTTGCCGATCAGCTTCTCGATGCGCTTTTTGGAGGGGATGCATTTGCCCCTGTGCTGTTTGGCGGCGGCAGGTTGGTTCTACCTGACCGAGGGCCGCCTGAGCAGTCGGGGCCAGAAAATTGGGCAGCCTGTTCTGGTCGGGTTGGCCGGAATATCCAGCCTGGTCATGGTAGTAATCTCAATCGGGCTGATTTACCTGCCATCGGACGACCTGCGCGACCCGGTGCGTTCGCCCTATCTCAGCCAGGGCGAACGTGGCGCGATTGACTGGCTCAACGCCCAGGCCCGTCCCGGCGAAATCGTTTTGACCGGCCCGGTGCTGGGCAACCTTTTGCCGGGCCGCACGCCGGTACGAGTTTTCTACGGACACGCGATGGAAACGCTCGATCCAGAGGTGAAACTGGCAATTCTGCGACAGTTCTGTGATCCGGCTTCTACAATGTCCCAGAGATATGCTATAATATCTAGTTGGGGCCTTAAATATTTGGTCTATGGCTGGCGCGAACGGCGCATCGGCACTTTCGACCCGGCGACTGGCGGTTGGCCCCCTGTGTACGACCGCGATGGAATACAAATTTATCGGTTGAGTTAGCGCGAAAGGGCGGCCTGGAATGCCGTCGGCAAGGCAAAAGGGTAAATGTCGTCACTTCTGGATTTTACCGGCCCGGTTGAAGTCGGTAGCAGCGTCAAACTAAGGCCGCTAGGGTCAATCCTGCTCGAACAGGAGACTACCGGCACTGGTGAATTTGAAGAATTATGCTGGCAGTACCTCCACAAACTCCCACCTGGCTTCAAGCTAGGCCACATTACCACTCGAACCGAAATCGAACTCGAACTCGAACCAGGTAACGCCAGTGGACGGCGTTACGAATTTGATAGCCGCCTTTACGCCAGCACTGACGACGATAGCCAACCCGAACCGGTCGGTCAACTTATGGTTACGCTCTACCGCAAACCGGGCGGAGCCGACCACGAAATTTTCCTGGAACTTGAACAGTGCCAGATCTGGTATCCGCATCTGCGCGGCAATGGCCTGGGCCGGGCGATGGTCGAGGCGGTGATCGCGCTTGGCCGGGGGTTAGGCGTGCAAGCCCTGACCGCCATAGCGATCTACGATGGCCGTTTTGTCTGGCCGACGCTAGGTTTTCGCTTTGGCGATTACTTGCCCCAGGAAAAAGCCGCTCAGAAATTTCGCCGCCGTTTCCTGGCTTTTTGTTGTCGCTTCGGCCTCACTCCGCCGGACATCACAGGCTGGGACGCCCCGGATTTCGCCCGCTACCTGAACGACCGGCAACTACCGGCCCCGGTCGGCCATAGCATGGATCGTCGCCAGGAACGAGTAGAGTTTGGCCGGGCCTTTTTGTTAAGCCGCCGCCCTTTTTTTCTGAGCTTCCCCCTGTAATTTAAGGCTGTTACGCCCGGTTCAGTAATATTGAACCGGCAAAAAACTTTTTCTTCCTCTAAAAGCTTGACCCCTGCTTGAAAATTAGTTACAATAGTCTTACAAGCCGTAAAAGAGCCGTAAGGCTCTATTTGTGCAACCTTTACCTGCATAAAGCCGCGAGAAGTGCCGACGGTAAAATGAGCTTCGCGGAACTCGGTCTGCCTCTGTCTAAATTAAATTTAGCACAAAGCAATTATTGTCGTAATGTTCAGAGGGTATAATAGACCCTGGAACAGCCTGACTGCTTAAACTTAAAACTGTACACAACAAGAGAACATTACTAATGTACCGCAAATCCGTTCTGGACAACGGTATCCGGGTCATTACCGAACGGATGTCCGGTGTACGCTCTTTAACAATCGGGATGGTGCTAGAAGTAGGTTCGACCGACGAAACGGCTCAGAACAACGGGGTGGCCCACTGCATCGAACACTTGCTCTTCAAAGGTACTACCGGGCGCGATGCGGCGACCCTGGCCCGTATGATTGATATGGCCGGAGGGCAGTTAGGAGCCTTTACCGCCCGCGATTATACCTGTCTCTACGCGGCGGTGCTGGACGATTATCGCACCTTCGCCCTGGATATTTTTGGCGATGTGCTGCTCCATTCACGCTTCGAGGCCGACGCTTTCCGGCGCGAAAAGTTAGCCATCTTCCAGGAGCTTGAAGCTGGCGAGGAGCAGCCCGCCAAATTGACCCAGGAATTGCTCAAAGGGACGGTTTGGCCCGGCCATCCGCTAGGGCGGAATATTTACGGCAGCCGCGCTTCGGTCGAAAGCTTGAGCCGGGAGGAATTGCTGAACTTTTATGCCGATCACTACGGCGCAAACCGCTTGATCGTCTCGGCGGCGGGCAACCTGGACCACGACGATTTTGTAGCTCAGGTCAACGATGCTCTCTGGTCACTCCCGGCAACCCGGCAAATGGCCCGTTCGGTTCCCGCCCCGCTCTATCAGGGAGCGGTCGCGGTGCGAGAGCGCGAGTCGGCCCACGTGTACTTTGCCGTCGGAGTGCCTGCGCCGACTTATACCGCTCCTGACCGTTACGCCGCTTATGGCCTGAATACGGTGCTGGGGGCAGGTATGAGTTCGCGGTTGTATGAAGCTTTGCGGGACGAGCGCGGTTGGGTTTACGAGATTGGCACAAATTATCATCCCTACCGCGAGGCTGGTCTGCTCCTGGTGGAAGGTTTTACTACCCTGGCTAATTTCCTGCCGGTGGTAGCTTCGATAGTAGGCGAGTTAATTCGCCTGACCGATGAGCCGGTCGGAGCCGAAGAACTGTGGCGGGCCAAAGAGTATCTGCGTGGCGAAATATTAATCGGAGCCGAAGGCAGCAACACCCGGATGAGCCAGTTAGCCACTCAGGAAATGTATTTTGGGCGGTTCTTGCCTCTGGAAGAACTGGTCGAAGGCGTGCGAAGCTTGGAAGCGGCGGATTTGCAAGGATTAGCGGAACGTGTTTTCGAGCCGGGACTGGTGTCAGTGGCGGCGGTTGGCCCTTTCGAGGATACCGCTCAGACCGAACGGCAGCTTGGCGAACTGGTAGGTTTAAGCTGAAAATCTACCACTAAATAAAGTAGCTTGAGTGTAAGGTTTAGTTAGTAATAGGGCAGGAGATGGGGCGTTGGCAGATAAAGACAAAGATAAAAAAGGCCTTGACCCTAAGATTAAGCGCAACTGGGAGGACATCCAGCGGCGTCATCAGGTTCCGGTCAATGCTATTGGCGTTAAAATTGACCCGAAAGACAAAGAGACTTTGCGGGTCTGGCGGGAAAACGGGATAGATAAATTTCTCAAAGAGTAGATTATATCCGGGGGTAGTTGTGGTGGGCAGCTTCGTGTGGGCGCGGCATGTACCCGCGCTCACCTGGGGCTGTCTTGAAGTATCATTTTAGTCAGGAAGTAATTTTGTCCTTGTTACGGCTTTCGCCTCAAATTCCGTTCTGCTGGTAAATCGAATTTAGTGATATTGAGTAAGGAGGCCCGTGTGCCGGGCAATAATAGATTAGTTCTGGTGGTAGACGATAGCCCCACCATCCGAAAAATTGTAGAAGTGACCCTCAAGCGCGAAGGCTATCGAGTTAATACCTGCGATAGCGCGATGAAAGCTCTTGCCAGTATCACCGACGACCGGCCCGATCTGGTGCTGCTGGATGTGATGTTGCCGGTGATGGACGGTTATCACGTTTGCCAGATTATCAAGAAACGCTACCGCAACATTCCGGTAATCATGCTATCCAGCAAGGATGGGTTTTTCGACAAAGTGCGCGGCAAAATTGCCGGTTCGACCCTTTATATGACCAAACCTTTCGAGCCGCGTGACCTGTTAGCCGTCGTATCGCGTTTCATTGGTTCAAACTAAGATTTTCTTTTAGGCCGTTAGTTACCCAGAGTAAGCTTGTTTGGAAACAGGATAGACCGAGGTTAAGATAAGTCTATGGCGTCAGGTTCTGCAATGATTCTCAATGGCCGCATCGAGAAAACCGATCTGCCAACGCTCTTGCGTTCGGTCGAGAAGGACAAAAATAGCGGTGAACTAAGTTTCAACCGAAGCGGCGAACGTATAGACCTTTATTATCTGTTCGGCCAGCTTTATCACGCCAAATGGGGAAATGTGGTGGGCCTGGATGCTGTAAGCGAAGTGCTGAACTGGAAAAACGGCAATTTTGCTTTCACCGAAGGAATTATTCCGGCTCAGGCCAGCATCAACGACGACATCGAGCGTATCCTGGAGAATCGTCCTGCCGGGTCGCCTGTGTTACAGGGGCAGCCTCGGTCGCATGGATTACCGGCTACGGCTCCTTTACGGTCTGGCCCGGCTTTGCCGGTTAACCCAAACCCAAGCTCTAATTTCAATTCCAATCCTAATTTTAATGGGAACGCCCAGGCCGCACCCGCGCCGGTTCCATCTCCGGCTTACGGAGCAATGAATGATATGAGCGACTTAATTCCTTTTGATCTGGCTTCGCTGGACTCGATGAATGCGGTCTATCCGGGCGATCCAATCACGCCTTCAAGTAGTAGCCAGGAGGCCGGGCCAGGGCCGGTTCCACCCGAAGCCGCTAATTTCGACGGACGCTTTATAGATGAATCGGTCAACAGTCGGCTCGCTCCTTCCCCGCCTGCCGGAGGTCTCTACCGCACTCGCCTTTTTTGCCTGCCCACCGGGGAACAAATGAAAACGGCTCTGGTGGCGACCGGGCCACAGCTTGAAGAAGAACTTTTGCATCTGTCGGAAGTCCGGTTTACCGGCTATGTGCTGGGTGGGCCGGAGATGGGCGGCTTTCCAACCGTGGGCATCTGCCTCCTGCGCGGTCGCTTCATCCACGCTTTCTATCACCAGAACGGGCCGAACGGGATGAGCCTTCTGGAAGGTGAACGAGCTTACCGGACTGCCCTCGACCAGCGCGGCAGCGGGGCGGCCCGTTTCTACTGGTTTTACGAATTGACCACCGAGACTATGCGGGCGGCGATAGCTCTTTTGACCCCGCCCACGCGCTACGCCCATCTGGAAGTGCGGATTTTACGCTTCAAGGAGCTTTTGCGCCTTTTGAACGAAGAAAGTCATACCGGGGCAATCCGCATTACGATTCCCAGTGGGGCGTTGGGTAACGACCGACAGCCCAGTGCGCTGGCGGGCGAACGCTCTTATATTCCGATTTTCCAGGGGACAATCCTGGGCCTGTGGAGCGAACGCAGTCCGCGCCTGACCAACGACGGTGCGCTGTTGCAACGGTTCCTCAACGAGCCGCAAGCTTACCTCGACCTGCACGCGACTGCGCCGGTGGCCGAACCGGGTCTGCCGCTCGAATCGCTTATTGTCAGTGGCGGCAACGGCCCGGCCCCCGACCCCTTCGAGATTACGACTAGCCCGAATTCGCAGGTGCGCCAGGGTACGACTGATGGCTTGAGCAAGACCAGTAGTGGCCGTCCGGCCTACGCCGAACCGTCAATTCCGATCCCGAACCGCACCTATGCAATCCCGCCGCTTACCGAAGAAGTCGGTGAAATAGTAGACGACAACGAGCGGCAGTTGCGCTTGATTACTTCGATTGGCCGGATGGAATCAACCTGGACGCAGATGCAAAAGAAGGGGCGTAACGAGGCTCAGACGATTTTGTTGGCTTTGGCCGGATTTGGCAACGAAGTGCTTTCGCTGACCGAAAGCGTGAGCGGGCGGCGGGGTTTGCAGGATATGCTTCAACGGGCGATGAAGAACGAACTGGCCCAGTACCGCACCATTTTTCAATTGCTCGATATTGCCCACGGGCGGGTAAACATTGGTAAGCTCTTGCGCGAGTATGAACTTTTCAGCCGGGATGGGCAAGGAGCCGCCGAGGATTTCGTGCGCGAGGCCGGGCGCGGGTTGCGGACGCTCCTGCGCAGTTCGTTCCAGTATTATGTTTCGCTGATCCGCTCGGAAAGCACCCGCTTCGAGGCTCAGGAGATGTACGAAGTTTTCTTGCAGGACGTAGTAAGAAAGATGTAGGCCCGAAGTAAGCCGGAGGTTCGCCAGATATCATCTTTTATCCCAGGTGTAAGCTTAGTTCAAATATTGGACAAAAGGACGTTATGGCTCAGAAAATTTTAATCGTGGACGATAGCCCGACCGAACTAACCCTGATGAGTTTGCCGTTGCGCGAAGCGGGCTATTGGGTGGTGACAGCCATTGATGGCGAGGATGCCATTACTAAGGTGCAAATCGAAAATCCCGATCTCGTCGTGCTGGACGTAGTGATGCCTAAAAAGAACGGCTTTCAGGTTTGCCGCGAAATCCGCACTCGGCTGGGGCGGGCCACTTTGCCGGTTATTATGCTGACTACCAAGAACGAAGCCAGCGACAAGTTCTGGGGCCTCAAGCAGGGTGCGAACGAATATATGAGCAAGCCTTTCAAGCCGGAGGAACTCCTGGCGACTGTCCGAAGACTTTTGTAGGGCTGAAAGAGCTGATAGTCGGCTGAGGAATAGTGTGTAACAAATGAGTGAGCTGGATTTTTCGATAACTCCCGGTTCTGGCCCCGAAGAAGCGTCTGAAACCGAAGGCGCAGTTCAATATCTTCTGGCCGCCCTGGCCGACCGGCAATACGGCTTCCGCCTGGATACTTTGCAGGAAGTGTTGCGTTTTCAACCTGAAGCGGTGGCTCCCCTTCCGAACGCCCCGGAATGGCTGGAAGGCGTTTTTAGTTTGCGCGGCACCATTATTTCGGTGGTAAATTTGCGGCTGTTCCTGGGTATGCCACCGGCTACCCCTGCGGAGAGCGACAGCCTTAAATCGCTGGCTCTTTTCGGTATCGGCGCACCTGTGCCGCGCCTCCTGGTGCTGCATAGCGAAGGTGTCGTAGTGGGGGTGATCGTGGACGACCTCAAAGGAGTGCTATTCGTCCAGCCCGACCAGATCAAGCCGACTCTCCCGGAGACCGGTCTCGCTACCACTTATCTAGCCGGTTACTATCTCGATGCCCGCAGTGGGCAGACCACCCTTCTGCTCGATACGCCAGCCCTGGTGACTTCACCTGAAATGCTGGTTTTTGAACCTATTTATTAAGGTCAGGGGCCGCAAAACGGTATCCCGTGTCGTCTAGTTAATCCTGGAGCGTCAGGCCAGACCTTTCGCTACAGGCAAAAGCTTTAAGAATAGTAAAATTTGGCGATAACACTTGCTCAACTCGAACTTAGCACTCGGTATCAGGTATCAGAACTTATATCGTAATAGAACTTATAACATCTTTGTAGCTCCACACTGTGTAGGTTAAGGAGAATCGTCCTATGAGCATCCTCTTCCGCCCGGCTGACTGGCCGATTGCCGTCAAACTGCTGCTCGCCTTTTTGTTTATTGCCCTGGTGCCGCTCGTGGTAGTCGGGTTGCTCAGCCAGAGCCAGGCCCGCGAGGGTCTGTTAACCGAGGCTAAACGAAACCTGGAAAATACTTCGCGCCGCACCAGTGCCTCGATTGATGATTTTATTAAGTCGCGGGCGACTGATTTGCAACAAACTACTACACTCGACTCGGTTACGCGCTTCATAAACCTGGCAAACAACGACCGCGATTCGCTTGGCCCGAACAATTTCGACCAGAGTTCGGTTTTTAACATTTTGAAATCAAAGGCCAACTCCTCCATCAATAATTACTTCGTGATAGCCAGTAAAAGTGGTCAGGTCGAATTGACGTCTAATACCTCGCCCAGCAGCGAGGGCGGGCCGCTTGAAGGCGAACCCAGAGACCTGACCGACCAGAAGTATTTTCAGGAAGCCATGAAAGGCTTGACTTTTATCTCCGACCCCAAAGTTCTCAGCTTTACCGACCGTGGAGTGCAATCGGTGATGTACATCAGTAGCCCGGTGCGAGATATACGGGCTAACCCGGTGGGCGTTATCGTGGAGCGGTTCAATCTGGACGGCATCTGGCAAATCATTAACAACGATTACGAAGCCGCCGGGCCGGGCAGTTACACCATGCTGGTAGACGATACTAACGGCCTGGGTATTCGGATCGGCGACAGCCGCATTTATAATCGGGCCGATTTGCAGACCACTCTTTTGTTTGGCTTGATGCGACCCCTACCCTCGGCAGGACGTGGCCCGTGGGTCAATAGCGGACGCTTTCCCGACCAGTTCGATTACCAAAAAGCTGTTCTCAACGGCCAGGGAACTTTGCCGGGCCTGACCGAAGTGCTTAACCGGCCTGGTTTCGATAAAGCCAATCCCTTCTTTTCGCTTGAAACGAACAATGGCGATCAGAAAATCCCCCTTCAGGTAGCCTACGCGACCATCCCGGCCAAACCAAAGTGGAGCTATTATGTGATTGTGCCGGAAGCGACCTACGCCGCCGCCGCCAACAACATCACTACGACGCTGTTACTGGTGGTAGGTCTGGCTGTGGTGGTGGTTATCTTGCTGGCTCTGGTGCTGGCCCGCCTGTTGACTACCCCGGTCCGCCGGATCAGCCGAGTGCTGGGGCGGATCGGCATTGGCGATTTCGAGGCCCGCGTGCCGGTACGAGGCCGGGACGAACTGGGACGGCTGGGTGAGTCGCTAAACGCGATGTTCGATAACACTCTGACGTTGATCCAGAGCCGCGAAGAAAAAGAAGTCTTGCAAGACCGCATTACAACTCTGCTGGAAGAAATCAGCACCGTGGCCGAAGGCGACCTGACCGTGCAAGCCGAAGTGACCGCCGATATTACGGGTGCTATCGCCGACTCGTTTAACCTGATGATCGAAGAATTGCGTAAGATTATTATTAATATCCAGAACGCGACCGGCCAGACCAGTACTTATTTTGAGCAGGTGGTGGTTAACTCGCAGCAGATTGACCGCATGTCCGACCGGCAGGCCGCACGAGTGCTGACAGTATCGAGTTCGGTAGAAGACATGAACCGCTCGATCCAGCAGGTTTCGGATGCCGCCAGCGTGTCGGCAAACGTAGCCCAGGAAGCTCGTCAAAATGCCCGGCAAGGCGGTCTGGCCGTGACCCAGACTATCGCGGGCATGAACCGCATCCGAGGTAACGTGCAGGATACGGCCAAGAAGATCAAGCGGTTGGGTGAAAGTTCGCAGCAAATCAGCGAGATCGTCAAGTTGATTGATGACATTGCCGACCAGACTAATATGCTAGCTCTTAACGCGGCAATCCAGGCGGCGATGGCCGGGGAGCAAGGCAAAGGTTTTTCGGTCGTGTCCGAGGAAGTGCGCCGACTGGCCGAACGCAGTGCGAACGCCACGCGAGAAATTGCGGCCCTGGTCAAATCTATCCAGGACGACACGGCAGAGGCAGTCGTGGCGATGGAGGAAAGCACACGGGAAGTGGTCGAAGGCTCGAAGGTGGCCGACGATGCGGGCCGTGCCCTGATTGCTATCGAGAACGTGGTCGAGCGGCTGGCAACTTTAATCACCAATATTTCGGTCGTTTCGCGCCAGCAAGCCGGTAGCTCGGTCAATATTGCCCGCAGCATGGTCGAACTTTCAGACCTGACCCAGGAAGCTGCCGCTCTGCGTCGCCAATCATCCGAAGCCGTCGAAGTGGTGGCCCGCACTGCTGACGAATTGCGCGTTTCGGTCAGTGCCTTCAAAGTCGAGGATGGCCGGGCTTTGCCTGCGCAGGCTGGCAGACCCTCCGAACCGATGATTCTGGAAGCCCGGCAGGTTGCCCCACCTCAGACCGAGGTTCCGGCGATTCAGCCCGAATATTATCAATTCTTGCCGTCCACTTCGGAGCTTACCTTTGGCGACGAGGAGACTTATAATCCGGCAGCCGACGGCGGTTCGTGGCCGAACAGCTCAAATCCCGCCGGGCCGGGCCAGCTTGCCAACGGCAACCGCCCGGCCTACTCGTCCAGGCCGGTCGCTCAGACGCACGACGCGGGATTAGATTTCGATTTGAATTCCTTATTGGGCGATGATCCGGTTTTCGACACCTTTTTTGACGAATCGGCCCGGCCCAACTCGGCCCCGGCCCGCTCTGCCGAAGAAGGTTCGTCCCGCCGCCCTCCGGCCCTGGGTTAAGTACGGCAAAAGCGGTGGTGGGTTGGATAGATTGAGCTATTTTGCTCAAATGGGGTACTTAGAACTAGCACTTTTAGGAAATTTACATGCAATACGACGCCGAAATAATGCTGGCTTTCGTCGAAGAGATTGCCGAATACGTGCCGCAACTGCGGACGCATCTGGGCAAGCTTGCTACAAATCCACGTCACAAAGAATCGCTGGAAGAAGCCTACCGCCTGGCTCATACGATCAAAGGCTCGGCAGCAATGGTCGAACTGGACCAGCTAAGTGCCGAAGGTCGCGGCCTGGAAGAAGCTCTTTTGCCCGTAGTTGAAAAAAAGGCTTCTTTCACCCCGGCCCTGGCCACAAAGCTGTTAGGCCGGGTTGACCGGGTAGAAAGCTTGATCACCGTAGTGCGGGCCGAGCTTGAAAATGAGGATGAGGTGGCAGTTGTTCCGCCTGCGCCTTCAGCTGAGTTATATAATCTGGCTCCCCCGCCACCTCCGCCCCCGGCCAGACTGTACGAGCAGTTCTCCCCGCCCTTGCTTGATGAAACGCCGACCACCGTGGTGGTCGGTTTGCCCGAAGAGGCGGAGGCTTGGTCGGTTCCGGCCTGGTTCGAGCCGAACTCGACCCCTCGCTCCGCCGCCTCTGGTGAATTGCCACCGCCGCCGCCGTCTTATCTTTATGCGGCGGACGAACTAGCGGGCTACGGGTCTGCTCCTAACGCAAACTCGCTGCCGCCGCTACCCCCGCCGCCGCCGTCTTACCTTTACGATCTGGAACCGCCTTCGTCGCATCAGGCAAGGCCGGTGCCGCTTCCACCACCGCCTCCGCCCAAAATGACTGCTCCGGTGCAGCACGGGTTGGATTTCGATTTGCCGCCTGTTCCACCCAGCCAGCCTTTTTCAGGCCGCCTTTCGCTGCCGCCGGTTCCCCCGGCCAAACCTTTGCCGGACGAGGCTGACCTGGATTTGACTGACCTTTTTACCGAGCCGAATGATCTGCAATCGCTTGACGAGCTTTTTGCCGCCGAATTGCCTCCATCGCTCGACGCCGCTCTGCCTCCGCCCCCGGATTATAACCGGGTACTGGGCGATACTCCTTTTGCGCTCGATTGGAGCAGCTACGAGCCAGACCTGGGTGAAGAAAAGATCAGCCCGGTTAGCTCCGCTCCGGCTCCGGCCAGCAAAGCTAACCGGGAATTGCCCGGCCTGACCGATGCCCTGACTGCCCGGCAGGTGGACGCTGATATTAGCCTTTTGCAAAATGAAATCCTGGACGAATTGCCCCCCCACCTGGCTGCCTTAAACGGTCCGGTTTTACCGGGCGAAAGTGGCCCCAACGAGGCCGAGTTACCCGATCTGCTGCATAGGCCAGTGACCCCTGCCGTGGCCGTTGGTTCGGGGCGAGCCGTGGAGAAGAGTTTGAACGGGCTGGAAAACCCGGCTTTGTTGCCGGAATTATCCGGGCCGCTTTCCGTGGAAGAACTGGCCGAGCTTAGCGTAGCTGAACCTATCGTTTTGCCTGATTTTACGGCGGCGGCTGATTTGCTGGCCTCGCTGGATGGTAATTACGATTTCGAGGGAAGCGAGCTTGAGGCTGTTTCGTTCGACTTTGGCTTGCCCAGCCTGGATAATGCCGACACCCCGACTGCTCCGGCGGTGGCAAGTTCAACTTTAGACGATTATGCGCGTTCTGCCGGTTTCTCGTCTTCGTCGGTGGCCCAGGCCGACTTCGATTTTGACTCTCTGGCTCAGACGCTCGACGCGGGAGAGCTTGATGACCAGGCTTCGGCGACGGCGGCTCTGGCGGCTTTGCGCGGCTTGCCTTCGCTGGATAATCTTTCGCCGGACTTAGATTCGATTTCGATGGCGACCCCGCCCGGGTTTCTAACTGAGGCTGAGGCCGAGGAAGAAGCCGCCATCGCTGCTGCAATTTCCGCGATGGCGGAAAATGGCGGAGTGGGTGAATTTGGTGAGGCCGAGTTTGGCGGTTTCGAGGCCGAGACCAGCGACAGTATGGGCGCGTTCTTCCTGGCCGAAGCCCAGGGCGACCTGGCCCAGCTTCAAACCCTGGTAACTCAGTTCGACCGGCCTGGCGGTGACAAAACCGGCGAGGCGGCTCAGATCGCCCGCATTTGCGGCACCCTGCGTAAAGCCGCCGTTATGATGGATTTGGAAGAAATTGCCCGGCAAGTGAGTGTGCTAGAAAATAGGGCCGCGCAGGTCGCGGCGGGCGCACTTCCGCTAGACCCACACACGCCGGAGCTTTTGGCGGAGAGCCTGGCCCACCTGACGGCTCTACTGGCTCCTTACGAAGCAGCCGCCGCCAGCCTTTTTGCTGTGCCTGCCGGGGCTGAAGCCCAGTCTTCGCCTCCTCAACCGCTTTCTCCTACCGTTGCGCCGCCCGTCAGGGCGGAGATAGCGGTTGAGGGGGGCAGCGCGGCATCAGCCTCTACTGCTGTTGCTACTTCTAAAACTAGCTCCACCGTCATTTCAACGACTGAGCTTGACCCGGAACTGGCCGAGGTTTTTGCTAGCGAAGCTCAGGAGCATATTCAAAACCTGGATGTGCGCCTGGCCGCGCTCGAACACGACCCGCGCAACCGGGAGCTACTGCGCGAAATCCGGCGAACGGCCCACACTCTCAAAGGGTCGGCGGCAATGGTTGGCCTCAAGGTGATCAGCCAGACCGGGCATTTGATGGAGGATTTACTCGACCGTCTTTACGACGGTACGCTGGCGGTGGACGAGGAAGTCGTCGAACTGCTTTTTGTCACCTTCAACGCGATTGACGCAATGGTGCGCGGTCTGGCAGTTGGTCAGGCCGAAAGCGACGAGTTTCTGGAAGTTTTGCGCCCCCGTTACAATCTTCTTTTGGAAGGTGCAGGGGCCGAGGAAGCGACGGCGGTGGCCGAGACTCCCAGCGGCGCGATTATCTTTGCCCGCAAAACCCAGACCGGCCCGCTCCAGGCTCCTGCTCAGGAGAGTTTGCGCCGAGTCGAAGCTGCCGAAGTGGAAGCTCTCGAAGCGGCCCTGGCTGCCGCCGAAACCGATGCCGAGGAAGCCGGAACGGATGCTGATTTTGAAGCCGCCGTCCACCTCGAAACCGACCCGGCTTCGGCCCGCCCTTTGACCTCTCTCACCCAACTGGTCCGGCCTTCTCGCCCCGCCCCGAATACCGCCCTTGATCTCGAACTGGCCGTGCGCGTGCCGATCAAGCGACTGGATACGATGGTTAACCAGATCGGTGAACTGGTGATCAATCGGACGGTGCTGGAACGCCGCCAGCAGATTCTAAATCGCTCGGTGGACGAGCTAGGTCTCTCGATCAAACGCCTTCAGCGCGTCACTCGCGAACTTGAAACCCGCTACGAGGTGGAACTGCTCAAAAACGAGGCTGTGCCGGTGGGGATTGGTACCCGTGGGGCCGATGACCGGCCCGCTTACGAAAACCGTTTACTTGAGGGCGGACGGGCCGAGTTCGATACGCTAGAAATGGATCGTTACACCGAGTTTCATACTCTTTCGCGGGAAATGACCGAGACGGTGGACGACCTGGCGGCAGCTTTGCGCGAGTTAAACACCCTTAACGAAGACCTTGAAAACGCTCTGATCCAGCAGGCCCGCCTGACCGACGACTTGCAAGACCGGGTGGTGAAGGTGCGCCTGGTGCCGGTCTCGAACCTGACGCCCCGGCTTTACCGCACTGTGCGGTCGCTGGTATCTTTGCAGGGCAAGGAAATTGAGTTCGTGGTATCGGGCGAGAGTACCCAGATTGATAAGAGCATTTCGGAGGAATTGGGCGATCCACTGTTGCACCTGGTGCGAAACGCGATTGATCACGGCCTGGAAACGCCCGACGAGCGCGAACGGTTGGGTAAGCCGCGCACGGCCACCCTCACTTTTGCGGCCCGCACCGAGGGCAGCCAGGTGGTGATCGAAGTGCGGGACGATGGCCGGGGAATTGATCTGGCGGCGGTGCAGCAAAAGGGCGTCGAGCGCGGTTTGCTGCCTGCGGGGGCGGAAGTATCCGAGGAAGAACTTTACGATTTGCTCTTTGTACCGGGCTTTTCGACCAGCCAGACTATCACCGATATTTCGGGCCGGGGGGTCGGTCTGGACGTAGTGCGGGCCAATATCGCCCGACTTAAAGGAACCGTCGAGGTAGAGAGTGCGGTTGGGCGGGGTACGACCTTTATCATTCGGCTGCCTTCCACTCTGGCAATTACTCGCGCTTTGCTGGTGCGAGTGGGCGGTTACACCTATGCGGTGCCTCTGGCGGCTATCGAGCGGACGATCCGGCCCGAACGCGAAGCTATCGAGGATTACGGCACCCGCCGCTACTATCGTCTGGAAGATACCACCGTACCCTTGCTGGACTTGAACAGTCTTTTGCATTTGCATCCTCATCAGCGACGCGCCCCGGACGAGGAGGACGTGACGACGCGCAGCCAGTTTGCCTCGCGCCGCGAACGACCACTGCTGCTCATCAACGGGCCGGAGCGGGCAGTCGTGCGGGTGGATAGCCTGATCGGGCAGCAAGAAGTGGTGGTAAAACCGCTTGGTAGTCATCTCAAAGCTGTGCCGGGTGTCACTGGGGCGACGCTTTTGGGCAGCGGCGAGGTAATTTTGATCCTGAACGTGTACGAACTGGTGGCGACGGCTACCGGGCGGCGCAGTCGCTACGGGTTGGGTTCGCGTAGCCTCCCGGCCCCGGTCAGGCCCGCCCGCCCGGACGAGGAACGACCCGAAGTTCCCGCGCCACGCCCTCGCGTGCCTTTGATCCAGGTGGTAGACGATTCGCTTTCGGTTCGTAAGGTACTTTCTGCCGCTCTCGAAAAATCCGGGTTCCGCGTCCGCACCAGTAAAGACGGTCAGGAAGCCCTCGAAATGGTGCAACAGGTGCCGCCAGACCTGATCGTGATGGACATCGAAATGCCGCGCATGGATGGTTACGAGCTGACGGCTCTGCTCAAGAGCCGCGAGTCGTACCGCCGTATTCCGATTGTGATGCTGACCAGTCGGGCCGGGCTTAAACATCGTCAGAAAGCCGAAGAAGTCGGCGCAGACGGTTTTCTGGTCAAGCCCTACCGCGAGCAAGAATTGCTCCAGATCGTCAGCACTCTTTTGGTACAGGCCCGGCTATAGGAAACGGGCCAGCTTACCCCAGACTGTCCTGGCCCGCTCTTTTACAAATTTACTGGTACTTCCAATCCAAATTAACTCAAGTGAGATCAAAATTATCTGCGAGAAGGTCACGGCAAATTTAAGCCCTGACCTTCCTTAATGCACTGCTTCGGATGGATAACAGTTTAGTTCGGATTGGATTAAGGCAGATTTCCTTAGTGCGCCTTAGCCTGGCACGTTTATGGCTGTATATTAGCTGGACAGAAAAGCGGGACAGAAACAAAGACCCGGCGGAGGACGTTATAGAGTCTGAAAGATTTATTCCAGGGAGGTCAGAATGACCGATTTTGCTGCAAAGTCGGCCCGGATAAGGAGATAGGCGTGAAGATATTGGTGACAGGCGGAGCGGGTTACATCGGTTCGCATACGGTACGGGAACTGGTAAACCGGCAGCACGAAGTGATTGTGCTGGATACCCTTGAACTGGGCGAAGCAAAACTGGCCCAAACTGCCGGAGCCGCAAAGCTGATAGAGGGTAGCATGGGTGATGCCGGGCTACTCGACCGCCTGCTGGCTGAGGAAAAGCCCCAGGCGGTCGTCCACTTCGCGGCCTACAAGAACGCCGGAGAATCGGTCGAGCGACCGGCCAAGTATTTTGCAAATAACGTTACCGGCACGCAGACTTTGCTGGATGCGATGCTTCGCCAGGGCATTACGCGCTTCATCTTTTCCTCGTCCTGCTCCATCTTTGGCAACCCGGCCCAGGTTCCCGTTTCGGAGGATAACAATCCGACCGGGCCGGAAAGTCCTTACGGCGAAACCAAATTGATGGCCGAGAGAATTCTAAAATGGTACGACCTGGCCTACGGGATGCGAAGCGTGAGCTTGCGTTATTTTAACGCCGCAGGAGCTTCGCTGGATAATAAACTGGGTGAAGATTGGAATCATACCGGTAACCTTGTGCCGGTGGTGATGAAAGCCGCTCTCGGCCAGGCTGAGTCGGTCAAGGTCTTTGGCAGTGATTATCCCACGCCCGACGGCACTTGCATTCGGGATTACGTACATGTGGTAGACCTGGCGGTTGCCCATGTCCAGTCTCTCGACCAGTTGATCGAGCAAGATCGCACGACCGCTTATAATCTTGGAACCGGACGAGGTAGCTCGGTCAAAGAGGTCATTGACGCCACCCGGCGGGTAGCCGGACATGATTTTAAGGTTGATTATGTACCCCGGCGACCGGGCGACCCGATGGCTATCTGGGCCGATAGCTCGAAAGCCGAGCGTGAGTTAGGCTGGAAAGCTCAGTACGATCTGGACACTATCGTGCAGACCGCTTACGATTGGCACAAATCGCAACTAGAAGTGAAGTAAGGAAAGCCAGAACCAGGCCTCGAAAATCGAGAAGGCCCTTTTGTCGTTTTGTTCCGGGCTTTTGGGCTGCTTAGACCTCGCCGTATTTTGACCGGCTAGAGAGCCAGCGTGTATAATTCGGGTTGGAAACGCGCACAACAAAGCTATCCAGGCTTTTTAGTAAAGGAGTGCTTACCTCAGTATGAGCCAGAACGAAAAGAGTGCCAGCGATTTGAGCGGGGTCAAGGCAAACCCACCCGGCCACAGTGCCACCACGCCTTCGGCTGAGCCTGCCCAGGCTCAAAGTATCCCGGAAGGGCTTAACGCCGGGCAGCAAAACCCGTCCCCTACTCCCGCGCCTGCCCCGGCCACTACCGAGCAGAAAGCGATTGCACCCGTTAACGACTATATTCCTGGCGGAATGAACAAAGAAATCATGAACCCGGTCAAAAATCCTAACCCGACCGACCTGAACACGCCTTTTTCGACCGGCCACAAGATGCACGAAGTCGCCCAGACTCAGGATTTGTTTACTTATCCACTCGATACTTATTATGGGGTCTTCGACGCAATTTCTTATTTTAGCGACGAGAAGAACCGTAATCGCTACAACTACGAACAGCAGCAAGCCATTATCAGCCGAATCGTGCGGGCAGCCCAGGTTTTCGATATTCCTATCGAGGGTATCCGGGATCGGTTGATGAATTAAAAGTGGGTGACACATGGCTTCGGGTGACGAGCCAGAACTAAATTCGGCAGAGGCCGCCCCGCCCGAACCGGACGCAACCGAGATGCGCCACCGTCTGGTGGAATTTCTGGTGCGAGAAGGAGCGATCCGCCACCCGGCTCTCGAACGCGCCTTCTCCCAGGTTCCCCGTGAATTTTTTCTGCCCGCTGATGTTCCACTGGCAAAGGTTTATAGCGACGAAGCGATTGCTGTCCGGTGGGACGAGCAACGCCAGGCCACCAGTTCGAGCAGTCAGCCTTACCTGATGGCCGATATGCTCGAAACGCTGGAAACCGAGCCAGGTATGCGGGTGCTGGAAATTGGCGCGGGCGTCGGCTATAACGCGGCGTTGCTGGCCCATCTGCTCGGTGACGGCGCACTCGTTACCAGCCTTGATTTCGACCCCGTGATGGCCGATTACGCCCGCCAGAATTTGCAGAGGTTGGGTGATTGCCTCGATCCTTCTTACGGGCGCGTGACGGTCGTAGCGGCGGATGGTGGCCTCGGCTATGCCGCGAATGCTCCTTACGACCGAATCATCGTAACAGTGCAGCAGTGGGAGATTGCGCCCGCCTGGGTCGAGCAGCTAAAACCTGGTGGCCTTTTGCTCCTGCCTCTGACGATTTCGGCCCGGCTAAGAAACGGCCTTTTGCCCGCCTTTCGCAAAGATGCCGATGGCGTGTTGCGGGCAGTCGGGGCCAGTCAGGGCAGTTTCGTACCCATGCAGGGCCAACTGGCTCACCCGGTGCGCGGACAACGCGGCCTGACTCCTTTGCCGCTCGACCCGGCCCAGGTCTGGCCGGAGGAAGTGGCTAACTTTGCCCCGGACTCGCACCTTTACCTGGGCGGGGGCGATCTACCTCCGGGTGTGCAAGAATTTTTGAGCCAGGCTGATTTGCTCACTCCTACCAAAACCGATGGTTTGCCGTTGGAATTGCTTCGGGCGATGGCCTCGCCCTTGCGGCCTACACCCGCATTGAAAACACCTTCCGAGGGTTATTATAGCTTAGAAATTGCTCTGGCGGCCAGCCTGAAGGATCAGGTCTGGCCGCTCTTACTGGGCCAGTCCCTTCCGCCCGAACTGAACGGCGATGGGGTGGAGCGCAAACGTTATGAACCGCGGGGCCTGGCAGTCCTGGAAGCATACGAGGGCGGTTTGGATCTGGTGCTGGTGTTCAGGTTCGGGCCGCCATCCTGGACGCTAAAAACGCAAGAGTGGCGTTTCGGCCCGGTCGTGGCCTCCTCCACTGGCGGGGACAACCGGGCCTGGGCGAAGTTAGCAGAGGGTTTTGGAAGTTGGCGAGCTATGCACGAACCCCGGCCTGGCGATTACCGGCCTCTGGCGTATCCCGCCGACCGGCCTGCGCCCCTGCCCGGCCTGGTCGTGCCGCGCCGTTATTACAATATTTTGCTGCCGTTCACGCCAGTTACTAACCGGGCCGAACCTGATTTAGACCACGAGGAAGGTAATTCTTGAGAATAGCGGCTTTTTCCGATATACACGCGAACCTGCCCGCCCTGGAAGCGGTCTTAGAAGATATTGCTCGATTGGGGCCGGATGTACGGCTGGTGGTCGCGGGCGATTTTCTAAACTGTGGCCCCTGGCCCCGCCAGACGCTCGAACTGATCCGTTCGTTGCCCAATGCGATTGTTATCGCGGGCAACCACGAAGAGTATATTCTGGAAAAGAGCGAGGCTCGCCAGGGCCAGCCTTTGCCGACGCCCTACCGCGCCCTGTTCGCTCCGGCCAGTTGGACGGCTTCGCAGCTTACGAGTGAGGAAATGCAATGGCTGACCGATCTGCCCCGCCAGGCTTCCTTCGCCGGGCCGGACGGCAGCGATGTGCAAGTAGTTCACGGTTCGCCTCGCCACCAGACCGAATGCCTCTACCCGGAGATGGAGGAAGCTCGCCTGGCCCAAATTTTTGGCGATTATCACCGGCCTGCCCGTCTGTGGATTGCCGGTCATACCCACCGCCCGGCCCTGTTGCGCTGGGGCGGCATGACGATTGTAAATAACGGTTCGGTCGGGGCTTCTTACGACGGCGACCACCGGGCTTCTTACACCCTGGCCGAGTGGGACGAAAAGGGCCGCGATTGGCGGGTGGAACATCGCCGCGTAAGCTATGACTATGCGCTTACTTCGGCGGCACTCCTGGCGAACACGGTCCCGGAGCAGGGCGGGCCTTATATGCGGTTAGTCTGGTACAATCTGCAAATCGCCGCCACCTGCAACGTGCGCGAGTTCGTCAATTCTTATCTCGCTCTGGGCCAGTATCCCCCTCCGCCGGATGATTTCGCCCACCTGGACGCCGCTATCACCCGCCACCTTAGTCGCTGGGGCAGTCCGGTTTAACTCCTCACCCACCTTCTAAACTCTTCTACACTTCCTGATCAAGCGACGAATTCAGTCGTTTCTCTTTGTCTTCCCCGGTCGCACCAGGCGTAGGCCCCACCGATGCCGACCCCGACGCGCCGCTGCCGGAACGCTCCTTCGGACAAATACATCTTTAGGCCGCCACGCCGCTTACTTTATATTTTCAGCGATAAAACTACGCGATTTTTGGGCCAGGTCAAAGCTATCTGTCCAGGGATTGCGCCAGATAGCCAGGGTGGAGGACAGGTTAGGCGCAACTACCGCCGAGGAAAAACTCTCAAAGGTTAGCGTTTTCTGGTAATTTATGTCGGCTAGAGCCTGGAAGAAGGTTTTGAAATCAACCGTTCCAGTACCGAGATAGCCCCGGTGGCTTTCCCCAAGATGAACATAACCCAGTTTGTCCCCACAGGCCAGGACGGGTGTCCTGAAATCTGTTTCTTCTATATTCATATGGTAAGTATCCATGTGTACTACCACATTGGTTTCTCCGATGTCGCTGATGATTTGCAGGGTCTGGCCGGTAGTGTTAAGCAAGTTGCTTTCATAGCGGTTTACGGCTTCCAGTCCCAGCGTCATACCGTATTCACCGGCTTGTTTTGCCAGGCGACGCAGCACATTTACGCAATTGGTGCGGCCTTCCTCGGTAGGCGGGGCGGTATAACGTCCGAGCGCACTGTATAACACTCCCCCCAGGTATTTTGCACCCAGACCCCTGGCAACTTCCAGCGCACTTTTAAGTATCTGTTCGCCACGGGCTACGGCCTCTTTGTCGGTGCTGGAAATATCGGTATCAAAATTTAAGCCCAACGAGCAAACCGCTTCCATTCCGACTTGCTCTAACACCTGGCGGGTGAATTCTACATTAATTGAGGCGGGGTCGAGGGCCGGAATTTCGATCAGGTCGTACCCAGTGGCCTTGCTGGACTCAATCGCTTTGCGGCACTCGGCTTCGCTCCAACCCCCAACCCACACTAAAGCGTGGACGCCTATCTTATTGTCAGCCATCTTGCTCCCTTTCAAAAATTATCAAATCAAAAGTTAAACTTCTACGAAACTGGCTTGCTGCGTAGCCGACTGACGGTTTCAGGCACGGCCCGTTGGCAGCGTTGCGGCGGTAATCCGCTCAGAACTAATTCCAGGTCGTCCACCACCATTTCACCCATACCGGGCCAGATTTCAGGAATGTTACCGGCGCGATGAGCCGAAAGCACTGTGTTTGGCGTATTACGGACGCGACTCTGGGCGGGAATCGGCTCCTGTGGAAAAACATCTATCGCCGCCCGGATGTGATTACTGGAAGCCGCCTCCAGCAGTTCATCGAAATTGACTACTCCGGCCCGGCTAACCAGCACCACAATTGAACCTTTGCGCATGGCCTGGAAGTGTTTTGCGCCAATAAATCCCTGGTTATCGGTAGTGGTTGCGGCCAGAATAAAGACAACATCCGAGCGCGTAAACAGGTCGTTCAGCTCGACTGGTTCAACCTGCATCGAACGTAGCACGTTTGGATGAATCCAGGGGTCATGCACCAGAATATCGCTTGAGAAAGGGCGCAACAGTGGGAGTAAGGCCCGCCCAAGATTGCCACAACCAAGCAGGCCCAGAGTTTTAGCCTGCAACAGAAACGAGTCGTAATTGTCTTGCTCCCCGTAAAGCGACTCGTCGCCCCGCCGTATCGCTGCATCTGCTTCAGTAATACGCCGGGCTGCCGATAGTGCCAGACCTAAAGCCATTTCTGCGACGGGCTGAGCAAAAACCGGCCCGGTTGATACCACATAAATGTTGCGGCGGTGACATTCCTCGTAATCCAGATTTGGTAGAAAATTACTTTCCACGTTAGCAATCATTCGCAAACGCGGGGCGCGGTCGAGGCGTTCCCGCGGCATCGGGGTCTGACCGATGATCGCCACGGTATCGGGCAAATATTGTTCGATAAGCTCGTCCGGCGCGGGCGAACCTTCGTGCCAGATTACCCGCCCCAGCTTTTCAAGTCTTGTTTTGTCTTCTGGCCTAAAGATAAGATCAATTGCCCGTGGGTGAGGGTCGAACAGAATAACACCTTCAGATGCAGACATGATATTTCCCTACTCAATTTCTAAAAGAAATCTAAACATAAACAATCCACTTCCCACTTCTGCAAAAACAGGCACTCCGTTTCTGGCCTGTAGTTTTTGGTAATGCCGGGGAAGTCTGCCGTGCCTACTTTGAATTCAAAGTAGGCAGCAGACTCCCCCGGCTTACAGCACTTTACAGGTGACGGAGCAGGTTGCGAGGTTTCTTATTTGATGTCAGCCTTGCTTAAAAGCTTAATCGGCGAAGGAACGAAGCCCGTAACCGGCTTACCTTGAATTGCTAGAATTGCCAGGCCGGTGGCAATGCGGGCTTCATCGGCAGGATACTGGGCAACCGTTCCGGCCATATCCCCGGCCTTGACCGCAGCCTGGGCTTCGGGAACGGCGTCAGTCCCGATGATAGCGATTTTACCCTGCTTACCAGCCGCTTTGACGGCTTCTACAATGCCGAGAGCCATTGTGTCGTTGCAGGCATAGAAGGCGACTACATCCGGGTTGGACTGCAAAATGTTGGTAGCTACGTTAAGGGCTTTAGCGCGGTCCCAATCGGCGGGCTGGCTGGAAACGATATTAAACTGCGAAGCAGCCTTGATGGTATCCGCAAAACCATCGCGGCGGTCTTGCCCCGACGGGTTCCCGGCTTTACCTTCCAGGATAGCGACTTTGCCGCCGCCCTTGATATTATCAATCATGTATTTCGCCGCCAGTGCGCCCGCCTGTTTGTTGTCCGAAGCGATGACACTGGTTATCTTTACCCCGGCATCCGTCGCGGCTTTAGCGTCTACTTTCTCGTCCACGTTAATAATCGGGATGTTCTTCTTAGACGCATCGGCCAGAGCGGGAATCAGGTTAAGCGAGGTAATTGGCGAAACCATAATAGCGTCGTAACCTTTAGCCAGGCTTTGTTGCAGCAGGCTAAGTTGCTGGTCGGTGTCCTGTTCGGTAGGAACCGATACCACGTCAATCTTTACCCCCAACTCGGTTGCCGCTTTCTCGTAGCCGGTCTTCATCACCTGCCAATACTCGTTGGAAAGCGTCTTGACGACCGCCAGCAATTTGTACGGCTTATCGGCCTTGACCGCCGCGATCTGGTCAACTGTCATACCATTAAAGGTAGCGGCAGGCCCGCTTCCAGTGGCGGCAGTGGTCGCCGCCGCCGCCGAAGTTGTAGCCGCCGCCGCCGAGGTCGTGGCTGCCGCCGCCGAGGTCGTGGCCGGTGCCGTGGTAGCAGTCGCGTCACCGCAAGCCGCTAACAGCGTGCCTAAAATCAACGTAAGTGTGATGAGTGAAAGAGTTTTCCTCTTTTTCATGTAATGCTTCCTCCTCTACGAGTATTTTCCGGTTTTTAAGTAAAGCTAAATAATTGCCGCCAGCCCAATTACTGTCAGCGATGGCCCCTTCACCTTCCCGACCAAACCGGCTTAGCCAGGCAGGTAACTATTGACGGAATCGGTCTAAGGCAACAGCCAGGATAATGACCAGGCCAATTGCAAG
>JBBRBE010000077.1:0-27717 GCA_038206175.1 Chloroflexia bacterium
CAGCCCGGTAGTCGTACCGCCCGACCAGCTTTTTGTGATGGGCGACAACCGCAATGCCAGCCGAGACTCGCGCTCTTTCGGAATGTTACCGGTAGATAAAGTAGTCGGCAAAGCTCTGGTAATCTACTGGCCGTTTGGCGATAAATGGGGCCTGGTGCCGGATGTATCTTACAAGAAAGAATAACACTTAAGTTAAGCCTAGCCGTACCTGGCTTCGGGCGGGGCGATGTCACTTGCGGCCCGTTTTGGAGATGGTATACTATGAGGTATGGAACGGCGGGGTGCCTCGGTTCCAGCTTTTAGGGAGAACCAAAATGATTGAAGCAAAGATCCACAGCATTCGGATGAGTCTGGTAACTCAGCACCGGGTGGTAATATTAAAAGAGGTAAACGCCGAACGCTACCTGCCGATCTGGATTGGGGCGTATGAAGCGGATGCGATTGCAGTCGAGTTGCAGGATGTTTCGGTCTCACGACCTCTCACCCACGACCTGTTGCGTTCGGTTATTGGCGAACTGGGGGCGACCGTCCAGAGTATCCTGGTGAACGACCTGCACGACGATACTTTTTTTGCCCGCATCGTAATGGATGTAAATGGGCGGTATGTCGAAGTAGATAGCCGACCCAGCGACGCCCTGGCCCTGGCCGTGCGAGTAAAAGCCTCGATTTTTGTAGACGATGCCGTGATGGATAAAGCCGGTGTTTTGCTGGATGGTGAAGGGAACACTCCCGGTAGCAGTGCCACCAAAACTACTCCCAAAGTCGAACGTAACAAAGCTGATGATGAAAAACTAGCCGTCTTCCGGGATTTCATCAACAGCCTGGATATGGACGACCTGGGCAAACCCAACCCGAACGAAGACTAAATAAGACTTTCCGAGGGGTGGCTGCAACGAGTTAGTCGCCCCTTTTTGATCCCACGCCTCACCTTCCGCCCGTATTGTAATGCCGCTACTCGGCTCGGCCTTTTGCTCCGGTCGGTTAGGCGGGGTCGGTGCTTTTGGCTCTCCACCCCTACAAAACATACTTTGATTTGAATTAAACATAGTGCGATCATTGTGTCTAACCAGAAACGAGGCTAAGTGATGAGTAAGGCAGTCAAACTTTATGGCACAGTCTGGGATCAGGAGAGTAAGCGCGTCCGCAAATTCCTGGGCGAGCAAAAAGCTCATTACGACTTTGTAGACATCGAACGCGAGGCCAGTGGCCTTTTTTACATCGAACGGCTCAATAAAGGCCGGATCATTGTACCGACCCTTACTATCAACGAGCAGGTTTTCCCCAACCCTTCTGATTTTGACCTGGCTCACGCTCTGGGCTTACAGGTAAAAGCTCAACGGCCTTTCTACGAACTACTGATCATTGGCGGCGGGCCAGCCGGCCTTACGGCAGCTTTGTTTTGTTCTCAGGAGCAAATTAGCTCCCTGGTAATCGAAGGGGCGGGCCTCGGCGGGCAGGCCGGACTGACCGAACGACTGGATAATTACCCTGGCTTCCCGGAGGGGTTGACCGGCGAGGAATTTGCCGAACGGCTGGTTTTGCAGGTCAAACGCTTCGAGATCGAAATGCTTTCGGCCCAGATGGTCACGGACATCGAACTGGATGGACGCTACAAGGTAGTTCGCACGGCTACGGGCGACGAGTATCGCGCCCACGCGGTGCTGATTGCTACCGGCTCGAAATACCGGCGTTTGGGCGTGCCGGGCGAGTGGGAACTTAACGGGGCCGGGGTACATTACTGTTCGACCTGCGACGCGCCGTTCTACAAAGACCGCGAACTTGTGGTGGTGGGCGGCGGCAATAGTGCTGCGGAAGAGAGCCTGTATCTGGCAAAGTTTGCCTCCAAAGTGACGATGCTGGTCTGGAAAGACACGATGACCGCCTCGAAATTGGTGCAGCAAAAGGTGCTGGAACATCCCAGAATGGAAGTGCTTTATAATACCGAAGTCCGCCAGTTCAACGGGATACCCAGGCTCGAAAGTATCCGAGTCGAAAACACTCTTCAAAACGAGCAGTACGATTTAAAGGCCGAAGGTGCTTTTATCTTTATTGGCCTCGTGCCAAACGCCGAGTTTGTGAGCGGCAAAGTCAGCAAGGACGCCGGAGGATTTATCATTACCGCCCCCAACCTTGAAACAAGTATGCCTGGCGTTTTCGCGGCAGGCGACGTGCGAAGTGGCAACATCAAGCAGGTACCAACCGCCGCCGGGGAAGGTACGATGGCGGCCTTTATGATCCAGCGATACTTGCACACGATCTAAATCCAGCGAAAATTCAGCGAAAACGAGGAAGGATAATGGGCTATGGCAGCTTATTTCGTGGTTAACGTGCGTATAACTGACCAGGAAGGCTACGAGGATTATCGCCGTCATACGGCGGCCACACTCGAACCTTTTGGAGGCCGTTTTATCGTGCGCGGGGGCAAAAGTGAAATTTTAGAAGGCGAGTGGGAATTACACCGCTTTGTGATGATCGAGTTTCCTTCGATTGAAGCGGCCAAAGGTTGGTACGAATCGCCAGAGTATCAACGCCTGAAGGAAATTCGCCAGCGAACTGCTCACACCGATATGATCCTGGTTGAAGGTGTTTAATTGCGCGTGCGGGAGGGTAGCGCGGCCCTGCTTTTAAAAGCGGTATAAAATAGCGGAAGCCCACCCCGGTACTAGGTAGGCTTCCTGATAGGTTGGTTAGTGTAGACAGGTATAATTTTCCGTAGAACGTGTGGCAAAAGCCTTCACGACCTGATCTACCTAAGACAACTTTTGTTTAGCAACCGACTCGATTGAGTTGCCGAAGAAATGAACTTTTAAGGGCAACCATCTCGCAGCTACGAAAGGCAATTGGGCAAACGGTTCACTGAGCAGTTAGTTGTATCGTTTGACTTATCAGTTGCGTTCGTCAAATGAGTTGCGAGATGCTTTAGACCAAAACCGTTTGCAAGCCCCGGTAGCTTTCCGAGAGCCACGAACCTGCAAAACAAAACCTCTTATCCTCTAACTTCACTGCGGCGAGCATCACCGATTAAGTTTTTTTCTTTCAAGACTTTGTTCTCTCGGTGTTTAATAATTGAAGTATAACGCCTGATCATTTCGTATATATGACGCGAATATTACAGGATTATGAAGACTTGACGGGCTGATTAAGAAATGTCCAACAAAATCCTAGCCCAAAAATACCAGGGAAATCCTCATACAGATAGGACTTTTAGAGTAAAATTGCTCCGAGCCTATTTTAAGCGCAAGAAACGGATAGACGCCCTCTCTCTTTTGCCTTAAAGTAGAGATAGGAAAAGTGAACAAAACAAAAGTTGAACAAACACTTGTTTACCCGAAAAGGCTGGAGAAAATTACTATGATAGTTACGGACGAGAACGACAAGCTGTGGGAGGCTGTGTTGCTCAGGGACAAGAGCAAAGATGGCGTGTTCGTGTATGCCGTGCGCTCGACCGGCATCTATTGTCGGCCAACCTGTCCTTCGCGCCGCCCGGCCCGGCAAAACGTGGTCTTTTTCCAGGAACCTTCCGCCGCCGAAAGTGCCGGATTTCGCGCTTGCCAGCGTTGCCGCCCGACCGAAACCGAGGCGAACCTCGAACTGGCCCGCAACGTATGCCGTTATATCGAAAATAAATTGGAAGAGCTAGTCTCGCTAGAAGCTCTGGGAGAAGCTTTCTACGTTAGCCCGGCTCATTTGCAGCGTGTTTTCAAAAGTGTAATGAGCATTACACCGCGCCAGTATGCCGAAGCTTACCGGCTCGATCAACTAAAATTGCGGCTCAAGGAAGGCGAAGGCGTCACCACTGCCATGCATAACGTCGGGTACGGGTCGAGCAGCCGTCTTTACGAGAAAGCTCCCAGCCAGCTTGGGATGACCCCGATGGCTTACCGTGAGGGTGGAAAAGGGGTGAGGATTAACTATACCGTCGCCGAGTGTGAATTAGGCTGGATGCTGGTAGCCGCCAGCGACAAAGGACTGTGCGCCGTCAGCCTGGGCGACGAAGCAACCTTGCTCGAAAAAGCTGTGCGCCAGGAATATCCCCAGGCCCAATTTGAACGAGACGAAGCCGGACTAAAGGGCTGGGTCGAGCAGATTCTAAACCATCTGGCGGGTCGGCAGCCTCAGCTAGATCTACCTCTGGCCGTTTCGTTTACACCGTTTCAGGGCAGGGTCTGGTCGGAATTACGTAAAATCCCCTACGGCAGCACCCGCTCCTACAGCCAGATCGCCCAGAGTCTCGGCCAACCGGGGGCAGTCCGGGCCGTAGCGCGGGCCTGCGCCACCAATCCGGTGGCCCTGGTTATTCCCTGCCACCGGGTTATTCGTGAAAACGGTGAACTTGCCGGGTATCGCTGGGGTCTGGCCCGCAAGGAACGGCTTTTGGCCCTGGAAGTGCAAACGGAAAGGATGAAAGTAGCCGTCTAAACTTCTGCCGCCAAAAAGCTAAAGCAGGAGGACGCTATAAAATAAGAAGGGGCAGCCGATGTGCGGTCGGCTGCCCCTTTGAGCAGGTAGATAACAAAAAGGAGTAGATGGTAATTAGTATTTCTTCCGATAATTAACCGGTTATGCAGCATTCTCACGGCTGCTGATCTGTTACTGCCTAATATACGCAGGGTCTAGGGGGCTGGATTAATCTGGTTTAGTAAATCAGAAGAATCTTGAATATTTGGCCTGGCCCACTCAAATTGCCAGAACTGCCTGGCTCTTCCGCCGGGCCGGTTGCGCCACAGGGAGGCTGGCTCTGGGAAAAAGGCACTGGCCTGGGAGTTCAAAGCTCCCAGCCAGGCATTTGCCAGTCGCTCCAGGTAGCCCTGCAAAAAGGCTTGCCAATCTTCTTGCTCTTCTCCGTTTAGAAGCCGGAACCAGTTGCTGCTAGTGGTAGTTTGTGCCAAGCGAGACAGTTCAACTTGCCTGGCCCGGCGCAACTGAGGGCCGTAAAGCAGCAGCCATCGTTGGACTAATCCCTCGACTGGATAGGGCGGCAGAGGGCTATCCAGGGCCGGTAGCCAGGCCAGCGCGTGATCGGAATGTTCGGTTTGGCTCTCTTTAGTTTGGCTCTCTTTGGTCTGGTTTTCTAAAGAAGGAAACGAGTCGCCTGCACTGACAAACTCTCGACAGGCTGGACAATAGAAAAACTCGGAATTTTGCGGACTCTTCGAGTTGCCGCCTATTTTTAATAGTATTTCACTTTTATCTAGCTCTATCAACACCAACACTCCATCTCCCTGCGCCTCCAAAACTTTCTGTAAATACTACGCAGAAGCAATTATGGTGGATTAATGGTCGAGTTATATTAATAGCGGTCTATTTTAAAATAACAAAAACAGTGGATGTACATTCACTGTTTTTGTTATTTCTTCCAGGGCTAGTTATCTTCAGGTGGTTCGGGAAGGCGGGCGAGGGCGGCTTTTTTGACCAGACTTGCGGGTTGAGGGCGACACGCGACTGTTTCGGGCGTATCGAGGATACGCTTGCGCAAAAACTGACCGCCCAGATCAACCAGTGTCACCAGGATGATCAGGGCCAGCACCAACGTCGTGATGCGGGGGTAGTTGAAGGTACTCATGCTAAAGCGTAATTCCGTGCCGAGGCCGCCCGCTGCCACAAAACCCAGCACCGTAGCCGCCCGCATGTTACATTCCCACCGGAACATCGTATAAGAAATCAGCACCGGTAAAGTCAGTGGGATGCGGGCAAACAGGAGCGTTTGCAGTTCGGTCGCACCCGACCCTCGCACAGTTTCAACCAGGCGTTGGTCAACCGCCTCGAAGATTTCAGCGTAAAGCTTACCCAGGATGCCTGCACTATGGATCGTCAGAGCTACCACGCCCGCGAATGGCCCCAGCCCGACGAAAACAACCGCAATCAAGGCCCAGATTAATTCTGGCACGGCCCGCGCCAGGTTTAAGATCGTCCGTGCCAGGTAATAAAGGCTCGTTCTACCAAGCCAGGCTCCCGTACCAACCGCCCGGCGACTGGTTTCTTCGCCGCGCTGCCGCATCGCCAGGAGGCCCAACGGAAAGCCAAACAGGATGGCAAAAACTGTTCCGGCTACCGAAATCTGAAAAGTCTCGACCGTCAAACGCCAAACGGTACTGAGAAATTCGGGCGAAAAATCGGGCGGGAACAACCCTTCGATGAAGTGGGCGGCTTGTTTCTGATTGCCCGCATCGAAAAACGGTTCAATGGAGACTTTCGAGCCGTTGGCACTGTACCAGATTACGAACAGCACCGCCCCTACAATAAACAGGTTGGAATAGCGAAAACCCTGCCGGGCCGGTAAGTCCAGGCGGCTCAAGTCAACCGTCAGGCCAGGCCGCCGGGATTTTTCAACTTTTATTTCTCGTGTTTCGTTTGTTTCAATCATCGAGCATACTTCTTACCGGCTGAAAAGCTCCGCTCTCCAGCTCTATTTTCTCTTCGTCTTCGTCATAAATATTAAAATCGGCCAGACCTGCCGGAGTACCATCGTAAGCCAACCGCCCGGCCTTTAGCACCAGGATGCGCGGGCAGTAGTGCAGGGCAAAGTCAAGCTGGTGCAAATTCATTATCACCGTGACGCCAAGCTCGGCGTTGAGGCGTTGGAAGATTTCGAGGATCAAAGTTGCATTGCGGCGGTCTACCGAAGCTATCGGCTCGTCGGCCAGCAGTAAGGCCGGGTTCTGGATGATCGCACGGGCGATTGCCACGCGCTGTTGCTGACCGCCCGAAAGGTCATCGGCCCGGTCGTAAAGCTTGTCGGTCAGCCCCACCAGGGCCAGGCTTTCGGTAGCTTTTTGCAGGTCGCTCGCGCTGACTTTGAACAGGCCGGTCAGCGCGGGCCAGAAACCAACCCGGCCTAACCGCCCGATCAAAACGTTTTGCAAGACCGACAGCGGCCCGATAACGTTGTGGTGCTGATTGACCAGGGCAATCTGGCTCCGCAACTGCCGCAAGTTGGACGCACCTAGCCGTCCGTCCAACTCTTTGTCTAGCACAGTCAGCTTACCCTCGGTTGGGCGGAGAGTGCCGTTAAGCAGACGAAAGAAGGTAGTCTTGCCCGCGCCGCTTGCGCCCAACACGCCTACCAATTCGCCCGCCTGAATTTCTACACTCAGGTCGTCCAGCCCGACCCCGCCGTTGGGGTAGACTTTCCGCACCGCCTGTGTCCGCACTACCGACGCCATAAAACCTACTTCTTGGTAATCAGCAAACCCAACCGAATAGCCTGTTCGCGGGCGTAGGTGTAGTCGCTGGCGGTAGTTTTAGTATAACCTTCGACCCGCAAAACCTTGAGCAGTTCAGGGTCTTTGAGGTTCAAGAAAGTGTTTGTCACCTTGTCCACAAAAGCTTTGTCCAGCTTGGCGCGTACCACCCACGGGTAGCCCGGAATCGGGTCGGAACGCTTGATGATGCGGACTTTAGCCGGGTCAATTTTACCTTGCTCTTCCAGCCGCAGCAAAATGCGCTCTTCTAGCCCACCCGCCTCGATAGTGCCGTTCTGGACAGCCAGAGCAGTCGCGTCATGTCCGCCAGTGTATTTTACGTCCTTGAGGTCGGTTAGCTTGATTCCGGCTGCATCGAGCATAATTCGGGGGTAAAGCGACCCGCTAGTGCTGGAAGCGTCGCCAAAAGCAAAAGTTTTGCCTTTGAGGTCTTCAACCTTCTGCACCGGGCTACTGGCCGGAACGATGATCACGCTGGTATAGGTCTTGTCCTTTGTCAGCTTGTCAATGTCGGTGATGATGGGATAAACGTCACCCTGTTCGCGGGCTTGCAGGTAAGTCAGGCCACCAAAGTAAGCCATATCAATTTTGTCCGAAACGATGGCCTGGACTACCGCCGGGTAATCGCTACCTACGAACAACTCGACTGGCTGACCTAATTCTTTTTCCATATAGGTCTTGAAATCTTTATATTGCGTCTTAACTGTATCGGGGTTCTGGTTAGGAATCAGGCCGATCCGAAAAGGGCTGGGCTTTTCAGAGCCAGTAGCTTGCACGCTCGGCCCGGCAGTCGCGGCAGTCCCGCCGCTGGAACTGGCGGTAGTGGCAGTGTTATCGCCGCAAGCCGCCAGCACGAAACTAAGAGCCAGCAGCGAAAGCCAACCAAACCGAATAAAGGATGAGTAACGCCGATCAAACCTTTTCAAAAAAGCTCCTCCTCATCTCCTAAAATTAGCTGTTGGTATGAAATGAAATAGCGGGTTGAATCTAAGGGTAGATCGGGCTTTAACAGCCCTTCGAGCAATTCCAGACTGCCCCAGTATATCAGGACTGGTTATATAAAGCATTACACAATTGTTACAAATCCGATGTATCACACTTCCAGCCTCTTCTAATAACATTTTTACGTAAGAGTGCCTCGATGTTAAACGCTAGAAGTGTCAGCTTAGTTGACGCTACTACTGGCGAGAAGCGTTAGGGTTTAAAAAGCCGTCTGGTTTGCCTGAGCAAGTAGTAAAAGCTAAACTACTATAGGTAGATAAACAGTCTGATAGAGGAAATAAAAAGAAAGTTGCACATTTTTCTTTTTATTTCCTCTACCTGCTAAAAACAAGAAGGGAAAAGCGGAAATGCCGGGTTACGAGCATAGCTGGGACGTAACGGAGGACGAGGCCAGAGCGATCCAGAGTCGCTTGCGGCCTCTGGTGCAAAAGACGAACTCATTTCAGCCGGAAGATATTAAGACTATCGCCGGAATTGACGTGTCGCTCAAAGATGAAGGGCAGGCCGCAATTGTAGTGTTGAGCTTTCCCGAACTCCAGGTAGTAGACCGGGCGATTGCCACCCGAAAACTGACATTTCCCTACGTACCGGGTTTGCTATCGTTCCGCGAGATTCCCCTGGTTATGGACGCCATCGCCCGCCTCCAGGTGCAACCCGACCTTTTAATGGTGGACGGCCAGGGTTACGCCCACCCTCGGCGGTTTGGAATTGCCTGTCATCTGGGGGTCTTTCTGGATCGGCCCAGCATCGGCTGCGCCAAGTCGGTGCTGACGGGCCATTACGACGATCTGGGCCTTACTCCCGGCGATCAGGCTCCCCTGATGTCGGGCCGAGAGGTCATTGGGATGGCAATTCGCACCAAAGTCCGTACTAACCCGCTGATCATTTCCATCGGCCACAAGATCGATCTGACGACGGCGGTGGATTTCGTCTTCAAGTGTGTGCGCGGCTACCGCCTACCCGAAACTACCCGCGCTGCGCACAACTACGCGGGCCAGGCCAACGCCCAGCCTTCGCCCGGCCCCTTACCGCCCGCCGAAGTCGCGCCAGACTTGCCGGATATGCAACAGGGGCGGCTTTTCTAAACCGCCCTGAGTATTAAAGCTGTCCGCCACCGTTTTTGCGAGCTTCCAGAAGCTGATTGTATGCAAGTTCACCGCGTTTGCGAAGTTTGCGCTCCCAATCGTCCCGGTAGGGCCGCAGAGCCTGCACGAGAGCCTGAGCAATCGCCAGGTTGCGAAACCATTTGCGGTCGGCAGGTACAATGTACCAGGGTGCGTGGGGGGTAGCACATTTTTCCATCAAATCCTCGTAAGCCGACTGATAAGCGTCCCAGTATTGCCGTTCGGTGTAATCGCCTGCACTGAGCTTCCAGCGTCTAGTCTCGTCCATTTCACGCGCCTGCAACCGTTCGGCCTGCTCATCTTTGGAGATATGCAGGAAGAATTTTAATACAATCGTGCCAGTATCAGTCAGTAAATGCTCGAAGTTATTGATGTGGTCGTAGTTAGCTTTCCAGGCTTTTTCGGGTACCAGATTGTGAACCCGCACAACCAGTACATCTTCGTAGTGGGAACGGTTGAAAATCGTCATAATCCCTTTACGGGGGGCGTTGCCATGTACGCGCCACAAGAAATCGTGAGCCATTTCCTGCGAGGAAGGTGCTTTGAACGATACCACTTCACAGCCCTGCGGGTTTACACTCGCCATGACGTGCCTGATCGTGCCATCCTTGCCACTGGTATCCATACCCTGCAACACGAGCAAGATCGAGTTATGCCCGGCAGCGTAGCATAGCTCCTGCAACTCGCCGATCTCCGCATCCAGCTTTTCAAAAAGCGACCCGGCCTCGTCTTTTTTCACTTTCGCACTGTAAGCCGGGTCGAAATCCTTGAGCGAAACTTTCTTGCCTTCGTCCAGCTTCCAGGCATAGCTTGTCTTGTCTAATTTGTCTGGTTTTTCCACGGAGCCTCCTCCTTACACTATTTTAGCCGATTTCTTTACAACATATCGTAATACTATACGAGGCTGCAATTTGTAGCCAATTACAAAGACGAAGAAGCAAATTTAAGGCCGGGAAAATTGACACAGGCGGGTCAGAGTGCTATAATGCGCCCCTGACGCGAGTAAAAGCCGGTAGTTTCGTCGGGGCGTAGCGCAGCCCGGTAGCGCACCTGAATGGGGTTCAGGTGGTCGGAGGTTCAAATCCTCTCGCCCCGACCATTTTATTTTATACGCGTTTTGCCACTATCTTTGAGTCTTATTTATTCCATTTTTAATGTCCGCTTAAAATCCCCATGCTCAACAATCCAGATTGAATTAAATCAAAGGTGAGAGGGGCGGTAAGCCTGCTGTGCTGGTCGTAGCTAAACGGCCTTATTTGGCTACCCGGATTTGAGCCGGGTAAACTTTTCCCGCCGACCCTCTCTCTCCTCCTGACCTTTTCCTTATGGTAACAATCTATAAACCTGAAAAGGAGAACCTTCGATGTTTCCCAAGTTTTCAGGCCTGTGGCGGCAGCCGGATTTTGTAAAGCTGTGGGCGGGCGAGACAATTTCGCTGTTTGGCAGCCAGGTTTCGCTGGTAGCTTTGCCCCTGACTGCCGTGCTGGTGCTACAGGCCAGTCCCGCCCAGATGGGTTTTTTGGGCGCGGCAGAATTTGCCCCCTTGCTGCTGGTCAGCCTGTTTGCCGGGGTGTGGGTAGACCGCCTGCCGCGCCGCCGCCTGATGATCGGAGCCGATCTTGGCCTGGCATTGCTCATGGGTTCGATTCCCCTGGCTCAGCTTCTAGGCTTGCTCGGCATGGAGTATCTTTACGTCGTGAGCTTCCTGGCCGGAACTCTGGCCGTCTTTTTTGCGATAGCTTACCAGTCGTACCTTCCGGCACTGGTTCAAACCGAACACCTGCTGGAAGGCAACAGCAAACTAGAAGTCAGTCAGTCGCTGGCCGAAATAGGCGGGCCAGCCCTCGGAGGTAGCCTCGTCCAAATCTTGACTGCGCCCTTTGCGATTATGGCGGATGCGCTTTCGTTTGGGGTGTCGGCCTTTTGTCTGGGCCTGATCGCTCGGCCCGAACCGCCCCCCACCCGACCCCAACAGCCCGTGAGCATCTGGGTGCAGATCGGCGAAGGGCTGGGAGCTATTGTACATAATCGCCTCTTACGGGCGTTTGCCCTGTGCAACAGCACGATCAACTTCTTCCAGCAGGTCATCTTTACGGTCTACACGCTCTATCTTGTCCGAGAGTTAGGAGTCGAACCCGCGCTGCTGGGTCTGATCCTGGCGATAGGTAGTATCGGCGGGCTGATCGGGGCGGGGTTAGCGGGCCGGGTCGCAAAATGGTTTGGCTTCGGCCCGGCTATCGTCGGCACAGTTTTGATCGAGGGCGTCAGTTGCCTGTTAATTCCCCTGGCGACTGGCCCGCTGACCCTGGCGGTTCCTCTGCTGGTAGCGGCCCGTTTCTTAAACGGACTGGTCAACCCGGTCTACCGGGTCAGCCAGGTCAGCGTGCGCCAGACGATTACGCCGCCGCACTTGCAGGGCCGGGTAAACGCCAGCATGCGCTTTATGGCCGGAGGTGTTATACCGTTTGGGGCGATACTGGGAGGCTTTCTAGGCGAGGCTATCGGCTTACGCTTTACCCTGCTCGTCGGCGCAATTGGAATAAGCTTCTCTTTTGTCTGGCTCGTATTCTCGCCAGTGCGAAAGCTGCGGGTACAGCCAGGTTAAGAGATTACCTTAGCATAAGGCTGGAAGGGTCAAAGCTTACCTTTCTCTTCCAGCAAAACCAGGAGCGTCGTCACCGTGCGCCAGTTCCGCTGGGTGCTGATCGTGCCAAGCTTCGAGTCGAAGTAAGCGTTCGTTAGCTTAGTGCGACCGGCCCCGTTAGGAAGCTGCAAATAAACCTCCTGGCCTTGCACGCTAAAGGTGTCGGGTGGAGAGCGGTCAGGGTCGAGCGCAGCGACGCTCTGCGGAGTGGGCCGGTCGGCCAGAAATAAAACGTGGAGAATTTCTTCGGCGACTCCCGCTTTCAGAAAAGGATTACTAGCTACAACCGCCCGGAGTTGCCCGGTTGTCCGCAACACTACCGGCGTGTGGTAGCCCAACTGCCGGGCGATCTCAGCTTTAATTCGGTCGGGCAGACCTTCTACAACCTCAGGCTCTGCTTTGAAAATGACGTTGCCGCTCTGGATATAAGTCTGCACTCCTTCGCAACCGGCCCCGACAAACATAGCCTGGAGGTCTTTCATTGCCAGCTTATTTTTGCCGCCGACATTTATGCCGCGAAGGAGCGCAAGATACATAGCTCAAATTCTCCGTTCAGTTCAATTCAGTTCAGTCTAGTTCCGTTCAGATACTGACCCTACGAGCCAGTTTGGGGCTTGCGGGCAAAGCTGAACTGCGCCCGGTAGAGATGATGCAGCAGACCGTCCGGTTCCTTCTGCGCTTCGAGGCGGGCAAAGGCGGCTATTTTAGCTCTTTCGAGGCTGGCGGGGTCGAGCCGTTCCAGGCAACCCCGCGCCCCGTGCGACCACTCGGCGGCCCACCACTCGTTGGCATCCTGGAAAGTAAAATCAGCTTCCTCTTCCACCAACCGATAATCCGCAAAGCCGATTTCAGCCAGAGCCGTCTGGAGCCAGGCCGTCCCCCCGCCGTGATGGGGTCGGCGATTTTCTGCTGGAGTCGTCGAAGAGCCAGAGCTAGAACTCGAACCAGGGTTGGAACCACCGGGCCGTCCTGCCGCCGAGGGCCGCAACCCGACTTCGGCCAACCAACTCCAGCGGGGGTCGGAAGCAGCCCAACCCGTCGCTCCAAAAAGACCGCCAGGCTTTAGCACGCGGTAAACCTCGGCCAATGCCTGAGCGGGGCGGGGAAAGAAAGACAGGCCAAACCCGCACAATACGACCTCGAACGAAGCATCCGGGAAATTTAACTTCTCGGCGTCCATCTCTACGATTCGAGCATTGCTGATTTCGCGCCGGGCAAGCTCTGCCGCCGTCTCTGCCACCATTGCCGGAGCCAGATCGATTCCGCTAACGGTTCCTTCCGGCCCGACCGTTTCCGCCGCCGGGAAAAGGACTGCTCCGCGTCCGCTTGCCAGATCCAGTACGGGCGTTCCCGGCTTCAAATCGGCCAGTTCAACCAATCGCCGCCCGAAATGGGAGAAAAAGCGCGGCCCTACCCGGTCATAAGTGGCTGCCGCCCGGCTAAAAGTAGCGGCCAATCCCTTTTTGCGGGCTTCCAGTTCGCTTTCACTGCTCATTGTACTTTCTTGCCTTTCCAGTTCTTTACCTTCTTTAACATCTTTTCTTGTGATAATCTTGTGATAATTGGTAAGAGCATAGCATAGGTTAATCCAGGGGTAAAACCGGGCCGAACCAGACGCCCGAACGTCAAATGCACAAAAGCGTCCCTTAAGCGTCGTTAGAGCTATCCGTTGGCGATTGAAACTTAGTTTGGACTGGCATATAATAGCTCTAACACACTTCTTTATCGAACCCTTTCGTCCTTTACTTTTAGTTTTATTATCTCAAGTTGCAAAACTGCTCGTTAGCTTTTCACGCTAAAAGTATCCGAAAGAGATCACAAACCTGGATTGAGCAATCCCTACGCCGCAACCGATGGTGGACGGCCTGGGGGAAGAAGGAGGAACTTCTATAATGAGTACCAGCTTCAAGTTTGACTCGACCGACCACGTTCTGAATGAAACCCGGCTATTCGCGCCAGACCCTGCCGCCGCCGAGAAAACCAATATCTACGCTTATATGCAAAAGAAGGGTTTTCAGGATTATAACTCCTTTTACGAGTGGAGCCTGACCCATCGTGAAGAATTTTGGAACGACCTGGCCCAGGAATTAGACTGGTTCGAGCCGTGGACGACTACTCTGGATGCTTCAAACAAACCTTATTTCAAATGGTTTGTCGGCGGCAAGTTTAACATTGCTTATAACTGCCTCGACCGATGGCTGGATACGCCGACCGAAAACAAAATCGCCTATCACTGGGAGGGCGATGACGGCACCACGCGCAGCCTGACTTACAAAGAACTTCACCGCCAGGTGAACCGATTGGCGGCGGCTATGCAAAAGCTCGGCCTTAAAAAAGGCGACCGGGCCTCGATCTACATGCCCGCCATCCTGGAACAGATTGTAGCAGTGCTGGCTTGCGCCCGGCTAGGCGTGGTGCATTCGGTAGTCTTTGGCGGGTTCGCCGCCAGTGCCTTGCGCGACCGCATTATTGACTGCGAAGCGAAGGTGCTGATCACCGCCGATGGCAACTACCGGGGCGGCAAACTGGTTGACCTCAAGCGGATCGCCGATGAAGCGGTGGCCGAAACACCTACCATCGAGAAAGTTATCGTCGCCCGCCGCCTGGGGACGGAAGTTGCCATGACGCCGGGCCGAGACATCTTCTGGGATGATGCGCTGGCGGACATCGCCGAGGACGTCGAAGTGCTGGCCGAGCCGATGGACAGCGAAGATATGCTGTACATTCTCTACACCAGTGGCTCGACCGGCAAGCCGAAGGGTGTCGTGCATGTACATGGCGGCTACGGGGTAGGAGTTTACGCCACTACTAAATTGGTGTTCGACATCCAGCCGAACGATATTTTCTGGTGTACTGCCGACGTAGGCTGGGTGACAGGTCACAGCTATGTCATTTACGGCCCACTCATGACTGGCGTTACCTCGGTTATGTTCGAGGGCATCCCGACTTATCCGCAACCCGACCGATGGTGGAACCTGATCGAAAAGTACAAAGTTACGATTCTCTATACTGCGCCGACCGCCATTCGCGCCCGCATGCGCGAGGGCGAGCAGTACCCCGCCGCGCACGACCTGTCCAGTCTGCGCCTGCTGGGAACGGTGGGCGAACCGATCAACCCGGAAGCCTGGATTTGGTATCGCAAGAATATCGGGCGGGACGAACTACCGATTATGGATACCTGGTGGCAAACCGAAACGGGCGCACAGATGATTACGGCCACGCCGGTACTAACGCTCAAACCGGGTAGTGCCTCCCGCCCCTTCCCGACTATCGAGTCGGACGTGGTAGACAAAGACGGCCAGAGCGTTGGGCCGGAACGCGGCGGCTTCCTGATTGTGCGCCAGCCCTGGCCCAGCCAGATGCGGACGATCTACGGCGACCCGGCCCGTTACGAGTCTTACTGGAATACCATCGAAGGCGTCTACTTTGCCGGGGATGCCGCCCACAAAGACAAAGACGGCTACTTCTGGATACAGGGCCGGGTGGACGATGTGATCAAGGTGAGCGGACACCGGCTAGGCTCGATGGAAATCGAGTCCAGCCTGGTCAGTCATCCCGCCGTGGCGGAAGTCGCCGCTATCGGCAAGCCGGACGATGTAAAGGGCGAACACGTCAAAGTTTTCGTCATTCTCAAGTCCGGCTTCGAGGCCAGCCCAGAACTCGAAAAAGAGTTGAAGCTGCACGTCCGCACCAGTGTCGGCCCGGTGGCTGTGCCGGACGAACTTGAGTTTGTGCCGAGCCTGCCTAAAACTCGTTCCGGCAAAATTATGCGCCGGGTGATCCGGGCCAAGGAGCTAGGCGAACCAGTGGGCGATACCAGTACGCTGGACGGCTAATCTCTTAATAGCATAAAGGGGTGGCAATCATAATGAATATTTTGATTGCCACCCCTTTATGCTACTGCCATTCGTCGCCCGGCTTAAAAGCCAAAACTCATGCTTGACAAAATTGATAAACTCGGTTAAATTAAAGCCAGCCGCCCTATAAGGTGGCTGGCCCTTAACAAATGAATATCGCTCTTATCCAGAGAGGTGGAGGGACTAGGCCCTGTGAAGCCCGGCAACCAGCGCGACTAATAAACCATACGCGCATGGTGCCAATTCCGGCGCAGCTTACCGTAAGTACGGCAAGCCTGTGCAAGATAAGGGAAATTTGTCTCTTCCTGGCTCCGACCTGGATAGGATAAATTGCAGTAATCAGCCAACCCCTTATCTTTCAACAGATAAGCGGGTTTTTTTGTTTTTACCCGCTCCCGCACTTTGCTAACTACTCACCAGGATTATTAGAGGAAAGATGAAGCTGAAAGGAGCTTTGGGAATGACTAAGTTATTGGAAAAACCAGCCCCGGCAGCGGGGGCGGCCACCGCTTTGAAGTGCAAAGAATGTGCGGCCACCTACGAATTAGGGCCGATTTATGTCTGCGAAAACTGTTTTGGGCCGCTCGAAGTAGCCTATGATTTTAGCGGCCTCTCGGCGGCTGACCTCAAGCGCGAGATCGAAAGCGGGCCGGTCAACCTGTGGCGATATGCGCCGCTTTTGCCCGCCCGCAATCATCCCCGCAGCCTGGAAGGAGTCGGCTTTACGCCCCTGCAACGAGCCTACAACCTGGGCGAACGGCTGGGCCTGAACGAGCTTTACATTAAAAACGACGCCGTAAACCCAACTCATTCTTTCAAAGACCGGGTGGTAGCCGTAGCTCTGGCGCGGGCATTGGAATTTGGCTTCGATACGCTGGCCTGTGCCTCCACCGGCAACCTGGCCGGAGCAGTCGCGGCGGCGGGAGCGCGGGCGGGCCTCAAAACTTATGTCTTTGTGCCAAAAGGAATTGAGCCGGGCAAAATCCTGGCCGCCAGCATCTACGGCGCAAACATTGTGCCGGTGGACGGCACTTACGACGAGGTAAACCGCCTGGCCGGGCAGGTCGCGGACGAATACGGCTGGGCTTTCACTAATATCAACCTGCGTCCGTTCTACAGCGAAGGCTCGAAGACTTTAGCTTACGAAACCGCCGAACAACTCGGCTGGCGACTGCCCGACCACGTAATTATTCCAATTGCCAGTGGCTCGCTCTACACCAAGATTACCAAAGGTTTTGAAGAATTGATCAGCTTGCGACTCGTCGGCGACGAACAGCTACCGGCTATTTCAGGCGCACAGGCGGCGGGTTGTGGGCCGGTCGCGGCAGCCTGGGCCAATGGCGGTGAGGTACAACCCGTGCGACACCCGCAGACGATTGCTCACTCGCTGGCGATAGGTAGCCCTGCCGACGGCCATTACAGCCTTAAAATTGCCCGGCGTACCGGCGGGACTATCGAAGATGTAAACGACACCGAAATAGTCGAAGCAATCCGTCTGCTGGCTTCCACCGAAGGCATTTTCACCGAACCGGCGGGCGGCGTAACCCTTGCCACCCTTCAAAAATTGATCAAGCTGGGCAAGATTAACCGGGACGAGATAACCGTCCTCTACATCACTGGTAACGGCCTGAAAACTCAGAACGTAGTAGAAGGTCTTTTACCACCGCTCAGGCCGGTCGCGCCCAGGCTAGGAGCCTTCGAGACCTGGCTGGCCGCTCAATAGACAACACCCTCGTTTGCCTCCAAGTCACAAGAGGTAGGCACGACCCGGCGCATAAATTCGCCGGGTCGTGCCTACCTCTTTATTTTAGGTCAACCTTGCCCGCGCTATCCTGTCGCTCACCCAACCTGAAACCCAGAGTCAGCTAAGTTTACCCGGTGCGGCAATTCTTCTAATAATTTCTCGATCCGCTCCAGGCGGGCTTCCAGGCCCAGCATGCGGGCCGCCAGAATAGCTGCCTGAGCGTCGCTGGCGGCTTCGCTGCCGACCGTCAATTTGCCCAGGTCTTCCAGGGCGCGACTGACCGCTCCGTTGAACTCGACTTGCTGGGCCAGCAGGGGTTGGACATACCAGCGGGTCGAAATTGAATTAAACCGGCTTCGCAAACTGGCTACAAAAGGTAAACGCGACCGAAAGGGCTGCTCTTTTATCAGCCAGCGTTCCTTGACCTCGCCTATTCGTCGGGTCAGGCGTTCTTCGGGATTTTCGCCCCGGTCGGTCAATTCCTCGAAAGCCGGGTTATAATTTTTCATGGTCTGGCTACCTTAATCTGGCTGACAAAAAGAAAAAGATAAGCGTCTTTTTGTCAGGCTTTTACAAAATTCATCGCTCGGAACGGTTCTTCAAATCCATATCCGGCCCAGGCGTACCCAGAAAGGAGCGAACCGCCGCCCGGTAGACGGCGGCACTGGCCTGCCGGTCGAGGTCGGCCAGCGTACCTTGCAAGCGGGCGCGTTCCGCCGGGAGAAACTCGCCAAGTAGTTGAGCCGTGCTGAAATGGTTCAGCACAAAGCGGAGGCGGTTGCGGTGCAGGGTCAGGTAATAAGTTGCCGACCGCCCAAAGCTGCCGCCTTCATAGTGCTGTGCCGAAGCCGCACCCTCGTACCAGACCTTAAACCCGGCCTGACGCGCCCGCCAGCACAAATCAACGTCCTCGTAATAACCGGGAAAGTAAGCCGGGTCGAAACCGCCCAGACTTTGCCAGGCCGCCTCCGAAAGAGCCAGCGCGGCCCCGGTTACAAATTCGACGGCTCCTGATTCGTTCCAGCGTCCGTCGTCGGGTTCGCCCGCCCCGAAATGCTCGGCCAGAGCCAACCCTTTCCGCAAAAGACCTCCGGCGTGCTGGATCGAGCCGTCTGCTGCCGTTAGCTTGCACCCGACAACCCCGATGGCCGGATCGCGGGCAAAAGGAGCCACAAACCGTTCGAGCCAGGAGGCCGGGAAGCTCATATCCGGGTTCACTACGGCATGAATATCGGCTGGCCCTAGTTTTTCCCAACCCCAGTTGGCTCCGCCCGCGTAACCCAGATTAGCCGGAGCCTCGAAATACTGCAACCCACGCTTAAAAAAAGGCCGGGCTTCTCGCGCCGTCTCGCGCCGGGCCGTTGCATCAAGGTTATTTTCAACCAGGGCCACCTGGCATTGGGAATAAGAGGCGACGTTTTCAAAAAGAGTCCGCAAACATTCGGGCAAGAAAGAAGCCGAACCATAGCTAACAACCACCAGGGCCACCGAAAGCATCAGCGTTTAGCTCCACTATCTTTGGCGAGAGAAGCAGCCAGCCCTTTCTGGGCCGCCGCCTTGAGCGATGGGTCGTCGCCAACCCGCAGGTACTCTTCAAATGCCTGCCGTGCCAGCGATTTATGCCCCGTCTGGAGCAGGGTTTCAGCCCTGAGAAAAATAAAGCGGGGATTGGGTCGGACAGCCTGGGCGCGGTCGTAGTTTTCCAGGGCCAGATCGTATTCTTCCATCTGGCGGTAGCCTTCGGCCTGCTCGGTTAAGGCCGCCAGCAAGCCTAATTTGGTCATCATATCGGCGGAATTGGTTTCCAGCCCTCGGTTAAAAGCTTCGATAGCTTTGTTGTACAGAGCCACCGCCTTCGCCCAATCCGGGCCGCCCTCACGCGGATTAGCCGCTAACGCCGCCAGCGAATTAAGTCGCATTCCTTCGGTGCGCCAGTGAGCGGTAGTAGCCCCTTGTGGCTCGTCTTTGCCCGGTACCAGGGCCGACAGGCGGTCGCGGGCCGCGTCGCGCAGGTAATCGTTCGTGCCACGCCGCAAATACTCGGTCAGATCGGTACGGGCCAGGCGAGTATCGCCTTTGGCCAGGTAACTCATGGCCCGGTAGTAATAGTCCTCGGCGTTATCGGGGTTCAGCCGCAAAGCCTGAGACAGATCGGCCAGGGATGCGCTGTAATCGCGGGCGTAGCGATGCTGATGCCCGCGCTGGCTTAGAGCCGCCGCGACCGCCAGTTTGGTCGTCCGCATCATTTCGGGATGATCGCCCGCCAGTTCTCGCGCCCGCTTGAAGAAGCTCAAAGCCTCGTCGCAACGGGTCAGGCTTTGGGCCGAAGGCAGATCGGTCGCCGCATCCAGGGCCGCTTGCCCTTCCTCTAAAAGGCGTTGAATTTCGGCCAGTTCCGCCGCCTCGTTATTTTGCTCGGTTCCAGGGCCAGGCAATGCTCAAATCCTTTGCTTTAACTTTAATTCTGGTTCCAGGGGCGTCGTTTACGCTCTCCCAGGAAACTTTCCACCTCGTTTATCTGATTCTTCAAGGCAAGTTTAGCCGATCCGGGTAGTATTTGCAATAAAAAGACCCGGCCTGAGAAACTGAGAAATTGTAGGCTTGACACACACAGATTATTAGGTTATGCTAATATCAAGCCTGAGCTATTCTAAGCGTGAATTGCTCTAAGAATCGCCGGTTACTTGAACCAGCCCATCCTGGTAAGTTCAGGTTCAACTGGCCCAACTAATCAGTCAGAGGAAACCAATGCCGATTGCTTCTCGCCTGCCAGCCAGAATGGGCTGGTTCAAATTTGCGGCCTTCTTGCTGCTTATTGTCCTATGTGCAATGCAAGTAGCACCGGCCCTGGCCGCCACTCCTGAGGAAGACCTTTCTCGCATAAACACCAACATTGAAAAAAGCCTGGCCGCGGCCCGTACCGGAAATCTGGTCGAAGCCAACCGGCTTTACAAAGTTTACGACGACGCCTGGTTCGAGGTCGAAGAAGGAGTTCGCACCAGGTCGAAGGAAACCTACAAGGCTATCGAAGTTAAAATGCGGGCTGTCGAAGACGCTCTCGCCAAAAACCCGGCAGACTCCGCCAGCGTCATCGCCACGCTGGAAGCCCTGGACCAGACTAATGAAGCTTTCAGCAAAGGCACTCCCGCTACTGCGCCTGCCGCCGATGCCACCAAAGCCGCCAGCAACGCGAACGTAGCGACCCTGCTCGAAAAGCTAGGCGAAGCGCGGACTTTGATGGCTAAAGGCGAATGGGCGGGGGCGGCCACCGAGATCAAGGAATTTCAGGAAGTCTGGCCGGATGTAGAAGGACAGGTTAAAACCCGTTCGGCGGACGCTTACACCCTGACCGAAACCGATATGGCCCTGGCCTACAACCTGCTGGAAGCAAAATCGCCCGAAGCGCGGGCAGTGCTGGAGCGAATGACCACCCGGCTCGAACCTTATAAGGACGCCGCCAGCTACGGTATTTTCGATGCAACGGCTATTTTACTCCGAGAAGGGCTGGAAGCCTTGCTGGTGGTAGTGGCCCTCCTGACCTTTCTCAAGAAATCGGGTAACTCGGACAAGCAGCCCTGGATTTGGCTTGGAGTTGGGGCCGGTCTGCTGGTAAGCATTGCGCTGGCCCTGGGAATTCAGCTTGTTTTCAGCAGCGCAATCAACGCCAGCAACCGCGAACTGATCGAAGGATCGGTCGGGCTGGTGGCTGCCGTAATGTTGCTCTATGTGAGCTACTGGATGCACAGCAAATCAAGTGCCGCCTCCTGGCAACGCTACATCAAGCAGCGCAGCACGGCAGCCCTGGCGTCGGGCAGCGTCGCGGGTCTGGCACTCCTGGCGTTCCTGGCAATCTTCCGAGAAGGAGCCGAAACCGCCCTTTTCTACCTGGGTATTGGCCCTTCGATCACTCTGAGCGACCTCCTGATCGGCATTGGCATTGCCGCAGTCGTGCTGGTCGGCCTGGGTATCCTGATGGTAGTCGTCGGGTTGCGCCTGCCCATCGGCCCCTTCTTCCGGGTCGCAAGCTTGCTGGTATTCTTCCTGTGCTTCAAGTTTATCGGAATGGGCGTCCACGCTCTGCAAATTGCCAAAGTATTGCCCAGCACCAGCGAGACTTACCTGCCTCAAAACGGCTTCCTGGGAATGTACCCGACCTGGGAAACCACCCTGGCACAACTTGCCTTGCTGCTGGTCGGCCTGGGAGTGTTGCTCTGGGGTCGCTTCCGCAACGCCAAAGAAGTCGCGCCGGCTGAGGCTCCAGAGCGCGAAACTGTTGGCTCGGTCAGGTAGGTAGAGATCGGTAGCACGTAGAAAAAAGGGGGAAAGATGACTCGCAAAACTTCTTATACCTTTAACCTGCTGGCTCTGGCCGGACTGCTGACTTTGACCCTGGCGGCTTGCGGCAGCGACCCGACTCCGGCCCCAACTAGCCCCGGCCCGGCTAAAACCACCGCCGCCGCAACGAGCGGAGCCAGTAATAGCGACGAACTGGCCGCCCTGCGAACCCTGAACGCCCGGCTAAGCGAAACCGAAACGGCTCTTAAAAAGGACGACCTGGAAGGAGCCAGAAAAGCTTATAAGGCTTTTGACGATGGCTGGTACGACGTAGAAAGCATTGTCCGCACCCGCTCGAAAGAAGCCTATCGCGACATCGAACAGGCCATGACCAAAGTAGGCCGGGAACTATTGCGGAACGAAAAGCCGGTTTCGGCAGACGTGCTACCACTGCTGGCAACTTTGCAATCCACCTACGGCGCGAGTGTGAAGGCTGCCGAGACTGCCAAACCTGTCGCCGTGGCGAAAGTCCCGGCCATTAGCGGAGCCGAGGTCGAAGCCGCAACCAGCAAAGTCAGCGAATACCTCATGTCGCGCACGGATGGCCTGGTCAAAACTACCGGCGATTTCGCGGCGGCAGTTAAGGCCCGCGACCTGGCAAAAGCTAAAACCGGCTATACCGTCGCTCGCTTCGACTACGAATCGGTCGAATTCCTGGCCGAAGCCTTCAAAGATTTTGACGTTGCGATTGACGCCCGCCCCGATGCTTTTCCCCAGGGCGAAACCGACCCAAACTGGACCGGCTTTCATCCGCTCGAAAAAGCGATCTTTGTGGACGGCAAGCTGGACGAACGTACCGACAAACTGGCCGACGGCCTGGTTAAAGACGTGACGGCTCTGCGCGACGAGATCAAGAAAATGACGATTGACCCGGTGGTGGCTATCGGCGGGGCGGCGGAATTGATCGAAGAAATCCAGGCCGGGAAAATTACCGGCGAAGAAGAACGCTACAGCCGTACCGACCTTAACGATTTCCGGGCCAATCTGCAAAGTGCTAAATTCGTCTACGACACCTACGGGCCTTTCGTGCAGCAGCGCAACGCCGTTCTCCACACCGAGGTACAAAACCGCCTGAGCGAAGTCGAGAAAGCCATTGCCCCGCTTTTCGACGCACAGGGCGTGGCAACCGATTACACAAAGGTAGACGACAAAACGCGTAAAATCCTGGCCCAGAAAGTCGAAGCCCTGGCCGATGCCTTTAGCCGGGTCAGCGGGACACTTGGCCTGAAAGTCTAAAAGCCTATTTGAAATAAAGCCGCCCGTGAAAGTAAGGCTCACCCTTGCTTCACGAGCGGCTTTATCACGGAGAGGATGCAGCAATGTCCGAAATGAATCGGCGCACCGTCTTAAAAGCGTTGGGTCTGGCGACGGCGGGCGCGGTGGCCGGAGGTGCCGCGACCGTCGCCGGGTTTAAAGCCGGGGAAGCTAGCCCGGCCACCGCGCCAACCGGCGGCAGCAGCATTACCGTCCACAATAGCCCGACCGCCTCGACCTTGCTGCCGTTTGAAGGCGTTCATCAGGCCGGGATAATTACCGACCCGCCCGAAGCGGTGCTATTAGTGGCCCTGGATGTGCTTTCGTCGGATCGAAACGAACTGGTCAATCTGTTCAAGACGCTTACCGCCCGCACTCAGACCTTGATGGGGGGAGCCATCGGCACTGCCGGAGAAGAAAACCCTGATTTTCCGCCCCATAACACGGGCGAACTGGGTTTCGAGCCGTTGCGCGAAGGTCGGCTGGCGATTACGGTCGGGCTGGGAGCCTCGCTTTTCGAGCAGACCGGCAAAGACCGTTTTGGTCTGGCCGCTCAACGTCCCATCGCCCTCAAACCGATGCCGCGTGACCTGGCGGGCGACCGCCTGAATCCGGCCATGACAGACGGCGACTTATTCCTGCAAATCAGCAGCGACCACCCGATCTACAATCTGCACGCTCTGCGGGACATCTTGCGGGCAACCAAAGGCCAGCTTAGCCCGCTCTGGATGCAACCGGGCTTTCAACGCTTTGTCGAGGCCGGGCCGGGTCAGGCCAAAGCCCGTGGCCTGCTCGGTTTCAAAGACGGCACTTCCAATCTCGATACTAAAGATAGCGAACTTATGTCGAATTTAGTCTGGGCGGGCGCGGACGAGCCGAGTTGGGCGCAGGGCGGCACCTATGCGGCGGTGCGGCTCATCCGCGAGCAGATCGAACGCTGGGATCGGCTGACCCTCAACCAGCAAGAATCTTCGATAGGGCGGCATAAAACCACCGGGGCCGTTTTGGGTAAAGACAAGGAAACCGACCCGGCTAAATTCGACCAGGATGCCGCCGGAGAGCAGGTGCCGCTCGATTCGCACATTCGCAAGGCTAACCCTCGTCTGGGCGCAGAGAGCGAAAAACGGCGGATACTGCGGCGCGGCTACCTCTACATGAACGGGGTGGACAAAAGCGGCCTTCTGGATGCCGGGTTTCTTTTTATGGGCTTTTGCCGCAACGTCGAAGAACAGTTCGAGTTCGTCAAACGCAACTACATGACGAACCGCAACTTTCCCCAGGCCAATACCGGCGCACAGGACCTCGACGAGTACCTTTTTTGCATTGGCGGCGGTTACTTTTATCTGCCGCCGGGCGTCCGCAGTCCCGACCGCTTCCTGGCCGACGCGCTGCTGCTGGGTTAGCTAAAATCAGCTTCTAGCAAACCCTTGATGGCGGATAACAGGTCGTGGCTGCTAAACGGCTTTTGAATCAGCTTAACATCCCCTTCCACGATACCGTGCCGGGTGATAATACCTTCGCTATACCCGGACATGTAAAGCACCTGCAAGTTCGGCTGGGCGGCTTTTAGCAGACTGACCATTTGCTTACCGTTCATATCCGGCATCACCACGTCGGTTAGAACCAGTTGGAAGTTGTAATTATTAGCCTCGCACAAAGCCAGCGCGTCACTCACCCGGCGTGCCTCTATAACGGCATAGCCGTGATTTTGGAGTATCCGGCAGGTCAGTTGCCGCACTGCGTCGTCGTCTTCGACCACCAGGATCACCGGCCCGGAAACCACTTTAGCGAGCCGGGAATAGGCAGGCCGGATGGTAGGTGACAGGGCAGGCAGAGCGGCGGAGTGGCGCGGCAGGTAGACTTTGAAAGTGGTTCCCACCCCTACCTGGCTGGAAACCGTAATATAGCCCTTATGCTGAGTGACGATGGCATAAACCGTCGCCAGGCCCAGGCCGGTGCCTTTGCCAATTTCTTTGGTAGTAAAGAACGGTTCGTAAATCTGGGAAAGTATGTGCGGCGCAATCCCATTGCCGCTATCGCTTACGGTCAAGACCACATATTGGGCCGCCGGAATTTGCTGATACGAAGAAGTAAAAGCTACTTCCAACTTAAGCGATTGCACCTCAATATTCAGGCGACCGCCATCAGGCATCGCGTCACGGGAATTGATCGCCAGGTTGAGAATTACCTGCTCAAGTTGCCCGGCATCGGCCAGTACCGTATCATCGCCGCCTGGAGCCTGGCTGGTAGTCAGGGCTATGTCTTCGCCGATCAACCGATGTAGCAATTTCTGAGTGCTTTGCACCAGTTCGCCCAAACTAAGGGGACGAGGCCGCACAACTTGCCGGTGGCTAAAGGTCAACAACTGGCTGGTCAACGCCGCCGCCCTCTGGCTGCTGCTCAGGATTTCCACCAGGTCTTCGTGTATCGGATCGGTCGGCTCAAGCTGGTAAAGAGCCATTTCCGCGCAACCCATAATGGCCGTCAGGATGTTATTAAAATCGTGGGCTATTCCACCGGCCAGGCGACCGATGGCTTCCATTTTCTGAGCCTGCCGTAATTCCTCGGTACTCCTTTTGAGAGCTTCCTGGGCTTCGTGCTGCTCTGTTATGTCAAGCACAACGCACATAGCCGCGAAAACCTCTTGCTGCTCATTTCTAACCGGGACAATTTGCATATCATAAATGCGCTCCCCGAAGGAAGATTTACCCCGATACGTTTCACCGTCCAGGGCGGCCCGATAAGGAAATTCAAGCTGGGCCGCAATCTCTGGTGGTAAAACTTCCCATAAGGTACGGCCCTCGATTTGCTCCCGACTCATGCCAACTAACCCCAGGCTCTCGCCGTCGGCTACCAGATAGCGTAAGTCGCGGTCGAAAAGAAAAACCGCTCCACCCGGAAAATGATGCGCCAGCGTGCGGTATTGCTGCTCGCTACGAGCTAAAACTTCTTCGCTAACTTTACGGTCGTCAATATCTATACAGGAACCAATAAAGCCAACAAATTCACCGTCGCCAGTGTAGCGTGGCACTCCCCGCGCTAACATCCAGCGATATACCCCGTCGTAGCGTCGTAAACGCATTTCAAACTCGAAGCTCTGGCGGCTTTCCATCGAGGTCATCAGTACCGGCCAAACCCGTAGCCGGTCGAGCGGATGAAAGCTTTCACCATAACCTTCGCCCAGTTCTTGCTCTAACCGCCGCCCGGTGAATTCTAGCCAGCCTTTATTCACAAAAATATTTTTACCATTCGGGCCACTCATCCAGATAAAGACCGGGGCGGTATCGGCCATCACCCGGAACCGGGCTTCGCTCTCGCGCAGCCAGCTTTCGGTTTGAGCCTGTTTGTGGAGTAGCTGGTTTAGCTCGACGGCATTTAGCTCGGATTGAACCAGCAAGGCCAGGTCTAGCAGGGTGGCCCGGTCATTTTCGCTAAGCTGGCGGGGCTGGGTGTCAATTACACAAAGGGTACCAATTTTGTGACCACTGGCGGTTTGGAGCGGTTGCCCGGCGTAAAACCTGATTTTTGGCCCATCCACCACTAAAGGATTAGTCGCAAGACGAGGATCGAGCAAGGCGTCTTCGATTACTAGCAATTCGTCGTGCTGGATCGCCAGCACGCAAGGAGCCACGCTGCGCGGAATTTCAGGTACATCCAGCCCGTAACGGCTCTTGAACCATTGCCTCTCCTGGTCGCTCAGGCTAACCAGCGCAATGGGCATCCCCAACGTGCGGGCGGCTAACCGTGTCAGCCGGTCGAAGCGTTCTTCCGGTGGCGTATCGAGTATATGCAAGCGGTATAACGCTTCTAGGCGAACGGTTTCGTCGGAAGAAACAGGCCTTGAACTCGTAAGCATAACAGTTTCCCTTCGGGAATAGCTAATAAAATCTCGATTGAGCGAATAACTTGATTCGGCAATAAACGAAAGTGACTAAACGATCTAATAAGCAAAATTTTAGTAAATGTTAAGTCTGAACGTTTTATCGCACTGGGCAGGTCTGATAAAGTGAACAGTTATTAACTCTCGATAATTAGCTCAAGAGACCTCTTGAACAAACTTAGAACTTTCGGTCAAGCAGGTTTTGTAGAAGAAATTTATTCTTTAGAGCATATTTACTTACATTTTTACTAGACATATTGTGCCTTACAAAGTCCCGAACGTCAACCTGTTTACTATTACCATAGTGTAACGAAACAGGTTATTTTGTTGCTTCTACTCAAACTTATATTAAAACTTGGGTAACTATTCAGCAGCGAGGCTGGCTGAATAGTTACAAATTTAGAATCTAAAAAGCCGGACAGCTTGGAAAGCTACCCGGCTTTGAAGGTTTGAGCCTAGCTCACTGTAAAGGTGAAGCTGTAGGGCGACTGCATCGGCACACTATCTCCGCCCAGGTCGCTTTTGACCTTGTTGACGGTGACAGTATAGCTTCCGGCAGTCAGAGGCGCAGTCGGCGTGAAAACCAACCGAGCGTTACCGTCCGCCGCAATCGTCCCGGCTACCGCCGTCGCGCCCTTCTTGACCACAATCGAGGCCGAGAAGTCCGCGCCATCC
>JBBRBE010000078.1:0-27699 GCA_038206175.1 Chloroflexia bacterium
GCAAGATTTCCTCTTGCGCACTTCTATTCTGGAGCGGCTAAATGCGCGACTGGTCGAAAGATTGACCGGCTGCGCGGACGGGCAAGCCATGCTGCAAAGCCTGGAACACCTCAATATGTTCCTGGTTCCGCTCGATCAAGAATGTGGCTGGTATCGCTATCATCACCTCTTCGGCCAGTATTTGCAGGCGCAACTGGCCCACAAATACGGTTCAGAAGTAGCCGAGTTGCACCGCCAGGCGGCCCGGTGGTACATCGAGCAAAATGCTAACGGCGAAGCCATTACGCATCTTCTGGCTGCCGGAGACTATGAAGGAGCGGCGGATTTAATCGAACGAAATTATTTTCCAATGGTGGCAAGCAGCCAGCTAACCACCTACCTCAACTGGATTCTAGCTCTGCCCCTCGCGTACCGCCAGACCCGCCCGGTAATTTGTGTGGCGGCGGCCTGGTTGTACTGGTTCCAAAACGATTTTGAAACTACCAACCAGTATTTGACCTACATCGAAGAGTTTGTGGCGGCGAAACCGGGGGTTTATTCGATCCAGGAGCATAGCTGGCTGAGCGAGACGGGCTGTTTGCGGGCGAGATTGCTAGTAGAAAAGCAAGAATTTGAGCAAGCTAGAACTCTTTGCGACGAAACGCTGGCTCAAACTGCCCCGCCTCACACTCTGGCCCGTGGACTATTGCTTCAATTGCGCGGCCAGATTTACAAAAGCCTCGGTCAGAACGGAGTTGCCCAGACTGCTATAGCCGAGGCTGTTCGGCTGGCTCGTGCCGACCATAATATGCTGCTTACGCTCTCCGGCTTATCCGAATTAGTGGAATTGCAAAGTGCTAACGGCCAGCTTCCGGCTACCGCCGAGACTAACCGCCAGGCAATCCAACTGGCCACCACCCCGGATGGCCGCGCTTTGCCAGGGGCTTCGGTAGGTTACGCCGGGCTGGGGCGGGTGCTGGTGGAATGGAACGAAACCGAGCGGGCAATCGAACATTTCGAGCGAGCCATTGCGCTTGGTAAACCCGGTGGCCTGATCAACCACGTCTTTCAAGCTCAGTTAGGGCTGGCTCTGGCTTATCAAAGCCGAAACGAGTTCCAGGCCGCTAACGAAAGTCTGCACGCAGCGGCCCAACTGATCCGTCCCGGCATTTCCCGCGATATGCAAGATCGGCTGGAAGCATACCAGGCCCGGCTAAGGCTGGGGCAAGGTGCGCTGGAAGCGACTCGAAGCTGGGCAGAGGAAGCCGCCCCGCGCCTTTTGCAAAAACTTAACCCGGACTTTGATTTTGAGTATTTTACGCTCGTGCGGGTCTGGCTGGGCCTGGCCCGACAGGAAGGCGATCAGCTTAGCTTGAAGAAAGCTCAATCGTTCCTGCAAAATATCCTCGAAACGAGCCGGGCCGGTGGTCAAACCGGGCGGGTGATCGAGGCTCTGACACTGCAAAGCCTGGCTTACGAGTTGGAAGGAGCCAGCGACCGCGCCCTGGAAGGTTTGGAGACGGCTCTGGGTCTGGCTCAACCGGAAGGTTATGTGCGGCTCTTTCTTAACGAGGGGCTGCCGATGGCCGGACTACTGGCAAAGTTAGAACAGACCAGCCAGAACCAGCCAGAAGGATTGACCCACTATATCCAGAAATTGCTGACAGGCCCAGGTGGGCCGAGTCTCCCAGGCACAATTACTCCGGCCCTGGCTTCTGGTTCTAGTCCAGTCCCGACCCTTGCACCTGCGCCTGCGGTCGCAGTCGAGAAAGCTAAAGGAGCTTTAGCCCTGGGCAACGGCGAGATACTCACGCCGCGAGAGTTCGAGGTGTTGCAACTGATGCCCACCGGGGCCAGCAATCAGGCTATCTCCGACCAACTGGTGATCAGCCTTCACACCACCAAGATTCACGTTGGCCGCATCCTGGCAAAGTTGGAAGTCGACTCGCGCACCGGAGCCGTGGCTGCCGCCAACAAACTGGGCATCTTATAATGTAATTCGCCTTACCCGACAGGAGACCAGACAGTGAGACGTATAAACGGCTGGGGAGAGGCCGCAGTAAATTATCCCCTGAGCCAGCACCTGACCGATTTTCTAACCCAGGTCTGCGGGGCCGGAACGAAGCCGCAAGACCTGAGCCTGGCCCGGCTAGTCGAAGAAGCCGCCCGCACTCTGGCGACCCTACCCACGCATCGGTTGATTTCTGCCGACCCAACCGAACGGCTACGCCACGCTCGCGGTCAAAGCCTACCCGACCTGATCGCTTTGCGGAGCGGTCGCGGGCTGGTTCTGCCCGATGGCGTGGCCTATCCCACCAGCGATGAGGAGGTAGCCGAACTGCTAGGCATGGCCCGCCAATGGAATTGCCGGGTCATTCCCTACGGCGGCGGCACCAGCGTGGTCGGCCACATCAACCCGCAACCCCAGGATAAGCCGGTACTGACGATCAACCTGAGCAGGCTCAACCACTTGCACAGCCTCGACCCCGAAAGCCGCCTGGCAACTTTCGGCGCGGGCGTGGTCGGCCCCGATCTCGAAGCGGCTTTACGGGCGCACGGTTTTACCCTCGGCCACTTTCCCCAATCTTTTGAACTTTCGACCCTCGGTGGCTGGATCGCTACCCGTTCTAGCGGTCAGCAATCGCTCTACTATGGCCGGATCGAACGATTATTTGCGGGCGGTCAGTTGCACACCCCGCGTGGCCTTCTTGAGATTCCGGCGTTTCCGGCTTCCGCCGCCGCCACCGATCTGCGCGAGATGGTGCTGGGGTCGGAGGGGCATCTGGGTATCCTGACGCGGGCGACCGTGCGGATTTCCGCGTTGCCTCCGCACGAAGAATTTATGGGCGTCTTTTTTCCCGATTTCGAGCGCGGCACTCAGGCCGGTCGTCAGCTTGTGCAGGCGGGTCTCCCGCTTTCGCTCCTGCGCCTCAGCACTGCCGGGGAGACCGCTACAAATTTAGCTCTGGCCGGGCCGAGTCGGGGATTGGCCGGGCTGGACAAATGGCTGCGCTGGCGGGGAGCCTCCGACCAGAGATGCCTCTTGCTTTTGGGCCTGAGCGGGCCGTCCAGGCTGACCCAGGCGGGCCGGAAACTGGCCTTCGAGATCATCCGGCAAAACGACGGCCTGGGGTTAGGGCCGCTGGGAGCAATCTTTGGCAAACAGTGGCAAAAATCACGCTTTCGGCTGCCCTACCTGCGGAACAGCCTGTGGGAAAACGGCTGGGCGGTAGATACGGTCGAAACGGCTACCAATTGGTCGAACGTTCCGGCTCTGCTGGCCCGCCTGGAAAAAGCCCTGCGTGAGGCTCTGACCGAACAGAACGAGCGTGTTCACGTCTTTACCCACCTGAGTCATTTCTACCCGCAAGGTTCGAGCCTCTACACTACCTTTATTTTCCGCCTGGCCGCCGACCCGGACGAAACGCTCTCGCGCTGGCAGACCCTCAAAGGTGCGGCAAGCCGGGCGATTGTAGCCGGAGGCGGCACGATCAGCCATCAGCACGGCGTTGGCCTCGACCACGCACCCTATCTGGGGGCGGAAAAAGGCGAGTTGGGTCTGGCGGCAATCGAGGCTCTTTACCGCCAGTTCGACCCGGAAGGAATGTTAAATCCCGGCAAAACGCTTTTGCAATCGAAAGAACCGAATTTAGCGCAGAAAGCTTAAACACATGTGGCAAACTGGTTGGCGCGAGGAGGTCTGGTCTGGGCTAGGCCAGAGTTGGGATTTAATTATTGTCGGCGGCGGTATTACCGGGGCCGGACTTTTGCAACAAGCCACCCGCCTGGGCCTCAAAACTTTGCTGGTCGAAGGGCGCGATTTTGCCTGGGGTACTTCCAGCCGCTCCTCCAAAATGGTGCATGGTGGCCTGCGGTATCTTAGCCAGGGCCAGATTCGGCTGGTGGTCGAGTCGGTGCGGGAACGCGAACATCTTTTGCGGGCTGCGCCGGGACTGGTCGAACCGTTGGGGTTTTTGCTGCCGCAATACCAGGGAAAGCGGCCCCGCCACCTCGAAACGAGCCTGGCCCTGGCTCTGTACGACCGACTGGCCGGGCGGCGCAGTCGGCGATTTTATGCCCGGCCACGCTTCGACCTGCTCGCGCCTCACCTGCGGCAGGAAGGTCTGGAGGGAGGCTTTGGCTTCACCGACGCCCAGACCGACGATGCCCGCCTGGTCTTACGATTGCTGCGCGAGGCAGTCAGGGCCGGGGGCGTAGCTCTGAACTACGCCCCGGCTACTGGCCTACTGTTCGACGCGGCGGGTCAGGTTTGCGGGCTGCAACTGCAAGACCGGCTCAGCGAACGAAGGGCCGAAGTGCGGGCCAGCGTCGTTATAAATGCGACTGGAGCCTGGGCGGATACCCTGCGGAAGCAACTTCCCGCTCAACCCGACACCGAACAGGGGCCGAAGAAAGAGGGGCGCAACCAGCATCTACGCCCTTTGCGCGGCAGCCATCTTATATTCGAGTATTGGCGCGTGCCGGTGGCCCAGGCGATCAGCTTTCCGCATCCCCAGGATGGTCGTATGGTAATGATCGCCCCCTGGGAAGGCGTTACGCTCGTCGGAACAACCGACCTCGACCATACCGAGGGGCTGGAAGACGAACCCCGGATCACCCCGGCAGAGGCCGATTACCTGCTGGCGGCAGCCCAATCGCTCTTTCCCGGCCTGGACTTGAACCTGGACGAGGTAGTTTCGACCTGGGCCGGGGTGCGCCCGATAGTCAGTAGCAATTCTGAGGAGACGCTTAACCCGTCCGAGGAGCCACGCGATTACACCCTCTGGCAAGAAAACGGCCTCCTGACCGTCACCGGCGGCAAACTGACCACTTTTCGGCTGATCGCCCGGCAAGCCCTTAAAAAGGTAATCAGCCGGTTTCCCGGCCTTAAAGCTATCCCGAATTTTCCAGCTTTTGCTCCCCTGAACCTGACCTGGCCGGAGGGTTTGCCCCTGACTAAAGAACTGCGCTACCGCCTGGCCGGACGCTATGGGCCGGAAGCGATTGCTCTGGTCGAAGGTGCCGGAGCGGGCGAACTAACTCCGATGCCGGGGACGCCCTACCTGTGGGCCGAATTGCGCTGGGCTGCCCGCGCCGAAGGGGTAATTCACCTGGACGATTTGCTCTTGCGCCGCCTGCGAATAGGTCTGCTGCTGCACGGGGGCGGCCAGGCTCTGCTGCCCCAGATTCGGCCCATTTGCCAGCCCGAACTCGGTTGGGACGACTCGCGCTGGGAAGCGGAAGAAGCCGCTTATCTGAAATTATGGCATACTCATTACAGCCTACCCACTCGCTCACCCGGCGGCGACTAACCTCTAACGAGTTTAAAACTAATAAAAAGGAAACCTTTAACTATCATGAGCCTTAAAATATGAGCCTTAAAGAAGATTATCTGCTGGCGATTGATCACGGCACGCAGAGCATTCGAGCGGGCGTGTTTGACTTGCGGGGCAACCCGGTGACGATTGCCCGGCGCACGATTGAGCCTTATTTTTCGGCTCAACCCGGTTGGGCCGAGCAAAACCCGGACTATTTTTGGGAAGAGCTTTGCCAGGTCTGCCAGGAACTCTGGCAAACCTGTCCCGTGCCGCCCGAAGCCATTCGCGGGATGGCCCTGACTACCCAGCGCGGCACGGTCGTTAACGTTGACCGCGAGGGCAAGCCACTGCGTCCGGCTATAATCTGGCTCGACCAACGCCTTGCCAGGGGAGTTACGCCGGTCAAGGGAACCTGGGGCGTGTTGTTCAAAACGCTGCGGTTGGAGCGGGATATTACTCGCGTCCAGGCCGAAGCCGAAGCCAACTGGATCAGGTTAAACCAGCCCGACATCTGGACGCGCACCCACAAATTTCTGTTGCTTTCGGGCTATCTAACTTACCGCCTGACCGGGCGGTTTGTAGATTCGGTGGCAAGCCAGGTCGGTTATTTACCTTTCGACGTCAAACGGGCGAATTGGGCCGGGCCACGGGACTGGCGATGGCAGGCCATCCCGCTCGACCGCGACTGCCTGCCCGAACTGGTGCAACCCGGTGAAATGCTGGGCCAGATTACCCCTCAGGCGGCCCAGGCTACTGGCATTCGGGTCGGCCTCCCGGTAATCGCCGCCGCCAGTGACAAAGCCTGTGAAGTGCTGGGTTCGGGCGGTCTCGAACCACAGATCGGCTGCCTCAGCTTTGGCACCACCGCCACCCTCAATACCACTCATTCCAAATACCTGGAAGTCATTCCCATGCTGCCGCCCTACCCTGGCCCGGTTCCCGGCACTTTCAACCCGGAGGTAGACGTAAAGCGGGGCTACTGGATGGTAAGCTGGTTCAAGCGCGAGTTTGCTCTGCACGAGCGGCAGGTGGCGGCTTCACGCGGCATCGAGGCCGAGGAATTGTTCGACGAACTGGTTAACTGCGTGCCGCCCGGCAGTATGGGCCTGACCTTGCAACCCTACTGGATGCCTGGTTTTAAGGTGCTGGGGCCGGAAGCGAAAGGAGCAATTATCGGGTTTGGCGAAATTCACACCCGCTCACACCTCTACCGGGCTATTCTGGAAGGGCTGGCTTACGCTTTGCGCGAGGGTAAAGAACGCACCGAAAAGCGCAGTGGCGTTAAAATAACCGAACTGCGGGTTTCCGGCGGCGGAGCGCGGAGCGAAGCGGCTCTGCAATTGACCGCCGACATCTTCGGTCTGCCGGTCGCCCGCCTCCACACCACCGAGACTTCGATATTAGGAGCGGCGGTGGCGGCGGCGGTCGGCCTGAAATTGCACCCGGATTTCAAAAGTGCCGTCAAGGAAATGACCCGTCTCGGCCCTGGCCCGGTCTTTACTCCCAACCCTTCGGCTCAGGCAACCTATGACCAGCTATATAAGAGAGTTTACCTTGAAATGTATCAAAAACTCCAGCCGCTCTACCTTGAAATCCAGAAGATCACCGGCTACCCCGATAGGGTTTAGTCAGTGCGGTCTGTAAGTTAAGTATAAGTAGTGAAATAAAGAAGCCGAGAGCTAGTGGCCCTCGGCTTCTTTATTTTAGGTTTATCGCTCCTATCTGCAAGCGAAAAATCCCTTTAGCTCCACACCGAAAGAGCTATCCACCCCTTCTGCCTGTAGCTCTCAGGCATAGCTCTCTTCAATAGCTCTAAGGAGTAATGCTCAAAACGGCGGTTGGCTTTAGGATGTTGCTGGGCCTGAAAGGAAAGGAAGGAAAGGAAAGGCTACCGACGAACAGCTAGAAGTTAGTAGTAAAGGAACCGACCGGCAAAGTCGAACCCAACTAACGACTTCGCAAATACAAGAAGTAAGAAATAAAGAAGAATAGAAAAGAGTGCAGAGCAGAAAGGAAGTCCCTTCAAAATGACTACCAAAACGACTACCAAGATAAAAGCAAATTACAACCGGGCTACCAGATTTTTAAGCCTGGCCCTGATCGGTTTGCTGACAGCCATGCTGCTGTTAAACCTGGATGTTAGCCCGGCAATGGCCCTCCCCATAGAACCTACCGATCCGCCGCCCGACCCACCCGGCACAACCTGGGCTATTCCGACCAGTGGCATCGAAGCTCAGGTCGTGGGAACCGGCTTCGATTGGGAAGCCCGTCGCCGTTACAACGGCGGTGGCGGTGTAATCAGTAGTTGGTATTGGAACGAAAGCGAAAACCGCTACAACCCGGAATACATTCACCCGACCGGCTTCTGGCTCGGTTTCAACGGCTGTCTGACCCAGCTTGAGCGCGATAAAAGCTATAACAACGTCCAGACCGACTATATTTACGAATGGAATGTGCAGGGTCAAGTTACTACGAAACGCAGTTGTTACTTTAACTTTAATTTCCCGGCCCAGGCGAGATATAACGTCGGTCTGACCGTCAAAAATCTCGATGGTACGATCTTTCACTCCCTTGCCAGCCAGCTTGTCACGGTAAAGGACATCTTTATCCTGGCTCTGGGCGACTCCTACGGTTCGGGCGAAGGTGCGCCGGACGTCGAAAAAAGTGACAACCAGGCTGTTCGGTGGCAAAGCCCGCGCTGCCACCGTTCGGCCAATTCCGCCGCCTCTAAAGCCGCTTACGCCCTGGAAGTAGAAGACCCTAAGACCAGCGTCACCTTTGTTTCGTTCGCCTGTTCCGGCGCGACCATCTCTACTTTTGGCTTCGATGGCGTTTCGGCTCTAGGCGATCCGTATTTGCCGGGCGACCCCGCCAAGCCAGTTGGTTCAGGCATCCTGGGCATCTTCCGGGGCATCGAGCCAGTCCGTGACGATTACAATACTGTCTTCTACCTGCCGAGCCAGGTTAGCCAGGCTGCCGCCGCCATTCGTGTTCCCGGTACAGCCAACAACCGCCCCATTGACGCCCTGATTATGAGCGCAGGCGGCAACGATATGGGTTTCTCGAAGATTGCCAAAAGCTGCGTTCTGAACATCACCTGCTACGATAATCCAGTGCGGAACCGCTTCGCCGGGCAGGCCGGTCAGCCGAACACCGTTACGCTGGATGAACGAATTTTCCAGGACTTCGCGGCAGCCCATCCTATCTACGACCAACTCAACACGGCTATTCGGAACCAGCTTCAGCCCAAGAATACCTTTATCACCGAGTATGCCGACTCTCTTACCGGTGACAACGGAGGGCGGTGCATCCGAATGCTGGACGACATTTTACCGAGTCCCTGGGGCTATTTTGAAGTTACTCAGGTTGAGGTCAAATGGCTGGCCGACCGTGTACTGCCTAACATCAATGGTACAGTTATCAATTCAGCATCTCGCAACGGCTGGAACTACGTCGGTGGAGTAGCTGCGGCTTTCCAGGGTCACGGATACTGTGCCAGTGACACCAATCGCTTCATCAACAACGCCGATGACTCCTCGAACAAGCAGGGCGGCAGCAAGATGGATACTACCGGCACGCTCCACCCCAACAAAAAAGGTTATCAGGCCGTGGCCGACCGCATTGTGGCGTATGCCAGGCCGGTACTGCTAAACAAAGGTTTGAGTTTAGCCGATCCCTCTTTCGAGGAACTGGCGGTTGGCCCGGTTAATGTGTGGGATAGTTTCCGCTATCGCCCTACTGGTTCTAGCTGGACTTTCCAGAACAACGCTGGTCTGGCTGCTAACGGTAGCGGCTTTACCAACGCAAACCCGAACGCGCCACAGGGCCAGCAGGTAGCTTTCTTGCAAGACGCGAACGCTTCGGCGTCCCAAAATCTGGTTGTCTCCACGGGCGGTTGGTACCGGGTGAGCTTCCAGGCCGCACTGCGGGCTAACAATAACCCGCAGTCCGTGAGAGTGGCGGTAGACGGAACCATTCTGGGTGGCTTCTGGCCTACTTCAAGCTACACCGACTTCACTGGAATTCAAATTTACCTCGCTCCCGGCACACACTATCTAATTTTCACCTCGCTTGAGGGGGGCGACAGCACCGTTTTCATTGACAGCATAGCGGTCAATCCTGCCTAAAAGCTGGCCCGAAGCACCAAATAAAACCCCGTTCTAATCCAGAACGGGGTTTTAGATGCTAGGGCCATTTCGACTGAGTGATTTCAACCTGTCCAGCGTCCTGCTTGTAGGAGCAGGGGAGGCTCTTCTATAGCCTTAAACAATATTCCCGTTGCGTAAATACTCATAACTGGAACACTATTAACATTCAGTAAATTCATAGTTATAATTACTCTTTCAAACTTGATTAAAAATCGCTGGTACTTTTATTGCTATAAATTATGTACAGATACAAAAACAGTTTCTGCTACATAGCGCAATGCCGCGCCAAACCGGGCTACCGGGTAGGTTAGCTGCGGCCATTTTACCGCCAGGAAATTGAGAACAATATTTATAGGAGCAATCCATCCCAGAGAAGGAGCTGTAGCTTGTTTGATTATTTAATTGTGGGTGCCGGTTTCGCCGGCAGTGTTTTGGCCGAACGGCTGGCAAGTCAGGCTAATAAAAAGGTGTTGATCATTGACACCCGTCCACATATCGCCGGAAACGCCTATGATCATTATGATGAGGCAGGATTGTTAATACACAAATATGGCCCCCATATTTTTCATACTAATTCGGCAGAAGTTTTCGATTATCTTTCCCAATTTACCGGGTGGCGGCCCTACCAGCACCGCGTGCGGGCGAGCGTTGACGGCCAACTGTTGCCCATTCCAATAAATTTAGATACGGTCAATAGTCTTTACGGCTTGAATTTAACTTCATTCCAGCTAACCGAATTTTTGGCAGACCTGGCCGAGCCATGCGATCAAATCCGCACCTCGGAAGATGTGGTAGTTAGCAAAGTAGGACGCGAACTTTACGAAAAATTCTTCCGCGGCTACACTCGCAAACAGTGGGGCCACGATCCTTCCGAACTGGATGCCTCGGTGACAGCCCGCGTTCCCACTCGTACCAACCGGGACGACCGCTACTTTACCGATACTTTCCAGGCAATGCCGCTGCACGGTTACACCCGGATGTTTGAAAAGATGCTGGATCATCCTAACATCAAAATAATGCTTAACACCGATTACCGAGAAATTAAAGATTTCATTCCTTACCGTGAGATGATTTTCACCGGCCCGGTAGACCTTTACTTTGATTATTGCTATGGCGAACTGCCCTATCGGTCGCTGCAATTCAAATTCGAGACCTACGACCAGGAAGTTTACCAGACTGCCCCGGTAATCAATTACCCTAACGATTACGCCTACACACGGGCAACCGAATTCAAGTATCTGACCGGCCAGAAGCATCCTAAAACCAGTGTGGTTTACGAATATCCGCAGGCCGAAGGCGATCCTTATTATCCGATCCCGAACCCGCAAAATGCTGAACTCTACGGCAAATATAAAGCTCTGGCCGATGATACGCCGGGAGTTTATTTCGCCGGTCGGCTCGGCACTTACAAATATTACAATATGGATCAGGTGGTTGCTCAGGCTCTAACTTTGTATGGCAAGTTGGTGGGCAAGAAAGAAATCAAGAAGCTGGCAAAGGCCAGGCCGGAGCCAGTGTTGACTGGCCTGGCGGTCGGGGTGACACTGCCACCGACCAAACCCCAGCCAGTTCTACCTATGCCGCTAATGGCGCAATCTCAGCCTGAGGAGGTAAATTTTGCTCAATCAGCCCAAACCGTGCGTTACTCCGACTCTCTCCCCGCCTCTGGAACTGTGGGGCGGAACGGAGTGTACCGTAAATCGGATCGGTAACGATTATTACGACCAGTCAGAGCGTACCGGCCACGCCGGTCGCCTGGCTGACCTGGACTTGTTCGCTCAGATAGGTTTTAAGACACTACGCTACCCGGTACTGTGGGAACGCACCGCCCCGGATGGCCTCCGAACTGCTCGGTGGGAGTGGGCCGACGAACGGCTAGGGCGGTTGCGGGATTTAGGTATCCGACCGATTGTAGGGCTGGTGCATCACGGCAGCGGCCCCCGCCACACCAGCCTGGTTTCGCCCACTTTTGGGCCGGGACTGGCCGAGTTTGCCGGGGCGGTGGCTGAACGCTACCCCTGGGTCGAAGACTATACACCAGTGAACGAGCCGCTAACCACGGCTCGTTTTAGCGGTTTATACGGCTACTGGTATCCCCATTCCAGGGACGGCTGGAGTTGGGCCAAAGCTTTGCTCGAACAGTGCCGGGGGGTAAGCCTGGCAATGCGGGCGATCCGGCAGGTTAATCCTGCCGCTAGGCTAGTGCAAACCGAAGATATGGGTAAAACCTTTGCTACTCCCCTTCTATCTTATCAAGCCGACTTTGAAAACGAGCGTCGCTGGCTCTCTTTCGACCTACTTTGCGGACGGGTCAATCCGGCCCACCGGATGTGGGGTTATTTGCTCTACCTGGGTATCGGCCAGGGTGAGCTTGAGTGGTTCCTGGAAAACCCCTGTCCGCCGGATATTTTTGGCCTCAATTATTATCTAACTAGCGAACGCTACCTGGACGAACGGCTAGAGGTTTACCCGTCGCAGACCCGCGGAGGCAACAGCCGCCACACCTATGCCGATGTCGAAGCGGTGCGGGTGCGGGCGTCGGGCCTGGACGGGCCGAAGGTGTTGTTACGAGAAGCCTGGGAACGTTACGCCCAGCCAATAGCTGTCACCGAAGCTCATAACGGTTGTACCCGCGAAGAACAGATACGCTGGTTTAACCAGGTCTGGGAGGCAGCCCTGACTTTAAGGGCCGAAGGAGCCGACATTCGAGCCGTCACCGCCTGGTCGCTTCTGGGAGCCTACGATTGGGATAGCCTGGTGCAACGCGCCGAAGGCCATTACGAACCGGGCGTGTTCGATTTGAGAGCAACCGAACCACGCCCAACCGCAATGTCTAAATGGCTGGAACAGCTAGCCCACGGCCAACGACCTTCTCACCCTGCTTTGAACGGGGCAGGCTGGTGGGAGCGACCTCGCCGCCTGATTTACGGCTTTGCGGTTGGCGACGACGACCAACGCCAGACCGACCTGCCGCAGTCCTTGCCTATGCGCCGCTACCGGCCCAACCTGACGCAGACTAACCAACCTCTGCTGATTACAGGCGCAGGTGGCACGCTGGGTCAGGCTTTTGCCCGCATCTGCGAGTGGCGAGGTTTGCCTTACGCTCTCCTGAGCCGGGCCGAACTGGATATTACTAACCCGCTGCAAATTGAAACCGCCCTGGCCGAGTGGCAGCCCTGGGCGGTCATCAACACGGCGGGATATGTCCGGGTAGACCAGGCCGAGGATGAAGCGGAACGCTGCTTTGCGGAAAATGCTATCGGCCCGGCACTGCTGGCGACTGCCTGCGCCCGGCACAGTACAAAGCTTTTGACTTTTTCATCTGATCTTGTCTTCGACGGACAGAACCGAGAGCCTTATCTGGAAGAGGAAGCCGTCAACCCACTCAACGTCTACGGACGAAGTAAAGCTCAGGCCGAACGAGAGGTGCTGGCGGCTTTGCCGGGGAGCCTGATAGTGCGAACCAGTGCTTTTTTTGGGCCGTGGGACGAGTACAATTTTGTAACCCAGGCTTTGCAAACTCTGGCTGCCGGACACGACTTTCACGCCGCCAGCGATGCCCTGGTTTCGCCGACTTACGTTCCCGACCTGGTGCAGACCAGCCTCGACCTTTTGCTGGATGACGAAAGCGGCCTATGGCACCTGGCAAATCCTGGCGGGTTAAGCTGGGCTGATCTGGCCCGGCAAGCGGCGCACCTGGCCGGGATTAGTAGCGATAGCCTCGTACCAGTCCCGACGCGAGAGCTAAGTTTACGGGCCGTCCGCCCGGCTTACAGCGTGCTGGGCAGCGCACGGGCCGACCTTATGCCGCCTCTGGAAAACGCTTTGAGCCGATACCTGAGCAATGTCACGATAAAATGGCGGGAACCTGCCCTGGCCTGGGCTTGAGCGTCCCGGCCAGAGCGGGTAGAAGCGGCCCGGCGGTCGCTGGTGCTTATCGAGGGTAGATCAGCATAAACAGGTATACCAGCACTGTCACCGCTAGAAGGCTGTCAATGCGGTCGAGTAAACCGCCGTGGCCGGGGATTAATTTGCCCGAATCTTTTGTATCAAAGCGTCGTTTGATCCAGGACTCGAACAGATCGCCCGCGATAGAAGCAACTGCCAGAACCAGGCCCAGCGGTAACGTCAAATAGATTGGGATATTCAGGGCCAACCCACCCACCAGAGCCACTCCCAGCATTGCCAGCAAGATGCCACCGATGGCTCCTTCAACCGTTTTCTTAGGGCTGATTTTAGGAGCGAGTTTGTGCTTTCCAAAAAACCGCCCGGCGAAATAGCCGCCCGTATCGGCCCCCCAGGTTCCCAGACAAATCAGCAAAATCCACCAGACCGCTTCAAGGTTAGGCCGTTCGCTGCGGATTAAGGCGACCAGACCGAGCGGTACGCCCACATAAATCGGGCCAAACAAGCTAATAGCCCAGTTCGCCCCCAGTTTTCCGGGCGGACTGGTGGTAGCAACGCCTGCCGCATTCGAGGTAAACGAGCTATAACCGGGAGCCAGCCGTAAGTATAAAAAAGCCGCCACGCCCAGCCCGGCGATAATTGCCAGCATCAAAAGAGGCTGGCGCAAATACCCGGCCAGACTGAACAAAGCCGATGCGGCATAACCTCCCACTGCGAACGGCTGAAAGCGGTACGGAGACCGCGCCGCAATAGTGTAAAACTCGTAGGTGCCGATTACGGCAGCCAGAGCCGTCCCTAAAGCGGTTGTTTCCGGCCCCAACCAGAGTAAGCCCAATACTATTGGTATCAATACTGCCGCGCTGGCAATCCTCGCCCCTAACATCTTCCTTCCCCTTGTCGCTATGACCTGCCCTACGGTATCAGCTACTCACCCAGACCAGAGCCTAGCCCTTATGCCCTGCATTAATTTTAACCATCAGCGATTATAGCACACTGTTCGGGCTACTCTTGAAAAGGTCTGCGTCCCTCAGCCAGTGTAGGCCATTTTCGATGTCCCAGCAGGGCCATTGCAAAGTCCGGGTTTTGCCGCTCTGTCACGTCCTGTCCTGTCCTGTCCTGTCCTGTCCTGTCCTGGTCACGTCCTGTCCTGGTCACGTCCTGTCCTGTCCTGGTCACGTCCTGTCCTGTCCTGGTCACGTCCTGTCCTGGTCACGTCCTGTCCTGTCCTGGTCACGTCCTGTCCTGTTCTGTCATTCTGAGCGTAGCGAAGAATCTTCTTGACCTACCTCGATCTGGCCTATTCAAGAAGATTCTTCGCTACGCTCACACCCGTAGGGCGTGACATGAGGTTAGGATCGGACTTTGCAATCGCCCTGGATGTCCCAGTAACCCGTTTGATTTGGAGTAAACTTTAGTGCTTTAATGTGGAGTAAGCGTTCACGGGTGTAAATAGAACCTAAAATTTAGTCAGTTAGTCAGTAAATAGGTAAGTAAGCGAAACCTCAAGGCGGTTGCATTGACAGCCGTTCTCTAGCTGTAGATAATGAGAATTAAAACTGCCCGGCTATACCTGGTGGGCCGGACAGTCGGCGTTAAGAGAGCTTACGGCTGGCTCTGTTCACCTCACCAACTGGCCCTAAAAGCTTACAGGGAAAGGGAAAATATAACAAAATGACTGTCGAAAATGTAAATGCGGCTCTAAATTTCTTCCAGACCCGCTATAACCTCGACCAGAAGATCATGAACGACCTGCTGGGGGTAGCTCTGAGCCGGGGCGGGGATTGGGCCGAGCTTTATTTTGAACATCGCCAGACCGGATTTTTGCAATACGACGACCAGACGGTACGGCAATCCGGGGCGGGCGTAATTCAGGGAGTCGGTATTCGGGTTGTAGTAGGCGACAATGTGGGCTACGCCTACAGCGAAGATTTAAACTATGCCAGCATGCGCCAGGCGGCCACAACTGCCGCTCAGATCGCCGCCAGCAACCAGGGCCAGGCTCAACCCGTGGACGCCGCCGGGCTGAGTAGCTCGAACCTTTACCCGGTCGAAAAGCCTTCGGTAGATGTACGCGCCCTGGAAAAGCTGGAAATTATAGGCCGGGTAGACCGGGCGGCGCGGGCCTACGACCCGGCTATTACCAAAGTCTCGATCACTTTTCGGGATGAACTCAAACGCATCGTGGTCGCCGCCAGCGATGGCCGCCTGGCCGCCGATGTCCAACCGCTCTTTATGCTGTCCATCGGCACAATCGCCGAAAAAGACGGCAAGCGCGAGAGTGGCCGCGAGTCTATCTCGGCCCGCCAGGGTCTGGATTACTTGACGACCGTTACCAGCCCGGAAAAACTGGGCCAGGAAGCCGCTCGCCAGGCGATCACCAATCTCGGCGCGGTAGACGCTCCGGCAGGCTTTATGCCCGTCGTGCTGGGTGCGGGCGATTCGTCGGTGCTGTTGCACGAGGCCGTCGGTCACGGCCTGGAAGGAGATTTTAACTTCAAAAAGCTTAGCAACTACAGCGACGCTATCGGCCAGAGTGTCGCCAGTCCGCTGTGTACCGTCGTGGACGATGGCACGGTAGCCCATAGCCGGGGCAGCCTGAACATTGACGACGAGGGCAACCCCACCCGCTACAACACCCTGATCGAAAACGGCGTCCTGCGCGGCTACATGCAGGACCGCATTAGCGGAGCGCACTACGGCGGCGTCACCGGCAACGGGCGGCGCGAGACCTTTCGCCACTACCCCATGCCGCGCATGACCAACACTTACATGCTCAACGGCGAAAGCACTTTTGACGAGCTTGTGCGAGCCGTGCCACGGGGCCTCTACTGCGTCAATTACGGCGGTGGGCAGGTGGACATTACCAGTGGTGATTTCGTCTTTATCGTGACCGAAGCCTACCTGATCGAAGACGGCCAGATCACCAGGCCGGTCAAGGGCGTCAATTTGATTGGCAACGGCCCGGAAGTGCTTTCCAAAATTACGATGGCCGCCAACGACTACAAGCTCTCCGACGGTACCTGGACGTGCGGCAAAAACGGCCAGGGCGTGCCGGTCAGCAACGGCATGCCTAGCGTCCTGGTCAGTGGCATTACGGTCGGTGGCACAGCCTCTTAGCACAACGATACGGAAAAGGGTTGGCCGGGTTTTCCCTGCACAGAGGAATTTGGGAGTGTACCCCAACCTTTTCTATTCCGTATCGTTGTTGCACAGAGCCTAAATAGCGAATTGGAGAAAGTGAACGATGGAAAGCACCGAACTGGATTTAAATCTGGCCGAGAAGATCGTGAAGCGGGCCATCGAGGGCGGCGCAGACGAAGCCGAAGTGAGCTACGGGCAAGGCTACGAAACAAACGTGCGGCTCCGCAAGGGCCAGGTCGAGCTACTGAGCGAGGCCCAACCTAAAGCTCTTTCGCTGCGGCTCTACCGCGATAAACGGGCGGCAGTAGTGTACACGAGCGACCTGAGCCAGGAAGCCTTAGAAAAGCTGGTCGAGCAAGCCCTCGATCTGGCAACCGTAGCCGACCCCGATCCGGCGGGTGGCCTTCCCGACCCGGCAGACCTGGCCCGCTCTTTCCCCGACGAAAGCAGTCTGCAAATCTTCGATCCGGCGGTCGGTGATATTCCGACCGAAATAAAAGTAGAAATGTTGCGCCGCAGCGAAGACACAGCCTTTGGCTACGACAAACGGATCAACAATAGCGAAGGAGCCAGTTTTAGTACCCGGTTGCGCGAGGTTGGACTGGTCAACAGCCTGGGCTTTGCCGGTTCCTACCGGGTCAGTTCGTGCGGCATGAGCATGAATGCGCTGGCGGAAGGCGAGGACGGCAAAAAGCAAATTGGCGGCTGGTATAGCCGCAGCCACGGGTTCAAAAGCCTGATTAAGCCGGAAGAACTGGGCAAGATTGCCGCGCAACGCGCCGTTGGCAAGATCGGCGGGCGCAAAGTCGCCACGCGCAAAGTGCCGGTGATCTTCGAGCCGTTGATGGCGGCGGAACTGCTGGATACGCTCGAAAGTGCGGTGGTGGGCAGTGCCTACGAACGGCGGGCGACTTTCTTGCTCGGACGGGAAGGCCAGCAGATCGGTTCCAACCTCGTAACAGTGGTGGACGACCCGACCCGGCCCGGCCTGCCTTCGACCCGGCCTTTCGATGGCGAAGGGGTGACCGCCCGCCGCAACCCGATCCTGACGCAGGGTGTTTTCGAGGGGTTCCTCTTTAATACCTACACGGCCCGCAAAACTGGCCGCCACTCGACCGGCAGCGCAACCGGCAGTAGCGGTAGTTTGCCCGGTGTCGGCTCGACCAATTTTTATATCGAAGCAGGTACGAGCGACCCTGCCGAAATGATTGCCGGAGTACAAGACGGGCTATACCTGACCGAAATGATCGGGCATGGCTTTAACACGGTAACGGGCGACTTCTCGCGGGGGGCGTCGGGCTTCTGGATCGAAGGCGGTAAGCTGACCTACCCGGTAGCCGAGATCAGCATTGCGGGCAACCTGGGCGAAATGCTCACGAACGTCAGCCAGGTCGGTAACGATCTGGTCTTTCTTTTCGGTACGGCCTCGCCAACTCTCCGCATTGACAACGTGATGGTGAGCGGCCTCTAAAATTTCCGGGCGGGAAGATCAAGAAGCGGGTTTATTGGAGAACAAAGACGGCAAAAATATTTCGCCTTTGTTCTCCAATTTATTTTGTTATATTCTCTAATTAAACTCTTTATTAGCTCTTTTTAACATTGCAAACCTACTCAAAGAGCGTTAGAATAGAGTTATGTAAAAACTCTTGGCTATGAGTGGATTAATAACAAACTCCTGTTTCTCAGCATCTTGAATGGAGAAAATCAAAATGTCTACCAGAGAACGTAACTACGTGGATTTGGCGGTTTTTCGCTACCGCAGCGGCTACCGCGAGATTAACGCACTCCTGGCCGTACCCAACGCCCCGACCCCCATGCCAGCTATCATCCTGGCCCATGATATTTTTGGACTGGACGACCACATCGAAGACCTGGCAATTCGCTTTGCCCGCGAAGGTTATGCGGTGCTGGCTCCTGATTTTTACACTACGAAAGGCGGGCCGGGAACGGTCAATCTAGCGAGCCTGGACGGACAGCGCAACCTCCGCCGCTCTACGCCGGACACCCTGGCTATTGGCGATGTTAACAATGGGTTCAATTATCTCAAACAGGACGGCTATGTGGATACTAGCCGGGTAGCCGTGGTCGGCTTCGGCTATGGCGGCACGGTCGCACTGTTGGCTGCCTCCCAGAACCGCGAATTTGCGGCGGCGGTCAACTTCTTTGGCGATATTGTCTACCCCAAAACCATGCTCGACCGCACCAAACCCAATTCGCCGGTAGATATGGTGCAGTATCTTAATTGCCCGCTCCTCAATATCTACGGTGCGCCGGACGACGCGATTTCGCGCCAGGATTTAAGCCTGTTAGAGCGGCAGTTACGCAATACCAATAAAACTTTCGACCTGAAGGTTTTTCCCGGTGCGCCCAACGGCTTCTTTAACGACACGCGCCCGGAATATTATCAGGCTCAGGCCGCCCGCGAAGCCATGACCCTGACGCTGAACTGGCTCGACCGGGTGCTGGGCAAGTAATCGGGCTTCCGTTTCTAAAGTTAATAATCTTACTAGAGGAGTTCCAGGCGGTCGGGTCGCTCGGCGTTCAGGTGAAACTCACTGTCTCCGTAGCTAAAAAGATAGCCGCGCACCCGCACCGTCTTGCCTTCTAATTCCCGAAGCTTTTGCATTCCGGTGGCATCGGCCAGGTTCTCCCTGGTTTTAGGTATAACCGCCAGCACTTTCGGGGCGTCTTTGAAGTGCAACACGATTGACTCAGGGTCGGCGGTGGATTGTACCTCAAAATCTACCTTCTCAATTACACCTTCGAGACATCCCTTGCGGCTGACGATTGTTTGTGAGCCGTAAGTTCTGGCCGCATCTTTGACATTCAGGCAGGGTAAGTCAGGCAGATTGGCGGTAGCAGGGTCGTAAGTTGGCAGGGGGTCTCGCGTTACAACCGTTAGAGCGGGCAGAGTTGAGGCGGGCGAAGTTGGAGCGGGCGGTTTTCCGGCAGGGGTAAGGGCCGCGACAGGCAGGGCGGTCGGAATGCCCTCGCCACAGGCAGTCAGGGCCAGCCCGGCCAAAAATAAAAAGGCGATTGACCAGGTTTTCCGCATAGTGTGATCCTTGCTTCAGGTTTATCTGATTATCATCCTCTCTTTGCTACAACGTCCTCACCGAGCTAAAAATTACGCTTGCCCTATTTAAGCTGATCTACAATTGCAACCGGGCGCGTTCGACTATATCTTTAAGTTCGGGCGGAGCCAGCACCAGAGTCAGGGTTGTCAGTGCGCCGATAAGCTGGTTTGCCAGAAAGCTTTGACCTAGCTGTTGGGTCGTCCATTCGGGAAAGATCGTCAGCATCGCCACGAAAAAGACCCCCAGAGCCAGCACGCCCTGGAAAAAGCCCAGCACGGCCCCTAGCATGTGGTCGAGCAAACCCAGGAACAACAGGCCAGTGACAAAGTATAAAATCGAAGCGACCAGACTGGCAAGGCCGCTTATGACGACCACCACGAAGACGAAAGCAATTCCTTTCGCCACCGAGGGGTTATTGATAAACCCAAGCGCACCGGCCAGAGGCGCATTCAAGGCTCCGGCCAGGAAAATACCCAGCACCAGACCCGCCAGAGCGATCATCTGGCGCACTACGCCCCACAAAGCACTCACCAGGGTAAACGAAATGACGATGCCAATTACAATAATATCCAGTATGCTCATGTTTGCGCTGACCCGTTCCCGGTTGACCCTTTCCTTTTTCTTTCCTGATTCCCCATTTCCCGATTCTGAATTTAACAGACAGACAATAAACGAGGATTTAGCCCCGATTGTCGTGTTGTGTACCCTAGTATAACGCAAGGAACAGGCCCGCAGTTCCGAAGTCCACCTGAAAATTGTAGCCCAGATAACTTGACATCCTGGGCGTAGTCGGATAAGCTGGATTGTGTTATAATAGTACCATAAAGCTGGGTTTGCCCGGCGGTAAGCTATAATATAGAAAACGACTGTCCGAGCCGAGCGAGGGCAGCTAAAACAAACGGTTTACGGTTTGGAAGGAGCTTGATCACAATGACCATTCAGATTGAGAATGTCGCAGCAAATGCTACTCTGCTCACCATTACGGACGAAGCCCGCGAGCAGCTTCAGGCTCTGTTGCAAGAAGAAAACAACCCGAATATTGCCCTGCGGGTGTTTGTGCAAGGTTCGCGGGCGGCTATGACGCTGGATGACACCGAGCGCGAAGACGATGTAGTGCTGAGTTTTGGCGGCCTGCGCGTGCTGGTGGACGAAGAGAGTGCGCCCTACCTCTCCGGCGCGATTATCTCCTTCCAGGACAGCTTGATGGATCGTGGGTTCACCATCGAGAATGCCAACCTGCCCCAATCCGGCGGCGGATGCTGTGGCGGTAGCTGCGGCTGCGGCAAGTAAGCTCCTCGCCCACACGAGTTCAGGATCGGGCCGACCGCTAAGGTCGGCCTTTTGTTATCTCGAAGTATGCCCAAGAAAACCCAGGAAGACCCAAAAAGGAAAAGAAGATGTACCAGTTGACCAAAAGCGTTCAGTTCGATGCGGCTCACCAATTGCGGGACTATATTGGCAAGTGTGCTAACGTCCACGGCCATACCTACAAGCTAGAAGTGTGCATCGCCGGTCAAAAAGTTTCGCAGGTCGGCATGTTGATAGATTTCTTCGACCTGAAAAAGTTGATGCAGGAAGTTGTAGAGGAGTTAGACCACCATTTTATCAATGAAATTGCGCCCTACGACGAAATCAACCCGACCGCCGAGAATATGGCGTTCCAGATTTACCAGCGACTCCGGCGGCAGGTGGCCGACCACAACCCGGCCCTGCACCTCAAATATGTGCAGGTCTGGGAGACCCCGACCTGTAGCGCAACTTATAGCGAAGATTAGGTTAGAGCAAACATTATGCTGTACAAATACCTGGGAGCCGAGCGGCCCCTGACCTATGACGGACGCCAGCTTGCGCCGCACTGGATTTACCGCCAGCACGACCTTCTGGGCGACGCGATTGTCAGCTTTCGCGGGCCGTGCGAAGTGAAGTTGAGCGAGATGGTAGACATCGAAGACGTGAAAGCCGAAGCTCCGATCTACAGCCCTCAGATGGTGCATTTCATCGCTGAATTCTTCGACCTCGACCTGGAAAAAACCGTCTACCGCCAACGGTTGCTGGTAGTCACGGCTAAAGAAGTTCTGGAAGAACGGCTAGACCGCCCGGTAACACGCCGGGGCGACGATCTCTATCTGACCCGGCCCCAGGACGGGCTACCCGGCAAATTGAGCGTTTCGATTGCTACGTCCAGCCCGGTCTCGACCTTGATCCATACCGGCTTTAACGTGCTAACCGAAGGAACGCCCGTTGCGACCGTCGGGCTGGCCGAACTAGGAATTGACCCGGACGAGTTCGCCCAGAGCGTCCTCGAACGCTACACCGCCGAGGTTGCCGACATCTGGCTGGCCCGTTGCAAGGTGCGTCCGGTGCTTTAGCTTTCTGACGCAATAACCCTGAAAGGTCGCGTTAGGCGCAAAGAGTTAACGGTGTCACGGCTCAACGTACTGCTGGCACACTCTATGACAATAGGAGAAGTATAAAGATAGTTTGTTCCGGCCAAACAGGAACAGACCAGGGCTAGATTAACCAGAGCGGAGAAAGAGTGTGGAAAAATGCCGGTAAATGTAGTACCCACTGAAGTAACCGAATTTCCGAACCTGATGACGGCGGCGATCTTCGAGACGCCCTCTCAGGCCGAAGTAGCTTTTAACCTTTTGCAGCAATCCGGCTTCGACGCCCGCCACGTGAGCTTTTTGCAGCGCAAAGGCGAAGTGCTGGCCGAGTTAGAGCCACCATCGGACGCTTCCTCCCTGATTACGCCTGACGAGCAACCTCTGGCCGAAAATCCGGTACTAGGTGCACTTAGTGGCGGTGCTATTGGAGGGGCGGCGGGCTGGTTGGTTGGGCTGGGCCTGGTGGCTGTGCCGGGAGTCGGGCCGTTCCTGGCTGCCGGGACGCTGGGTACTCTTTTGACCAGTGCCGCAATCGGGGCGGCGGCGGGTGGCGCGGGCGGCGCACTCCTGTTATGGGGAACGCCACACGATATTGCCCACCACTACTCCGAGCGGGTGGACGGCACACGCTGCTTGCTGGTAATCGAAACCAACGACCCGGATCAACAGACGCAAGGTGCGGAATTACTGACACGGGCCGGGGGTAGCGACGTTCGCACCTTCACCCGCGATACGCGCAAAGGCTAAACCTGCCGGTTATTTTTTGTATCTTTAGACTTTCATTTAGAAGTCAAAGTTCGCCTTTTTAGGCGTTGCCCGGCTCGATTTCGAGGATGAAACGGCGAATCGTCTCGACTACGCCCTGAGCCACCGCGCCCTGGGTGACATAATTGGCTTTTTCCTTGACCGCCGGGCTGGCGTTAGCGACCGCTACTCCAAGCCCGGCCCATTCCAGCATCGGCAGGTCGTTCAGGTTGTCGCCAATGGCAATCACGGCTTCCTGGGGAATGTCCAGCGAAGCAGCGAGCGCGGCCAGGGCGACACCCTTGCTGCAAGCCGGATTGACTGCCTCGGCAAAGCGGGCATGAGAGCGCGTAACGTAAAGCCGGTTGCCAAAGGCAGCCTGCAATTCCTCTACAACCCCTAAAGTCTGCTCTTCTTGTAGTACAGCCACAAGCTTGGTCGGGGCGCGTTCGGGCCGGTCAATTACTTTCAAGAGGTCGCCGACGATTTCCGGCTCCACACGGGCCAGTTCGGAATAGTAGCGGGTCGCCTCGTTTAGCTCGACGACCAGCAAATGATCGTCCACGTAAGCATGATGCGGGTAGTTTCGAGCCTGGAGAGTTTCGATAAGCTGGCGGGCCAGTTCCCACTCGATTGGAGCGTGATAGAGCGTCTCGCCGGTGGTAGAATGGCGCACCATCGCGCCCTGGTAGCAAATAAGCGGCACGGCTAGATTTAGTTCGCGGGCGAACTGCACCGCCGAGCGGAACATGCGGCCCGTCGCCAGCGTCACGATCACGCCCTGCGCCTGCGCCGCCCGGATCGCCTCTTTCGCCTCGTCCGAAATAATTAGCGTATCTGTAATTAAAGTGCCGTCCAGGTCGAGAGCCAACAGTTTATATTCAGGTTCTTTCACAATTCTCTTTCTAAATAGACTAATAAAAATCGTGAAACTAAACGTTTTCACGATTTTTATTAGTGGTTTATTATTCCAAATCAAATTCCAGGTGCAAATTCCAATTCCAGACTTAAGTCTAAACCTGCTCACAGTTTTCATCAGGTGTTATTATCCAAACCCTCACCCTGATAAGACTATAATACCCCAGGCGGTCACAAGTGTCTATTTCGAGTAGACTTCGTTTCGGAGGACGCCGACATAGGGCAAATTGCGGAAATGCTCGTGGAAATCGAGGCCGTAACCTACCAGAAAATCGTCGGGAGCCTGGAAGCCGATATAGCGCACCGGCAGATTGGTTGCCAGGCGGTTGGCTTCCCGGTTGAACAGAGTTACCACCGACAGAGAGGCCGGACGACGCTGGCGGATCATTTTCAGGATAAAATTGAGGGTCAAGCCAGTATCCACCATATCTTCGATTACCAGCACATGCCGACCAAGCACCGAAATATCGAGGTCTTTAGTGATGCGGACGGCTCCGGGGGGACGGCGTTCCACCCCGTCCGGTTGGTCGGGCCGGTAGCCCGCGATAGTCATCACGTCGGCCCGCAACGGCAAATCAATCGCCCGCAGAAGGTCGGCCTGGAAAGGCAATACGCCTTTGAGTAGGCCAAAAGCTACCAGGTCAGGGCCGTGTGAAGCGTAATCGTCCGTAATTTGCCGACCGAGTTCGCGCACTCTGGCGGCTATTTCTTCCTGAGTGTACAAAATGTGAGAAAGGAGGGCCGGAAGGGTCGGGGGTCGGCGGGAGGGAGCGGAAGCATTAAAAGCGGGGACAGGAGAAACCCGGAGCGGCGAATGGCTCATCCCACCAGTCCGCCTTTAGGGGTGAGCGTCTGGGAGGTAACTTGAATACCAAAGCGGGCCAGAAAACGCTGTAAATCCTTGCGATAGAATAGCCGTATATTGATGTCCGGGTAGAGTTCGCGCAAACGGCGTAATTTGGCATTTTTGCGTGTAACCAGAGATTGTTTTTGGGTGGTCAGTTCGGCGTAAAGGTCAAATTCGGGAAGGTAGAAATCGGGAGAAAACATGCGGGCTACCGAACCATCGGGATGCCAGTCGAGCGGAAAAGAGCGCGGTTCGTACTGCCAGCGCACCCGGTAAAAACTCAGTACACGGGCAAATTCGGCTTCCGCCGGGTGAGCAAAACGGATCGGGCGGGCCGGGCCAAGAAAGTGGCCGGTGTAGCGGTATTTCCCCGTCCAGGTAGCTAATCCGCGACCCCGGCTGATCCGCAAATGTTCCCTGTGATCGGCCTCAAGCCCTGGGGCCGGTGGTTCCAGCGTAAGGCTCATCTTGCACCTACCGCTCCTCATCCTCGACCTTGAATCTCAATCTTAAATCCATATATTATGACAAGTTCTTCCACTTTTAGTATATCACTATCCGCAAGTGGCGGCAACATTCCAGCGTTAAGATTTCGTAGGCAAGCTGGGATTTTGCCAAAATTATTGTAAAGCCGCCGATTTTGTGCTACATTAGATTATGTAAACATCTTTTGGGATATGCCTATCAGGGAAATAATCTATGCTCATCAAACCTGTTCCCAGGCCAAAATTGGCCCCGCTAACACTTCTTATAATCGGGCTGACTCTCACGAGCTTGCTGCTTGCTGCTTGCGGCGACAGTTCGCCCACGCCCAAACCGACCGTGGCTCCCACCGCGACGGCCTCGCCGCCGCCGCCTCCGGCCTGGTTAGCCCAGGTGGATTTTGATTTCGCCGACGAAGCCGAGAAAGCTCAGCGCGAGTTTGTGACTTCCCGGCCCGACTTTGCGGCCTGGGTCGGCTGGACTGAAAATAACCACTGGTTTGTGCTGGTGCGAGACAACCAACCCGACAAGTTGCGGCAAAAGCTGGGGCGAGAAAGCCGCCTGACGCCTGTCACATACCTCGCCGACGCCCTGAGCAGTGCCGATACCCGCATCATCAGTGCTTATTCCCTCATCCTCAGCCGCACTAGCGTAGACGTAAAAGCGGGAGGCGCGAAAGAGGCCGCCCGCGCCCTGTTCAACCGGGCCGTGAACGGCCTGAAAATTAACGGCGGACTGTTGATTTTCACCCTGGGAGACGACCAGTTACGCGCCCTGGTGTTAAGCACTTACAGCCCGGAGCAAATCTTACCCCTCGCAAGCCTGGGCAAGCTGGAAGTTGTGGGAGCCGGAACCGAAAATCTGGCCGACAATAGCGTGGTTACAACCAGCAACAGCCCTCTGCTGGGCGACCTCAAGCCTAAAAACGCCCGGCAATATCAGACCGTCGCCGACAACAACGATTTTGGGACTTTCGGAGTGGGCGCAAGTTCGGCAGTCGGCGCGGCTTCGCTCTCCTTCGAGTTACGGCCCGGTTCGCGGGTTTACGACTATACGCGGGCCAATATCGGCAAGTATCTAACCCTCGTCCTCGACCGGCAGGTGGTTGCAAGTGTCCCGATCCGCGCCGCCATCCGCGACAAAGGCGAAATGCAGGCGACCCGCTGGGCCAGCCTGAGCGGTCGGGAGGACTTGCAAAACTTCGTCACGCTGCTCAATGCTCAACCGCGCCAGCTTTTCGAGGCCAAAGAGCTTGTCAAAACCAATAATCTGGTCTTTAGCGGTTCTCTAACCCGCTAGAAGACTTTCCAGCAAGTAAAATTCTACTGGCTAAAAGGGAGACTTTTAAAGTACAAAGTTTTGACCCAGGCTGTTATAATAGGTGAGGTTGCCACCAAATCAGGCGGCAACCTTTCTTATAACTACGCTTATTCTAATTTGTAATTTGTAATTCAGGCATTCTAAGAATTTTTATTGAAAAATTGAAAAAGGGTTATAGAAAGCGAGCTTATTTATGAGCGATACCCAACAGCCGCCAGAACCTTTGACCGTACTGGCTGTGCATGCCCACCCGGATGACGAAACGACCAGTGGCGGTTCTTCGCTGGTGCGCTACGGGGCCGAAGGAATTAAAACGGTCGTTGTAACCTGCACCGACGGGGCCGAAGGTGAAATGCACGACCCGGACTTGAAGCCGGAAGAAGCCCTGCCGCGCCTGGCTGAAATCCGCCGGGGTGAGATGGAGCGGGCCGCCGCGATCATGAAGTTGAGTGCGCACGAATGGCTGGGCTACCGCGATAGCGGAATGGTCGGGACACCACCCAACGAGAACCCGGCCTCATTCAACAAGGCCGACCTGGTGGAAGCCACGGGCCGCCTGGTGCGCTTCGTGCGGAAATACCGCCCGCAGGTGATGTTTACCTACAACTCTTTTGGCGGCTACGGCCACCCCGATCATATCAACGCGCATAAAATTGCCGTAAGTGCTTTCGATTATGCCACTAATATAGACCTCTACCCGGAAAGCGAGTTTGGCCCGGTCTGGCAACCGCTCAAGCTGTACACGGCGGCTTTCAGCCGTAAATCCTGGCGGAACGTCTTTGAAGCGATGAAAGAAGCGGGCGAAGAATGGCCCTTCAAGCCACCCGCGAAAGAGCAGGAACAGGCCGCAGACGAAGTGCTGGCGACCCCTAAGAAGGAATTCCCGCCCGAATTCGGCACGCCGGACAACGAAATCACTACCTTTGTAGATGTGGGCGACTACTGGAAGGTTTCTTACGAAGCCCTGATCGCCCACCGCACCCAGATTGACCCGGAGAATCCTTTCTGGCAAATGCGTAAACGCTGGGCGCACCTGCTGGTCAAAACCGACTATTTTATCTTAATGAAATCGTTGATCCCGGCCCAGCGACCCGAATACGACCTGTTCGAGGGACTGCGCTAAAATTTGCCACCGTACAGTTTTTAGGTAGGAGAGCGGTAGCCGGGCGGCCACCCTGTGCGGACGCAACGCCGTTCAAATCACCGTCCGCCCAACCCCGCAACTGGCCCTGTCTTCCCTGGCCGACCGCTTGCGGACTGCCGGGGCAGACGACATGATCAAAAACGAATTCCTGCTGCGCTTTCAACTCGACGGCTACGAGTGGACGCTCTTCCCGGATGCTCGCGCCATCATCAAAGGCACCGACGATCTCAACGTGGCCCGCACTCTTTACGCCCGCTATGTCGGCAACTAGAAGCTCTGAAGAATTA
>JBBRBE010000079.1:0-27081 GCA_038206175.1 Chloroflexia bacterium
AGCTTTACTTTGCGGCTGGAAATTCCAAATCAAGTCGGGATGTTAAGCCGGGTGATGAACGCGATCAGCGAGGCGGGCGGCGATCTGGGCGCAATTGATATTGTGCAGGCTACCCGCGAAATGATGGTGCGCGATGTCACCGTGGCGGCGGGCGACGAAACCCACTCCGAGTACATTATTGAAAAAGTACGTGCCTTGCCGGAAGTGCGCGTAATCAATTTTAGCGACCGCACGTTTCTGCTGCACCTGGGCGGTAAAATTACCGTGCAGAGTAAAATTCCCCTCAAAACTCGTGACCAACTTTCGATGGCCTATACCCCTGGCGTAGCCCGCATTTGCAACGCTATCGCCGCCGACAAAAGCAAAGTCTTTTCCCTGACAATCAAAAGTAACACCGTCGCCGTCGTCACAGACGGTTCGGCAGTGCTGGGCCTGGGCAATATCGGGCCGGAAGCGGCTATGCCGGTAATGGAAGGTAAAGCCATGCTTTTCAAGGAGTTTGGGCAGGTGGACGCCTTTCCGATCTGTCTGGCGACGCAGGATACCGAGGAGATTATTCGGACGGTCAAAGCTATCGCTCCGGCGTTTGGTGGGATTAACCTGGAAGATATTTCGGCTCCGCGCTGCTTCGAGATCGAGCAACGCCTGATCGAAGAACTCGACATTCCGGTTATGCACGACGACCAGCACGGCACGGCGGTAGTTGTGCTGGCCGCTCTCCTCAATGCCCTGAAGGTGACAGACAAGAAGATCAACGAGATCAAAGTGGTGGTTAGCGGAGTAGGCGCGGCGGGCGTGGCTTGCTCGAAAATTTTGATGGCCGCAGGCGTGCAGCATATTGTCGGGGTTGACCGCCAGGGCGCGATTTATCAAGGGCGCACCGAAAATATGAACGAGGCCAAACAGTGGTACGCCGAAAATACTAATCTGGAAGGTGAACGCGGTGCGCTGACTGACGTGATCCAGGGAGCCGATGTGTTCCTGGGACTGTCCGGCCCAGGCACTATGCCGGTCGAAGCTCTTAAAAAGATGGCTCCTGACCCGATTGTGTTTGCCCTGGCAAACCCGACGCCTGAGATTTTGCCGGAAGAAGCCGCGCCTTACGTGCGGGTGATGGCGACCGGGCGCAGCGACTATCCCAATCAGATCAATAACGTGCTATGCTTCCCCGGTATTTTTCGAGGAGCCTTAGACTGCCGGGCCAGCCAGATCAATGAAGCCATGAAACTGGCCGCTGCTAAAGCGATCCAGACGATCATTACCGACGAGGAAGTTGGGCCGGACTACATTATTCCGTCAGTTTTCGACAAGAGGGTAGTGATAGCCGTCGCTAAAGCTGTGGTGGAAGCGGCCTATGAAACCGGGGTGGCCCGGCGCGAACGCAAGCCAACCAGCACCGCCGAGCTAATGCGCTAGGCTTGACCTGGCGGGACGCTATTAAGCACGAAGGCCGCCTGAATTTTCAATCGGCTTTCGTATTTTAAAAATTAAAGCTCTTCGATGATTTCTTTGGCTTCAAATTCGGCGGCTAGAAGTTTGACTACTTTTCGAGCTATTTCCAGGGTTATGGGAACATCTAAAACTCCTAGCAACTGGAAAGTTTGGTCTTCTTTATACCCGGCTATGTACCAGCTTTGGCCGTCTTTCTTCAGCACCAACTTGAGGCTTGTAAAGGTTGTGGTTGCCATTGATTTTCTTCTCACTCCCTGTCAGGGCTTTTAAACTTCAGACTAACCTGTAGCAAATACCGTATTGTGCTACATAGTGGCCGGGCTTGCAGTTAAACTCCTTGTAGTGTTAAAACACAATACAGTATTAAATGGACTAACACAAGCTTTTTCCTGACGAACCTGCTCTGGCTTTAGCCTTTGGCGGATTTCAACTTTTTGATTACTTACAATCCACACAAAAACGAGACATTCGAGCAAGTTGACCTGTACAAATAGAGGCGGGCTAAATAATATTTCGGTGTTTTTAACAACGAGGAGGCTCTGAAATGGCGCGTATCGAAGTAAGTGGAACAGCTTTAACTGTTTATGTGGAAGGGCTAGACAAATTGTGGGCTTTGAAAAGCCAGCTTGAAATTCCTCTGAGCCACGTAGTGAGTGCCGCGATTGATCCTGACCTGAGCATTAGCAAATTCGAGTGGCAACTTCGCGCTCCCGGCACTTCCTGGCCCGGTCTGATCAAGGCTGGTACTTATTATGGGCAAGGTAAGCGGGTCTTCTGGGATGTTCACGATCCCAAAAAAGCTGTAGTAATCCGCCTGGTCGAGGATAAGTACAATGAATTGGTGATCGAGGTAGACGATCCCCAGGACACCGTTGCGGCGATCCAAAAAGCGGTTGCTGCCCGCTAAACTTGCTGACATTGGCAAAAGAACCATGCTCCTTTAGAATTGCTTCACAATTCGTCAAAGGTCTATAATCAAGTGTGAAGTGGTTCACGATCCACAGAGCCGAGGGCAGGTTACACTTAGGCGTAAGTTAAAAAGCTAAATATTAAAAAGGAGATGCGTGGTGATTGTCAATCTTTTCAAAAACTCGGAAGAGCTTAAAACCGTGGAAGCCGGTCAGGTCATTTTCAGCGCGGGTGAGCCGGGCGAATTGATGTATATCGTGGTCGAAGGCGAAGTTGAAATTATGGTTGGCAGTCGAGCGGTGGATACTGCCAGTGCCGGAAGTACGGTTGGCGAGATGGCTCTGGTGGAGCGCACGGCCCGGAGTGCTACCGCCATCGCCCGCACCGAATGTAAATTAATGCCAATCAACGAAAAACGTTTCATGTTCCTGGTACAACAAACGCCTTACTTTGCCATTCAGGTAATGCAGATTATGAGCGAACGGCTTCGCAAGATGAACGCTTCTGCCTAGAGGCCAGGAATTAGAAAGCCGAGGTTAGCAAGCTTTGCTTTTGGCCCCGCCTTCTAACTTCTTAACTTCGGTTAAAGACCCTGCGAGGCCAGGAAGACCAGTGCTTCGGCTACCTCACGCGGCTTAGTCAGAATGCCCTCGTGTCCGGCATTGACGGTCATGTGACGATGTGGGCCGAGTTTGTTTGCCATTAGAGGGTAAAAATAGCCCGGCGGTAGGCTCAGGTCATCGTTGAAGCTGATATAGGCACTTGAGGGATGCTGAGCGAAGAAGCTTTTGAGGCTGATCGGCTCGAAAAGCGGTTTGGCCGGTTCAGGGACAAGCCGGGCCAGCAGTTCGTCCGCCCGGCGCATGTCGTCCTGAATTACATTAAACCGCCAGAAATCCGCTTCATCCGCCAGGTCAATTCGTCCGTCCGAGCGGCTATCAGCCAGGCTCTGAAAGAAAACGGCCTGTTCCGGTGGCATTTGACCTGCAATACTTTCGCCGTCCCGCAGAATGTAAGCTCCGGCAAAGATCAGGGCCGCAACTGCGCCACCTAACTTTTCGGCGGCCAGTTGCGTAACCGGCCCACCCGTACCGTGGGCCACCAGCACGATTTTATCCGCTCCATAGCGGGTTTTTTCTTGTTGAGTAAAATCAACCAGGCTGTCGGCGTAGGCTTCTAACGACATATCCCCAGCCAATGCTAACTCGGTTGCATTATGAGCGGGTAAATCGAGGGCGGCCGCTTGCCAGCCACGCTCGTCCAGACGCTCGATCACGCCATCCCAGGCCCATTTGCCGTGCCAGGCATCGTGTACCAGGATGAAAAGGGTTTCTTGAGGGTTCAAAATAATTTATTCCTGTTCTAAAGTGTAACTCATCGGTCAGTCGGTTCTGCTTGCCCTTAAAAATTGGCTATCGTGAACGGCCTAGCTCCGTAGTTTGTTGCGCAGTACCTTGCCAACCGCGCTACGTGGAAGGGCTGGCAAGAATTCAACCACGGTTGGCAGCTTGTAGCGGGCTATTTCACCCTGGCAATGTTCGATAATTTCTTCGGCGGTGGCGGACTGGCCGGGTTTGAGAACAACAAAAGCTTTGACGGTCTCGCCCTTGATCTCGTGCGGCATCCCGACTGCCGCCGCTTCTAGCACTGCCGGATGGCGGTAAAGCGCGTTTTCGACTTCCGCCGGGTAGACGTTCAGCCCCCCGACGATGATCATGTCCTTTTTGCGTTCGACAATATAAAAATAGCCGTCGCTGTCCATGCGGGCTATATCTCCGGTAAAAAGCCAGCCGTCGCGCAAAGCCAGGGCCGTTTCTTCTGGTTTGTTCCAATAACCTTTCATCACCTGCGGGCCACGAATGAGCAGTTCGCCCTCTTCACCCGGTTCAACTTCCTGAGTTGGGTCGTCCAGTCGGATGATCTTGCAATCGGTATCGGGGATTGGTAAGCCTACGCTGCCCGGCTTGGAGACATTAAAGGAGGGGTTGCCGTGAGTTTGAGGGCTGGCTTCGCTCAAGCCATAACCTTCGCCGAAAGTTCCGTTGGTGACGGCTGCAAACCGAAACAAGATTTCGAGTGGCAACGGAGCTGAGCCGCTACCAAAAAACTTGATGTCCCGCATCGCTCCGGCTTGCACTTTCGGATGCTGCAATAGAGCCGCGAAGAGAGCCGGGACACCTGGAAAATGGGTTGGCTTGTGCCGTTCGACCGCTTCCAGCATTTCATCTATATTGAAGCGCGGGAGCAAGATCAGCGTTCCCCGGCTATGAGCGCAGCGCAGCATCACGCTGGTCATGCCGTAAGAATGAAAGACCGGGATCGCGCACAGCACCCGAATAGGTTCGTCGTGTTCATATTCCTTGCCCCAGTGGTAGCCTTGCAAAGTGTTGGCGACAAGATTGTAATGGGTCAGCATGGCCGCTTTGGGTACGCCGGTCGTGCCGCCGGTATATTGCAAAGCGGCTATGTCTGCCTCGGCTTCAATTGGTGGAAAGGCTGGCATGGGTGCAGATTCGCCGCGCTCCATCAGAGAGGCGAAAGAGTGCAACCCGGCGGTTTCGTTTTTGGCTGCTTCAACTTGCCCGCTCCCATCCAGGCCGGAGTAATCCATCAGGTTGGTGTATACGACGTGTTGGAGCGGCGTTTCGGCCCAGACGCTCTGGACATTGGGCAAAAGAGTGTCCAGGGTAAAAATTGCTTTCAACCCGGCATCATTTGCCATAAAGCTGACCTCGCGCCCGACGTACTGCGGGTTCATCCCGACTGAGACGGCTCCCAGGCGTTGACTGGCGAAAAAAGCGATCAGGTATTGAGGGCAGTTTGGCAACATCAGGCCGATCCGGTCGCCTTTACCCAGGCCCATTTCGGCCAGGGCCGCCCCCAGCCGTTCGGCCTGGGCTTTAAGCTCTCGGAAGTTTATTTGCCGCTCGTAAAAGATTATTGCCAGGCGATCAGGGTTGCGCAGAGCCGCCATTTCCAGGAAGCGGTAGACCCATTGATGAGGATAATTGACGTGCCGTGGCACCCAGTAATCGTAAGACTTGAACCAGGCTCTGTGAGCTTCCGGCATTTGCTGGTTTTTTTCTACCGTCATTATCAGATGCTCCTTTGCATTATATTTAGGGCAGGAAAGGCGTTTAGGGGCCAGCATTGGCCTCGACCAGGGCAAATTATAGCATCTTTTAAGATTTGAAAGAAAGTAAAAGGGGAAAAAAGTCCCATATAGACATAATTCTTCGTCAAAACCTCTTGATTGTTTGAAAAAAGACGTTATAATCAAATTAGCTAAACATAACATAATAAAATTGGTGCAAAGTGTGTCCGTACTTTAGCTCTTGCAAAGGGCTAAATTGTAGTATCGTTCGAGAAAGCTGCTGACAAATCTATACGATGCCTGCACGGGCCTGGATCAGGCCGGGCTGTTTTGACGGAACCCAACGACAGCGTGCGGCGGGGCCAGGCGGAAAGAGGAGTTTAGACTCATGAGCATGAACCGGGATACTGATCAGCTATTACAGGCAGGCATTGCGGCGGTGCGAGGCGGCGATAAGCGCGAAGGAGCCAGGTTGCTGGCCCAGGTGGTGCGTAAAGAGCCACAATCCGAGGATGCCTGGTTCTGGTTGGCTGCCGCGACCGATCAGCCCGCCGAAGCTTCGGCCTGCTTGCGCCGGGTGCTGGCAATTAATCCCGGTAATGCGCGGGCGCGCCAGGCTCTGGAACTTTTAGAGTCGGGCCAGGGAGCGCAGGCTTTCAATCAGGCCGGAGATAATGCGGGTATCCGTACTTTGAATACTGGCGAGTTGCTCGCCTCTGACCCCGGTGGGGCAGTTACCCCGCCTCCGCCCGCCGGGTTCCGCTCTCTGAATACAGGTGAACTCTTGAACCCTGCGTCAAGCTACAATCCTCCGCCCCCGCCCGCCTTCGGGTCGAATAATCCCACCCCGCCTCCACCGCCTTTTGGTGCGCCTTCCTGGGCGCAAGCAGATACAACGATACCGCTCCAGCGCGGAGAGGTCACTAACGATCCTTATGCCGTTAATTCAGTTCCCCTGGCGGCGTCTGGCAATATGCCGCCCCCGCCGCCGTTTGCTCCTGGCGGTGGGGTGCGCCTCGGCCAGCTTGACCCGGAAGCGGCGGCGGCTCAGGCGGCCAACCCGCCCGGCCCGCAGATTTACGATCCAGGTGCCGACCTGCGGGCCAGCCTCTTACCCAACAATCCCCCGACTAACGTAGCCGTGATTGACCCAGCCACGTCAACGCGTAATCGCCGCTTTGGACGCCGCCGTAATGCGGCTGAACCAGCCCCGGTAGTAGTAGTTGAGGAGCGCAAACGCCGCAGGCTTAGTCCGTTCTTGCTGGCCTTGATCATTTTGCTTCTGTTTGCGCTGGGAGTGCTGGCGGCTATCTTGATTCCACGCCTTCAACAAAATAACACCACTACCGGCACTGACGTTAGTGCTTTAAATTCGCCCGGTGCAGGAACCCCTGGCGCGGGAACGCCCGGTGCAGGAACTGCCGGTAGTGGAGCGGTTGTTGGTGTCAGTGCTGGAAGCGGGAGCGGAACTAGCTTGACGCCCGGTATCGGTGGCGTTGGAGTCGGGGCGGGAACGCCCGGTGCAACGGGCAGTACGGGTGGCACCGGCACTAACAATACTATTGCTGCCGGATTACCAGGGGCCGGGTCTCCCGCGCCGGGTAGTACGGCCAACCCTGCCGGACGAGCCACTCCTTCCGGCGGTGGCACTGCCGGGCCTTCTGGTACTACCGGGTTGCCCGGTGGGGCCGGTACAGTACCGGGTGTGCCAGGGCAGAATGGTGGGCAAGGGCAAGGTACTGCCGGGGGCGGTACGGGCGGACAGGCCACGGTAAGCGGAGGCGGTACGGGTGGTACGGGTGGCACTTCCGCCGTAGGAGCTACGGCAGGTAGCACGAGTGGCCCTGGCGGTCAGACTAGCGTTGGCCCAGGTACCCAAATTACACCTCAGCCCGGTGCCGGTTCGCCAACCGCAACGACCCAGCCAGGCACTATTCCCACTAACACAGCCGGGCCAACCGGCACCAGCACGCCGGGGGTGACACCAGGGATCGAAAACATTCCGCCGTCGGAAGTGCAGACCTACGTGGATAAAACGATTGGGTTCTACAATTACGCTCGCTTCTACGAGAGCGCGGTACTGGAAGGCATCGTCAAACCTTACCGGGCGGGCCGGATCAAACCCGGCACCACCAAGATCAACACTAGCCAGGACATTTTTCCATTTATCATTGCGGGTGCGGGCCTGGGTTTGTATGGTGCGCCCGATCCAACCGTCAGTGCCGGGGCTGTTCCCAGCCAGACGACGCCTGCCTCTACCACTGCTTCGGCCAGTCGCAGCCCCCAGGCTAACGGTTCGCCCGGTGCAACCGCCGGGGCCGGGGCAGGTCAACCGACTGCCCAGCCTGCTGCTACGCCAGCCCAGTCCAGCACCGGCGGCGACTCCGGGGTGGGCCAAACCAGTCCGACCCCGACGGTCGCAGCTACGACAGCGGCTCAGGGCCAGAATGCTCAAAGTGTTCTTTCGACTAGCGTACCGCCCGAATTTATCCCAATTGTGCTGGATGGCCCACGTGGGCCGGAGTTGTACTATTACTTTTTAGGGTCGGGCCAGGGCCAGATTAACAGCCTCACTCTGGGTATTGGTAAGCTGGCGCGGGTGCTAAAGGATCAGCCGATTTCGAGTGGAAGTTACGAGCTAAACCTGATCGCTCTGGAATACGCTAACGATCTATCGGGGATTGCCAACTCGGTAGACCGCTTCTTCCAGACCGGCCAGGTTTCCAACCTGGATGATGCCTCAAATCTGTACGACAAAGCCGTGCGCGACCGCGACCGTTGGAAGAAAGTAGTAGACGGCGGGTATCCGTTCCGAATCATTCCTTAATTCCTGACACAAGTTCAAACACTTAAGAAGGGCAGCCGCGAGGCTGTCCTTTTTGAACCGAAATTTCTATCTACTGGACTAACGGCCTTTAGATGCTATAATGTTGTACATAAAAAGGTTATTACTGCTATTATTATGGCATAGCCAAATTCGGCGTCTGGAAAAGATTTGAGGCAAGAGTTGCGGCAAACCGACGAACCAAAGCATTCTAAATCAACCACCAAGAGAGCTAATAGCACCGCGCCATCAGTGCCACCGGCAGATTTTCATAACAATGGTGCCGATGCCGGAGTCGCACGACCTCGAAAGCCTGATGGCAACCCTAAACCAACCACGGCGGCACCAACGGCCTTCCTACACTCAGTTGTTAAATTGCTTTCATTCAACAGTGCCGAGGATGAAATGCGGCGGCGACGTTCTCTCCTCTACCTGATGATGGGTCTGGTGTTGATCTTCCTGGCGGTAGGTTCGCCGATCTCTTTCCTGGTGGGTTTGTTTGGTTTAGCCGATTTAAGCGTGTTTCTGGTAGCTCTGGTGGCAGTTGGTTTAGGATACGGTTTGAACTGGCTAGGCCGGGTACAAGAGGCCGGTTATGTCTTTTTAGGCGGGATTGGTCTGGCTCTGGCAATCGGCAGTTGGAATTATATTGGTAAAAGTTTAGTAATCGTTTCTTTTTGCTATTTTGCGCTGGCAGCCTGTGTAGCTCTGGCTGGTTTGATTATTGACGAACTGGCCCCAATCGTTGTAGCTACGACCGGACTTTTGGTTTTCAGTGTTATTTTTATCGCTTACGGCTATCAATCTCCGAACGAGGTTAATATCATCGTCCAGACGGCTCTTTATGGTACCGGCCTGAACTACATTATGGCTTTGATGACCTGGGCCAATGCGCGGGCGATCAACCGGGCTTTGCGCCAGTTATCACAGCAAAACAATCAACTAATGGCCGCCAATACGCGCCTGGAACAAAATTTTAAGCTAGACACCCAACTTGGCGACACTATCGGCCAGCTTTCCAACGATCTGAGCGGGATTAGCCACGATCAATCCGAACGCGCCCAGAGCCAGGCTCAGTCGGTCGCAATAATTACCTCCACTCTGGAAGAATTGAGTGCAACCGCCCGGCAGGTCGCCGATGTCGCCGAGGGTGTGTTTACGGCCACCGAGCAGGCTTTGAAAACGGCAGAAGTGGGCGGAAGGTCGGTTGGGTCGGGCATTGATACAATTGCCACGCTTACCGGGCAAGTTGAAAGCATCAGTGAAATCGCTAACGAGCTTGGTAAACAGTCGCAGCGTATTAGCGAGATTGTGGAAACCATTACCGAGTTAGCCGAGGAAACTAACTTATTGGCTCTCAATGCTACTATCGAGGCTGCCGGGGCGGGAGAATACGGGCGACGCTTTGCGGTAGTGGCTTCCGAAGTGCAGCTACTGGCAAATCGCAGTCGGGCCGCCAGTCGGGATGTGCAGGTAATTCTCGGCCAGATTCGTACTTCGATTACCAATACGCTGTTGGCGACCGACCAGGGGTTGGAGGAAGCCCACCGTATGAGCGAGGTGGCAAGCCAGGCCGGGGAAGCTATCGAGCAAATCATCGAGACAGTCGAGAGTACCACTTTTCTGTCTCGCCAGATTTTCTTGACTACCCAGCAGCAACGCAGTGCAACCGACCAGGCGGTTGAGATGGTGCGTCAGGTCGCCGGAGATGCCCTGGAATCGGCTGCGCATGCCCAAAGGCTTCTTTCGGCCAGTGATCGTCTCAGCCAATCCGCCGCCAGCCTCCGCCGGGACTAACCCCTCCTAAAAGTGAAACCTGGCGAACCTTTTGGGCGTATATGAAAAACGTACAACGAAGAAAACCTTTAAGTTGGAAGTACAAAATAGAAGCGACCTGAGCCGGACGGGGCAGGCAGGCAGAGGATAAGAAAGACTAAGATGAGTTTTAATCCTTATAAGGTTCTATCGGTTGATCCCGGTGCGGATGTAGACGTAATTTCGGCGGCTTATCGCACCCTCAGTAAGAAATTCCACCCCGATGTCAATAAATCACCCGACGCTGAAAGCCGAATGCGTGAGATTAACCGGGCTTATGAAATGCTCAAAGACCCCCAACAACGCCAGAAAGTAGATGCCGATTTATCGCGGAGCCAGGCCAGTACAGGCGCAAACGCTGGAACCGGGCCTGGCTCTGGTGGGTTTCGACCTAATCCAGGCTACGTGCCGCCTCGCCCTGCTCCTAACCGTAGCCGTACTCCCGGCCCTAACATTGCTGATCAGGTGGGAGACGCGTTGCGGAGGGCGGGTGGTATCTTCAACCAGGACCGCCCGGCCACTACTTCCGCTAGCGGCCAGACCATCCACCCGCCCGACGACCGCACCCTTTATTTTTATCAGAAGCAACTGGCCGACGAAACCCAGCGCAAGAGTGTGAAGGTATCGGTTTATCATGACGGGGCGACTAACCGCAAGCTTTGCAATATTCGGGTCAGTGCGCCCAATAGCCGGGATATTGTGACGAGCGGCGAGGTTTACCTCGATTCCAGCGGTCTTTTCGACCTGACCCTGGCAATGTCCGAAGCCGAGCGGATGCTGACCGAACCATCGCAGCCTATCGAGTCGAACGCCGACCACGAAGTGTATTACCGGCAGGTAGTTCACGGCCTGGGCCAAACTTATATTGGCATCGAGGTGATCAAGCGGGTGCACGGCACGAGCAAGGAGGCCCTCTTGCTTCTGGGTGAAAAGAATGCGCGGGCCGAGAAAGATGGCGTGGTTTCCAACCAATCTTCTACGCGCCTGCAACAGGTCGGGCGTATCTTCAAGAGTGCCTTAGAAGCCATGCGTTAATTGAGCCTGTCTTGAGTCTGGTTCTTCAAACTCGTTTTGTTGAGAGACCTGTTTACCGGGCGCAACCAATCCGGGACTGTTGCGTTATATAAGCGAAAGTGGCCTTTGAGACTGGTACAAATTACTCAAAGCCGCCCCTGTTTGTTTCACACCCTACAGGTTATGTATCCGAACCCGAAAGGAAGGAACTCCTCAACATGACTAAAAAGTATTTTCTAGCCGCGCTGACCGCCCTGGTTATCCTCATCCCGATGGTGACGCTGGTAGCGCAGGCCGCCGACCCTGATTTTGGCGGTGTGGCTCAGTTCCGCAATCGCTGGATCGAGCAAGACCGCCTGGCCGGGCCGCTTCGCCCCTACACCTGGGGGCCAGGTGTGCCGGGTGCGCCTACTACCCTTTCTGAGCCTTACAACAGCAGTCCCGGTGGCCAACGCCGCGTCCTCTACCTGGACAAAGCTCGCATGGAAATTAACAACCCGGCGACCGGCCAGGTGACGACCGCTCTGGCCGTTAAGGAACTGGTGAGCGGTTCGCGCCAGGACGGAGATACTACTTTTACCCCACTCGCGCCTTCGCAGACCCAGGTAGCGGGTGATGCCGTCAGTGTCAACCCAGATGCACCTCGCTACGCTTCCTTTAAAAACGTTGTCACCCTGGGTAACGCCGACGACAAATCTAAACCCAGCGCGATTGGAGCTTCAATCAACGCTTTCATTGACAAGGCTGGTAACGTCAGCACGATCTCGGCCCCCGAAAGTATTACCGTGGGCCAGTTCGAGCCTCAAACCGGCCATAATATTGCCAAGCCTTTCGTAGATTTCGAGAACCAGCGCGGCCCTATCACCGACCCGCTGTCGGGCAATACGCAGGAAAATCAGCCTATCTACACTTTCCAGCCGACCCCGAATGTCTTTGGACTGGCGATTAGCGAGCCTTACTGGGTTAGCGCGAAGGTCGGTGGAACTGACCGCTTGATCCTGGTACAGCTTTTCGAGCGGCGCGTGCTGACCTACAACCCAAACCTGGCCTCGAACAAAGTTGAAATGGGTAATCTGGGTCAGCATTACTATCAGTGGCGTTACGTCGAGACGGTCAACACTACGCCGACTCCTACGCCAACCCCTACCACTCCCAGCACGCCAGTTCCGCCTAGCGATTACACTCAGGCGCGGGCTAACTACAACAAAGTCGGTGATAAAGACCCCTCCGGCGGAACCGGCAAGGTTGCCACCTACAACGCCGGTTCTGCGATTAAATCCTCGGCGGCGGTGGACCTGGACAAGAATCTGGCCGTCCTGGGTACGACTACCAATGGTTTGCACGGTGTGAACATCACCAACCAGACCAACCAGTTCATTTTCAAGCCGAGCGGCAATCCGGCTTTCGATAGCGACCCGCTAATTTATAACGGTACGATTTACGCCGGAGCCTCGGACGGACGGGTGTACTCTCTGGACGAAAACGCTTCCGGCACAGTCCTGACCGAGAAGGGCAAAACAGCCCTGGTCGGTGGTGGAGCGGTCAAAGGTAGCGTAGCGATTTCGCCCGATGCCAAGCAGCTTTACTATGTAGTGGGTAAATCGGTCTACGCTGTCGCGCTCGACAACCTGACCAACCAGCCCTGGGTACAAACCCTCACGACCGACCTGACCGCTCCGGCCCTGGACGCTGCCGGTAACATCTATCTCGGTGGTAGCGATGGCAAGGTCTACGCTTTCAAGCCTAACGGCCAACAGCTTAGCCCCTACCCGGTTACTTTGTCCGGCGGAGCCATCACCGGGGTTACGCCTTCGGTGGCAAATGGTCATCTCTATATAGGAACCGACGGCGGCAAGGTCTACAAGATCAAGCTTGACACCGGCATTTCGGCCTGGTCTACCAGCGTTGATCCAGTTGTCAATATTGATACGACCCTGGCGATTGCCGATGGCGTGGTTTACGTTGGTACGGATGCCGGTAAGGTACACCGCCTCAACGATGGCAATGGTTCGGTGCTGGAGACTTTCCCTTCGCCTGTGACGGCGGTTGGTCCGGTTAAAAGCAGCCCGGCAGTTGTCGGTCAGTTCTACTACTTTGGCGATAACGCCGGGACGGTTTACCGGGTAGACAAAGGTCTGGCCTCCAACAAGACCACTCTTTTGTCCGGTGCGGCTTCCTTCGGTACTAATTCGCCGGTAGTAGCCGGGAATCGCTTGTTCCTGGCCTCGACTGCGGGCATTTTCTACATCGTTAGCTAGAGGCAATCAGTCTTAAGCAACCAGCCGTTCTAAACCAAAAGCCGTTTCCTGCAAGGGAGGCGGTTTTTGGTTTAGAACGGCTTCACCTTCGATGTTTTCAAACCCTCTATTGGGTTGAGTAATGAAAATTAGCCGTTATACTCTGCTCGACCGTGTAAAAGAGATTTGACAAGCCTGAGCTTAATTTGTACTATCTTACTTAAAATCAAAGACAGTTTTAATCTGAATGTCAGCTAAGAAAATAGGAAAAGCTTGCCTAACTCCACAAATGGTTCTAATCGTCCGCCCCGCGCTTTCGTGCTTAGTTTGTTGATCCTGCTGGGGTTGGGGTTAAATTTGCTGCTGGCGGCCTGCGTAATTGTGCCAACGCAAGTGATTGCACCGACTCCTACGCCAGAACCTTCGGGCTTTCGGCCTTCCCCGCCGGTCTCTTCGCCTGCTGCCCAACTCACTTTGCCGGTCGTTCAGGCGGCTTTGACTTCTAGCCGCTCGGCCTATACTGGTTGGGCGATTGATGCCTATCCCGATATGAGCTATCAAGATATGTTGACGGCGGTGCGCCGGATGAAAGACGCGGGCGCGAATGTAGTCTGGATTTCGCACGCGAACCCGGCCCGTTCCTTTCAGAAAGAACGCGAAGTCGGCCTTAGCCCGGCAGTCTACGATGCTTTCCGCAACCCGACGATTTTGGCTCACCTTGATGCTATCGCAATTGTGGAAGCTGAAAAGCGCATGCTTAAAGCTTGCAAAGAGGTCGGCCTCAAAGCGGTACTTTCGATAGGCTATCACACTCAGATGGGGCTGGATTGGAGCGCGAGTCACCCGCAAGATTTGCGCCGAAAAGCCAACGGTAAAGTCTGGCAGATCGTCAATGGCAACGACCCCTACGCCAGTCCCTATTCGCCCACCTTTCAAAAAGACCTGCGTGAATATTATGTCTGGATCGAGTACGAATTTCTAAATCAGTTTCGTGACACCGTAATGATGTTGAACCTGGCCGACGAGCCATTAGGCGGTGATTATTCTGGCTGGGCCGAGGCCGCGTTCCGGCGACGAGTAGGGTATGGCTTTGGCGACATCGGCACCGACCCGGCCCGGCAGATCGCTCTTGGTCAGTTTCAGGCCGGGGTTGTAGTAGATTTTATGCGGCTGGGAGCGGACTACTGGAACGACATTACGCCCGGCCTGCCGGTTACGATGTCTTTTGACGGCGGGGCGATGCGCGAGGATAACGGTCTGCCCAATCTGGAAAATCTTTTCCGGCAAGCTCCGGCTAACTTTGTGTTGACCTGGGACATGTACCCACGTGACCGAGGCACCCTGGATGTGAGCGTGAAAGAGGAAGACCTCACCCGCTTATTCTTTCTGACGCGCCAGGTTGCCGGGTATTCCGCTCAGTACAGTCGCAAAGTTTGGCTGTGGTCGGCGGCAAATTCGTGGGGATTGGGCCAGGGCGTCCCGGAACCCGGCACCATCGCCGATGCTCAGGCGAATTTACTCTACCTGGCGGGGTTGATGGCGGGCGCCGGAGGGCGTTTAGAAGGTTTGGCAGTCTGGAATTACAACATCAAAACTCAGGGTTTGTACAACTATTCTTTTGGCGACGTGAAGCAAAAAGCTACCTGGAATGAAGACGATATGTTCAACCGGGTGAGCAGTCAATTCGCCGCCGCCCGCGCTCTGATGATGGGGCCGTTGAGCAGTCCGCAGGTGCTGTTCTTACGCGCACCCGAAAGTCAATACCGCCAGATCGGGGCGGGTAAAATAGATTATTGGAAGCCAGAGCTAGATTGGGCCGGACTGGATGTGCTGGCCCGCAACGGTATTGTCAGTGTCGAGGTAGGCCACTGGCCGACCGCCTGGCCGGAAGTGTGGGCTAACCTCAAAACTGTGATCGTGCTTTCCTCGCCCGAATTTCTTAACCAGGCCGACCTCAAGGGTTTGCACGACTGGTTGGGCGGAGGTGGGCAGGTAGTCGCCAGCCTCGGTCTGGCCCAGACTCTGACTGGCAGCCAACCTTCGTTGTGGAACGGCGTACCGGCAGTTCAAACGGTGGGCAAGGGCCGTCTTTTTATCAGTCGTGAACCAACCGGAACCCTGTTCGATAGTAGCGAAGCAGCCACTCTGAAATCTTTCTGGCAGGATTTGCTGGGCCTCAAAGATTTGAACGGCGGCTATATCGTGCGTACTGCCACCAGCTATTTGCAATACCACTTGAACCGCACGCCAATTGCTGCGCCCTGGCCGAACGGATGGGAAAGCGTGCAACGTTACCGGGCTGACGGTCAGGCTCAGGTTTTCAACCGGGCGAGTTGGCCGGGTTGGGCTTTGCAGCGTAGTGAGTATGTTTTTGCGATGAAGGAAAAATAAGCCAAGAAAAAGCCTCTCCTGAACCAGGAGAGGCTTTTTCTTTGGAACAGAATCAGGAACTTAAACTACTACTTGGTCGTGCCGGAAATGCCGATGACGAAAGTGCCATTGGCCGGAGCGTTAGTGACGCCAAAGGCGGCAGCAGTCGCCGATGGTAGACCAAGCAATACTACAACCCTTTTGTCACTGGCTCTAGCAAAGGATAGTACGAAACCACCTAAGCCGGTGATCTGGCTGGTGCTGGCGGCAGGCATAAGCGACGTAGCATCGGTGTAACCGCCTTTAGTTAGGGAGTCAGTATAAAAAGTCTTGATCTTATCGGCGTTGTCGGCACTGACAAAAGCCGCTACTTCGGGAGTATCGAGTGAACTTCCCAGCGAAGAGGTAAACTGGGTTTTAACGGCATCGGACAGCGTGACGGGAGTTGCGCCGGTGTAAAGCTCGATGTCTGAACCGCCACTGGTTCCGGTCGCCGCCGTGGTAGCACTGGTCGCGGCAGTAGTGGCACTGGTGGCTGCCGTCGTAGCAACAGCGGCAGTAGTAGGGGTCGCGCCTGTGCCACCAATCGTGGGCAAATCACCTTCAGCACTAAAGCCGATTACCACTATGCCGGTAGTGGGAACATTTGCGCCAGTAAAACCAATTGCGCTGGCGGCTGCCGCTGGGAACCCGACAGCAAAGAAAGCCTGAGTTCCTTTGGTATAGATGACCCCAAAGCCACCGATGCCTTCAACCTGGCTTAAACTGCCACCTGCGGAAGCAGTCGCATCTGTCCAGCCATTTTTGTTAAAATAATCAGTGTAGAAAGCTTTAATTTTGGCGGCGTCATCGGTCGTGCCAAAAGCTACAGACTGCAAATTTTTGACCTGAGTACTACCAAGCGACGAGCTAAACGACGAGCTCACTTGACTCGCCAGAGCATCTGGTACAGTCAAGGTTGTCGCGCCGGGATAAGCCGGAACCTGCCCTAGAGTTCCCTGGCCTGTGCTGGGTGTAGTGCCAGTGGCCGCTGTTGTCGTAGCCGTGCTTGCGGTGGTAGTGGCTGCAACTGCCGCAGTAGTAGCTGCTACTGCTGAGGTTGTAGCTGGTGCCGCAGTAGTAGCTGCCGCTGAGGTCGTAGCAACTGCCGCAGTAGTGGCGGCTTTTGTAGTAGCGAGAGCGGCAGTAGTGGCTTGCGAAGTAGCTGTCGGGCTATCGCCGCAGGCACTCAGGGCTACGGCCAACAGGACGCCTATTGCCACCAGACTCAGCCTTTTTCTCAACATAGTCGAACATTCTCCCTTCAAATAGGTATATAGGTTGAAGATTTTGTGAATTGTGTTGCAAGTAACATCTTATCAGTCTCGTCAAGCATACTTTTTACTAAAATAAAACAAGGTGTCCGTCTTGCTATTAAGTAAGACCGACACCTTGAAGAAATTTCTTAGTCTACAAATGGGCTTAATCGCGTTGACTCTTGCGACGTTGGCGTTGCTGGCTCTTCTTCATTTTCTCGCGTCTTTCTACGCCTTTAGAAACAAAGAAGCGTTTGCGCTTGAACTCGCTCAGCACGCCGGCCCGCTTAACCTTCTGGCTAAAACGGCGCAACAGAGCTTCAAAGCCTTCGCCCTCTTCCTGGTTGACCTGCAAAAATATCACCCCTTTCGTAGCCGGGCCACGTGTCTTCTGGCACTAATTGCGGTTCGGCTTCTGGCTATTATAACACGTTCGGCAGAAAACGGGAACCCCATCACGTGGTACGAACGGTACTTCTGTTTTGATGCCGCAGTTGGCGCAGGTAATCGGGTAACGTTGCCGTTCCATCTGCCCGAAGTTACCGGCGTTGGAGTAGCCGCTATTGCCATAGCTATTGCCGCCACCGCCGTTACCGTAGCTATTGCCGCCGCCACCGTTACCGTACCCGCCGCCGTTATTATAGCCGCTACCGCCACTGCGCTGGTTGCCGTAGCTGTTGCCGCCACCGCCATTACCGTAGCTATTACCGCCACCATTGCTGTAACCGCCGCCGCGCTGGTTGCCGTAGCTGTTGCCGCCGCCATTGCTGTAACCGCCGCTGCGTTGGTTGCCGTAGCTATTGCCGCCACCACCATTGCTGTAACCGCCGCTACGCTGGTTGCCGTAGCTGTTGCCGCCACCGCCATTACCGTAGCTATTACCGCCGCCGTTGCTGTAGCCGCCGCGCTGGTTGCTATAACCCCCGCCTCCATTGCCAAAGTTACCCCGTGGCGCACCCCCGTTACCATTGCCGTAGCTGTTCCCGCCGCCGTTATCGTACCCACTTCGTCCGAAGCTGTTGCCGCTATTAGAATTACTCATATTAGTAACCCCGCCCGTCCGCTTGCGTACTGACCGGCAGGTGCTGCACCGAACCGGGTCGTTCTCGAAACCTTTTTGAGCATAAAATTCTTGTTCGCGGGCACTAAAAATAAACTCCTCGCCGCAATCCCGGCAGAAAATAATTTTATCTTCCTTTTCGACACTCACAATGAACTCCTTTAATCCAATATAATATAGGTGATAGCGGTGAAACTGATCAAATGGGCAGGTTTAAATCCACGCTGAAAATCGTTCAGTCAGACGGCTTCTGTAAACCGGATAAGTCTCACCCAAACTTGGGTAGCTTGATACAAATAGAACTACCTGAAAGACGACTTAACCGGCTTCTGGGGCCAGCCGTTTAATCGGCCCAGGTAGGAAGTACCTGCATAGCACACGCACAGACGCAAGCTGGTTGCGCCCAGTAAAAGACAAAAAAAGACCTACAGGGAAAAAGTCAGAAACGATACTAGGCTACAGGGTGACAAGCAGTAATGACTTATCTACGAGCAGGCATATACAGTAACTTCCCTATCATTCCATACCCAACCAGTCAGAGATGAATCGAAACTAAACACTGAAACCTGACCCGTCACATGGAAAATGCCTGGTTAACCAAACGCACAGGCTTTAGAGGAAGATAAGGCTAAAGCTGACTTTCGGGCAGCAGACCCCGGTTTACTACCCTCATAACTTGGTTTGTAAAATGATCGTTCCAAATAAGAACCAGAGCTTAACAAAAATTGTAAACTCTGCTCAATTTAACTCATTATACTTGCTTCTTAGAAACTTGGCAATAGGGTTGACGTTAAGGTTTTGCTAAAATTTTGCCCTCGAAGCAAGTGAGTTATTGGAAAATTGATATTTGGATTTTTGCAAATCACAAATGTGCCGTTCCTTTACGAGCTTTCTCTCTATTCCTGGTTCATGACTACTGGTTTTCCACCCAGGCTCAAAACTCTTTGTGGCGGAAGAAAGTCAGACCGATCCAGAATAAACCTCCTGCGACCACGGCCAGATACAGGCTGTTAAGCAGACTATGCTCTATGAAGGTGGAGACGGAATAAAGCGCATTATTCGAGCTTCGCCCATTGAGTAATAAAAACAGGCAGACCAGTAGAGCCACCGTTATAATACAAATTATGAGGCTTTGCAGGTAGGTGCGGGCGAAAGTCGAAATCAGCATACCCAGGCAGATTACCGCAGCCCCTGTTAACAGGACGAGCAAGGCGATGCCCAGGAATTGACCCAGACCAGGGCCAGTGGTCATTCTTTCACCCACAAGGTCTGTTCGGTAGGACAGACTGCATTGGCCGGGCGGAGTTGGAAGTTCGTATACCTGAAAGACCGAAATCGAGCGAGGACTTTGATCCCATAACCAGACGCAGACTGCCGCAGTCAGGTAGGCCGCTGCCAACCCCGCCAGGTTCAGCCCGACTTTAGTTGTGTAAACTCGCATGCGACTGAGTGGGCGGGTCAAAAGGAAGCCGATAGTGCCTTTGCTGGTTTCGTGCGAAATGCTGTCCATACTAACCGCTATCCCGATAATTGTAGTCGCCAGTAGGCTGGTAAGGCTCCATTGCTCAAAATAAGAAGTCGAAGTGTTAGAATAACTGAAAAACCTTGCCGGGCCGGGTAAGAAAAATGTTCCGCTAGTCCTATTCAGGGCAATCTGGGCGGCTATCCCATAAACCAGTAAGCAGGCGAAAAACCTGGCTAGGACGGCTTTGCGCTCTTTGTAAATCATGATCTTTCCTTCCTCTAATACTCTCGCTGCTTGAAAACCAACACCCCGGCCAGAAATAACGCCAGCGTCAGAAGTACCGTCGGTACAATGAGCAAAGGTGATAGCTGGTAAACCTGGAAATTGATAAAGCTCCACGACATCTGGTTAGCTAAAGCCCCGTAAAGTAGAGATGTTACGAGCATAATACTCATCATAGCCGCCAGCGTCTGCATAGTTGTCCGGGTGAGGGTTGAAACCAGGCCGCTCAAACAGATTATGCCTGCTCCCACTAACGTTATCAGCAGCAAGGTAGGCAGCACCTCGCCGGGATTGCTGGTGCGGGCCGGGATAGAACCGACGAGCGTTTCGGCTGTTTCAAAACATTCACCTACTACGTCCGAACGGTAGTAAGCAATCTGGCGGGGCATCTGGTCTAACCCCAGCATCACCAGACTGGCAAGGCCGTAGGTTCCGACCAGACCGATCACGTTCAGCCCAACTTTGCTGGTGTAGATACGAACCCGGCTAAGTGGTCGGCTTAAGAGGAAGCTTAACGTGCCTTTATCGTTCTCCTCCGAAACAAGGTCAATGCCACCCAGGACTGTAATAAAGAGAGTCGCCAGGGCCGAAACTAACAACCAGTTTTGAAATAAGGTGTTATTGGTATCAGGCGGAATATTTGAGGCAATCACTCTAAACGCCGAGGAAGCGTAAACCGTCTCACTCCTGGCCGTCCCAAACCAGACTGATAGGCCACACATGGTGTAAACTAGCAGCCATACTCCACACTTCAGGCGTACCGTCCGCCATTCTTTGTAAAACATCGTGCGGCCTAGCCTTTCTGCGGCCCGCTGGCCTGCGCGTCACTTTCGCGGTGGCCCTGCAAGTAGGCCACGAAAATCGCTTCCAAATTCATGTCCACAATTTCGACGCTCCGCGCCCCCAGATTGCGGGCATAGTTCGTTACTTCTTCGGCGTTGCCGCGCACCAGCAAGCGGAACCGCCGTCCTTCCTGCACCACCCGCCAGACCCCTGGGATTGCTTCCAGATCGTGCAACCAGACTGGCTGCTCGAAACTAACCTTGACGGCTTTCTCGCGCAACTTCATGTTATCCAGTTCGTCCTCGATCACCAGCCGTCCCTGGTTGATAATTGCAACCCAATCGGCAACCTGCTCTACCTCGCTCAGGCTGTGCGACGAGAAGAAGATCGTGCGTCCAGCCTGGCTAACCTCCCGCACGATCTGGTTGAGAAATTCGTACCGCTTAAGCGGGTCAAGGCCACTGGTCGGTTCATCCAGCACCAGCAAATCCGGTTCACTACCCAGCACCAGAGCCAGAGCCAGTTGCCCCTTCATACCTTTTGAAAGTTTGCGAATACGTTCCTTACGCGGTAGGGCAAACAGATCGAGGTAATGGTCAACCGCCCGGCTATTCCAGCGTCGGCTCAAGCGGCGGGCCGTTTCGACCATTTCGCTTACTCGCATATGACCATAAAGATTATTGGTCTCGGCCATATAGCCCAGCCGTTCGCGGCTCAACACTCCTTCGGTTTCCACATCGAAGCCCAGCACATTGATACTTCCGCCCTGGATACCCCGTAGACCTATCATCGCTTTAATAGTGGTAGTCTTACCCGCTCCGTTTGGCCCTAGAAAGCCGTAAACCGAACCAGTCGGCACTCGCAAGGATAGTTTATCCACCACGTTCCGCGCCCCATAGCGGCACACCAGGCTGTCTAACTGAATCGCGTATTTATTCGGCGCATTGCCAGAAACTCCCTGAGGATAAGCGCGTGGTTCATATTGATCGGAAGGGGGCATTTCTACCATAATAATTTACTCCATTTTTCAGAATGAGAAAGCTACTGGATAAATCCAACTTGAAGGTGCGTAACTTAGCCGCCCCGCTTTTGCTTGCTTACTGTTGATGCCTGAGTGCTGACGCTTTTAAGCTCAATCGTAGCCGGAGCAGGTAGAGGATGAGCGGTGTACCAGTCGCCCAGTTCTAGCTCGAAGCGTTCGCTCATTTCGATCTGGCCCAGGCCCAGGTTATGACCGTCGCGCACAACCCGGCGCAAGTCTTCCTGGAACCGCTCAAGTTCGACTTCTCGCACCCTGGCTTCGATACCCTGCGCGATAAAAGTTCCACCGCGCACACCGGGCCGGGTGTAAACCAGACCCAGCACTTCCAGGTTCTGATAAGCTTTGGCAATCGTATTTGGGTTTAGCGAGTGTTCTTCGGCCAGTTCGCGCACGGTCGGCAACTGCTCGTCGGGCTTGAGCATTCCGTTTGCAACAGCCCGCCGAACTTGTTCGATTATCTGCTTGAAAAGCGGCACACCGTTCTTTGGGTCAATGTCGAACCAAACTGCCATTATCTTCCTAACATTCGGCTCTGGTTTTGTTTTTCTAGCAATTTTTTGACATAAAAAATACTGTCTTAGCGGCAATGTATTATTTGTACTAATTGTACTATTCTACATATACAATACCTTTTTGGTTTTGTCAAGAACTTTCAGGTTGTTTCAAGAAAGCCGCTTATTGAGCAGGTAATTAGTGTGGGCTAGTACGAAGAAGACTTAACCTGTAAATAAAAATTGAGAAACCGCACGGTTTCTCAATTTTTATTTACACTAATTTGTTTTTACGACAGGCACGAGGGAGATTTTTGGAGTGTGAATCCTAAATGTTATTCGGTTTTGTAGATTCCTGGGCGGGTGGAATTGATGCCATTATTAGTGACTGGCTCTGCGGGTTCAAATTTGGCAGACGGAATTTGACCGTCTTTGGTCGGGCTATCTGTGAAGGTGGGATCAGTGGGCGAGCGAATAAAGAAGCTTTTGATCAACACCTGGAGCATGGCCGCGACCGGCACGGCCAGGAGCGCTCCGGCAATTCCAGCCAGAGTAGAGCCGATCAGCAGACCGATAATCACGGCCAGGGGAGTGACACCCACCGCTTTTTCCATGATACGCGGCACGAGGATGTTACCTTCCAGGAATTGCAACACAATCACAAATATTACGACCGCTACAGCCAGGATCGGTTCCTGGGAAAGAGCGATCAAGAAAGGCGGTACGCCTCCCAGGATCGGCCCCACAACCGGGATCAGTTCGGTCAGTCCGGCAAATACGCCCAGAAAGACGGCGAATTTAAGCCCCATCACGGCATAACCGATTCCGCTGAACACGCCGATTACCAGCATCAGGATAAGTTGGCCCCGGACCCAGGCTCCTAATTTGGTTTCGACGTCGTGCCAGACTTGCTGACCCCGTGAACGCTGCTTATCGCCTAATATCGAAAGGAAGTAAGTTTTGACCGAAGCTCGGTCGGTTAGCCAGTAAAAAGCCACTACAAAGACCGTTATGGCCGAGAAAATGGCTTCAAAGAAAGTTAGGCCGACCGAAACGATCTGAGAATTGATTTCAACATTTTGCAAAACAGACCCGGCACTCTCGTATGCCTGGCGTGCCGGGTCGCGCAGAAAATCGGGCAGCCGATTAATAGCCTGTTGAGCGGTGTCTTTGTTGGCTAGATTGGTGACAAATTGTTGAGACTGGGAAAACAGGGGCGGTAGAATCAGGTAAAGAGCCAGGGCCAGCAAGCCAAAGATGAGGCTATACACGAAAAGTGCGCCGGTAGCCCGGCTGAACGGCCCCCGCTTACGCAAAAAGTTGACGACCGGCTCAATTCCGGTCGCCAACAAAATACTGATAAAGACCAGAAAGATTACGCTGCGAATTTGCCACAAAAAGACAAATCCTAAGCCAACTAAAATCACGGTCGCTGTCCAGCCAGCGATCCGACGATTGGTTACACGTTCCATCAGTTTTACTTACTCCTAAGTTTGCTTCGACTCACACTGTAAATACTGAACTAGCAACAATTGTACCAATCCGCCTCTGATTTTAAGTTTTGCCTGATTTTTCCACAAAGTTAAACTGTAGCCTTAATCAACTCTTTCTATTATAATCCTAACACTCTTTTTTGAGTCAGAGCTAGAGAGCATCCCCACCGGGCAGAGCAGGATGAAAGGAGCCAGGCCAATGGTTATGACGAGGCCCAACGACGGGCAGAGCGAGAGTGATGAGATACAATATCTTTACGTGCGTAAAGCAACTCAGGCGGACTTTGAAGCCATTCGTGAGGTAGCCCGCGAGTCTCGCAAAAGTGCTTTCTCGCACTTTATGGACGACGACGACATTGCGGCGGAAGTCGAAAAGTATTATAACAACGAAGTGCTGAGCGGTATTCTTAGCAATCCGGCCAATACTATTTTTGTAGCCGAGCGCGGCGACCGCATCGCCGGTCTTTGCAGCGTGCTACCTAAAGACCGTCGGGGTCGTCCCCGTCTGTTGCAATTTTACGTTCGACCGGCGGATCAACGTCAGGGCGTGGGTGAACTCCTGTTTGAAAAAGCCGGTGCTTTCCTCAAAGAAGCCGGTCAGAGCGAAATGTACGTTTCGACTATCGGAGCAAACATCATCGGGCGTTCTTTCTTTAGCAAGAAAGGCTGCCGCTTGATCTACGAATATAGCTCGACCTGGGATGGCAATACCCACGATATTGCGGTATATCACAAAGACCTCTAAAAACCTCTCCTCTCCCCTGGAAGGCTGAAAAGATTATTTTTTCAGCCTTTTAGTTCTAAGGACGTTCCCTTGCAGTGACGAATTTGCAGTGAAACTCTTGAGGTTGCCGCGAAAATATAGTCTGGGAAGATTTGTTATTTTGCAAAAAGTCTCTTGGCAACCTTTTCTAACTAAGTTAGAATTTAGAACAAGATGAAATTCAGGCCAGGCAAGGATAGGCAATCACGAAATGGGCATTGAAGAACGGCGAGAAAGAGAAAAACAACAGATGCGGCAGGGGATTTTGGAAGCCGCCCGCCAGATTGCCCGGCAAGTAAGCTGGGCTAAAGTTACCATCCGTCGAATTGCCGAAGAAATCGAGTACAGCCCGCCCACGATATACGAACACTTCGAGAGCAAAGAAGCCTTGCTAAAGGAAATCGCCCGCGAAGGTTTCCGTCGCTTGCTGCTTGAACTGCGCTCGGCCCAGAAAGAGAACGACGACCCCGAAAAGCGGTTCCTGGACAGTTGCCGGGCTTACTGGCGGTTTGCCGTCGCCAACCCGGAGTTTTACGAAGTGATGCATCTGCAAAAGCCCCTACAGGACGATCCCGACAAAATGGCCGAGGCTCAACAGGTCTTTGACCAGATGGGAAATACTGCCCGTGAACTTTTGCAAACCCACCCGGCCCTGGGCCGTACTCATCACGATTTGCTGACAGCAGTCTGGGGTTTGTTGCACGGTCTTTTGCTGCTCAGTTCGGAAGGTCGAATAGAGGGCGGGCCAGCCCAGGCGGAAGCGGTGATGGAGCAAACGGTACAGGATTTGTTATGCGCATGGCGTGGCTAATTTTTTTGAGAGTTAGCTAACTAAGTTAAATTTGTTTATAAATGTTACAGTAAAAAGGAGATTGCTTTATGAGCACTTCAGTACCGGTCGAAGCGGCCAATTGTAAGCATGAGGCAGGAGTCCTGATGCCGTTAATCAATCAGTCTAAATGCGAAGGAGCGGGCGATTGTCTGGAAGTTTGTCCTTATAACGTGTTTGAGTTACGCAAGTTGACCAGCGAAGAACGGCGTGAGATCGGCCCACTCGCCCGGATCAAAGTGTTCGTCCATGGCGGCAAGCAAGCTTTCGCCGTCCGCGCTCAGGATTGCCACGCTTGCGGTCTATGCGTCACGGCTTGCCCGGAGAAAGCGATCAAGCTGGGGCGAAATTAAATTGTCAGGTCGCCTCTGGGCAGTGTAAACTAAAACCACCGGAGCAGATTTCCCGGTGGTTTTGGCTGAGGCTGCTCTACTTGCTAAAAATATGGGTTATAAATTGCAGCCGGGCAATCCGGCTAGGCCGGAGTAAAGGCTGCCTTATAACTTGCCACCCACTGACTGATCGAGGTCATTTCCACCGGCAATTTTTCTAGCACCAGGCGCATATCAAAGTGCATCGGCGGTGGATTAGGGTTATCACGGTTCTTGCGGTATTCTTCCGCGACCGCCGCTCCTGCGCCGGGGCCAAACATCTTATCTAACACCGCTCCGAATTCTTCCGGCTCCATTGCATAATACGTAATATCGCGGCCAAGTACCTCCGAGAAACGAGCGGCCAGTTCCGGCCCATTTACATTCTCCAGGCCGCTTACCTGGAAACTGGCGTTAGCCAGGTTGGGCCGCTCCAACGCCGCTACCACCAACGAGCCTACATCTTCTGAGGCAATCCAGCCTACACGGGCCAGGGCGGGATTAGGATAGGGTAGGCGGTTCTCGGCGACCACCGCGGGAGCCGTCCACGGCCCTAACAGGTTTTCGATGTAGCCTGTTGGCTGAATGATGATGTGCGGCAGCCCACTCTCCTGAAGATACTCGGTGATGTCAATCCGCACGTCCACACTGGGATTGCCAGTACGGGCCGGAGGTGTAACTCCACTGGTATTCCAGACTACCAGTCCCACTCCGGCGGCTTTGGCGGCGTCAATCGCGTTACGCCCGTAAACCACAGCGTTTAGCGGATTGGCAATAAAGAAAGGAATAAGTAAGGCGACGGCATCCATACCCTCGCTGGCGCGGCTCAGGCTGGCCGGATCGCTCATGTCGCCGATTATAATTTCCGCTCCGGCTTGCTGGAAGTGGGCGGCTTTGTTTGGGTGTCGAGTTAGAACATAGGGACGATGCCCACGCTCAAGCAATTTTGTTACTATTGGGCTGCTCTGGGAACCTGTTGCACCGTATACCAGTACGCGCTTTGCCTCGGTAGCCATCTATATAATACTCCCTTCAAGGTTTGTGATAAGTAATTGGAGGTAAACACACCTACTTTTAGTAAGTTGATTTGCCAACGTCATTATTCTAACTCCCATATTTTCGTATGTAAAGTAGTTACAAATAAGTGCCATAGTTACAAAAAAGTGACTGTGCAGCCGGATAGGAGCTATATGATAATCCGGGAAAAGAAACTTTCTTTCTAATTTCTCTCCATTTAGCCCTATCCTGTGTTAAAATATAATAGGCTTTGAGATGGTCGAGCGCACTTGCTATTTCATAATATTTGTACCTGGTAGACGGCCAAGCCTTGACAATCAACTAAACATAATCGACAATTTAGCTGGCACGCCAGGTAAGCCAGCCCTTGAGGAGACCCTATTTTTATGCGTAGTCAGGATGTTCGACAAACCTTTGTAGATTTTTTCGTCGAGAAAAATCACGTACAGCTTCCTTCATCGTCGCTGGTACCACC
>JBBRBE010000080.1:0-27061 GCA_038206175.1 Chloroflexia bacterium
TTGGCGTTGGCGTTACCTGGGGCTGAGCCAGAGCCTGGGCCGTGGCAGTCGAGAAAGCCTGCGCGGCTGTAACCTGGGCGGTGGCCGTGGCCTGGACTGCGGCATTAACGGTAGATTGGGTGGCAAGCTGGGCCGCTTCCTCCTGGCTTTTCTTGCCCAGGTTAGAAAGCAGAAGCATCAACAGTACAAAACCTACCAACAGACCCACACCGAGGGCCACCAGAGTTTGTTGGTTAAACACAACTTTTTCAAGCGGCCATTTGGCGGTGAAGGGCAAACGCTGGCGCGTCCAGGTTCGCCAGTCTTTGCCCGGCCCTAATCCAGGTGGGCGGGGACCGGTTGGGCCGACCTTCGCCTCGGCTTCGGGCGGTATGGGCGAGGCCGGAATAACTTCCATTCTTTCTGCCGGAACTGCGAACTGACTGATTGGCGCAGGCTCGACCACAGGCGGCGGCGGCGGCGTGACCGGCGGGGATGGGGCCGCTTGCACTCGATAAATTTGAGTGGGTGGCCGGGCCGGGGCTTCCGGTTGCGGCAAGGGTTCCCAGTAAATGCGCGAACGAAACCCACCTTCGCAGTCAATCGTGGTCGCATCCACCAGGTGATTGGCGTGCGGAGGATATAGCTTGGGGTTGCGACACCAACCTTTGCGCCATAGCGGAGCCGGTTCGTAAAAGCGGCAATTGCCGCATTTGCGATTGCGCGGCAGGCTACGAGTTTCCTGCGATTCTACTCCCATTGTGCTACTGTTTCCTTTGCTGCCTGCAAACTCTCTTTTCTCTTTTATTTCATAGCTTCTGGAAAGCTTCGCGGCGACCAACGACCTGGCCGGGGAAAGCTTCCATAAAAGAGAAAATAGCTTGCGTTATCCCCAAAACTGCTTAACAACTGGTTTATTTGTGTGGCCTAGTTTAGCTTATCTACCTCTTTTCGTCAATTATAGGCTGGCTCTTTTCGAGGCCGAAACGAGACAATTCCGGCTCGAACCTGGCTTTGATTATCTACAGCCCCATGAAGAGCAAATTGATATTACAAAAGAGAGTGAGAGCTTGTCCGGCCATCAAGCGGGTAAAATCGGTTACAATGTGGTACGCTATAGCTCGTAATTTTGTCTAAGGGAGGAAATTATGACATCTGAAACTAATTCTTTTACTACTCACCGCCTGGAGCTCGAAAGCCGCGTGCCGAGTTGGAATAATGTTCCGGCCCAGGTGCAAACCCTCAAAATAGCCTTTGCCGAGTGGGGTACGCCAGAGGCCGCGCCTGACACTACTTTTGTGATGGCGCACGGGCTAACCGGCAATTTTCACTATTGGACGGCCCTGGCTCGTCAAATGTTAAGCGCGACCGACCGGCCCTTGCGCTTGATTGCCTTAGACCTGCGCGGGCGGGGCGAGAGCGATAAACCAGAGCAAGGCCCATACAGTGTCGCCAGCCACGCCGCCGATATAGCCGGACTGCTGGACGCGTTGGACTTGAAAGAGCCGGTTAACTTTGTCGGTCACTCGCTGGGAGCTCACATCGGGGCTTATTTTGCCAGCCATTACCCGAAGCGGGTCAAGCGGTTGGTGCTAATTGATGGCGGCGCACGTATGTCGGCGGATGTACTGCAAAGTATCGGAGTGTCTCTAGCTCGGCTAGGACGGGTCTTTCCGGCTTACGAGGATTTTATTGCAAACCTCAAAAATGGCGGCGTTTTTCCTCAGTGGACTGCCGACGTTGACGGTATTTTTCGGTACGATACAAAGCCGGTCGAAGGCGGAATTAGTTCTAAAATCAACAAATCAAGTATAGAACAAGAACTTGTGCAATCGAACGCTTTCTATGCTGAGGTCGAAAGTTACTACCCGCGCATCACCGCTCCGACCCTGATTTTACGCGCTCCGAAACCTATCACTCCACAACTTAGCCCTTTTTTAAGGCCGGAGGTGCTGGAAACGATGCAGCATAATATTGCCGGGGGAGCGCGTGTGATCGAAGTGGAAGGGGCCAACCATTATAATATTGTCACTCACGCCTCGCCCGAAATGGTCAGGGCGGTTCTGAACGGTTAGCCTGATTATTGCAGCCGTGACAATTAGAAGAACATAATGAAATAAGCATATGAAGATGTTTTTATTTTATGGTGTTCTTCTAACTCACCGGGTGCTAGTTTCCCCCGCTTTATTACCTTTCCTACCCCAAATTGTTATTCTCGAATCAACTTATACTATGCGTTATAGCTTCGATTTAGGTTTGACAGATTAAAAAATTTTGATATAATTGATCTATTCTAATACAAATCTAAGCTTGTTGGACACAGTTTCGGCTGTGCCGTTTCGCATTACTTACTAAACAAAAACTGAATAATCATTAGCAGGTTTCGATACTAGAACGGCTAAATTCCTACTGGTTTCGCTTATCAGTGTATCAAACTGTTCCACGCGTTTAAGGGTTTGCTGCCATATTTCTAATTGTTCTTTCTCGCGTTCTTTTCAGGTCTTACTCTGGCAGGTCTATTGTGGAATTGATTTAGATTGAGTTGAAGAGACAAATCAAACTAACGATTTACTACGATTTACAAGGAGAAAGGAATTGCGAGGATTGAAAACACATCACAGGCTAGGCGTCTTTGTGACAGCCATGCTTGCTTTAAGTGCGCTGCTATCCAGCTTTAGTAGCCAGGTACTGGCCGCAGACGGAACCTCGTTCGACAAGCTGGCTCTCGATGCGCCCATTACGGCGGATGTTGGAACCAAAGTTGGCAGCAGCCTTCTGGGAGCTAACGGTTCGACCCAGGTCGTGGTTCAACTCAAGAATGCGCCGCTTAGTCTGGTGACGGGCGATAAAACCGCCGCCGCCGCTGCCATCAAAGCCGAACAGGACGCCGTGGCAAGTGCGGCAGCCAAATACGGCGCAACTGAACTAGCTCGACTGGATACGGCTCTTAACGCCGTTATCTTGCAGGTAGATGCCGGTCAGGTACAGGCGATGGCGGCAGAACTCAACGCCAAGTCCATCAACAAAGTCGGCACATATCAGGTAGAAGATGCCTCGGTTAACGCTTACATCGGCGCAACTGCGGTACAAAATTCTGGCTTGAAAGGCCAGGGCTTAAAGGTAGCTGTACTGGACTCCGGCGTAGATTTCACCCACGCTAATCTGGGTGGGCCGGGTACGGTCGCGTTCTACCAGACCTGCTACGCCCAGAGAACCGTGGCACCCAGCGGCGATTGCGCTAACTACTTTGGCCCAAGCGCCGCTAAAGTTTACGGTGGTTACGACTTCGTAGGCGAGACCTGGCCCAACACTCCCGAACAGCCCGACCCGAACCCGATTGACTTCGAGGGTCACGGAACCCACGTTGCCGACATTATTGCCGGTAAAGAAGGTGTGGCCCCGGAAGCGCGCATCCTAGCGGTTAAGGTTTGTAGCAGTGTTTCCAGTTCTTGCAGTGGTCTGGCCTTGCTGCAAGGCGTTGATTACGCTACCAAAGCGAAGGTAGACGTGATGAACCTTTCGCTCGGCTCGAACTACGGCCAGCAAGAGGACGACCTGACCGACGCTCTCAACAACTCTTTCAAAGCCGGGATTATCGTGGTCGCGGCGGCCGGTAACAACGGCGACAAGACTTACACCGTCAGCAGCCCTTCGATTGGCTTTGGTGTGATCAGCGTGGCCCAGACAACCGTACCTTCCGACCGGCTTTACCCGATCACCGTGCCAGCCTCCATTGGCGGCAAGCTGAACAATGTGATCCTGCTTTCATGGTCGCCTCCTTTCACCGCCAGCATCAGTGCGCCTTTGCAGTGGGGAGTTGGGGCCGACAAAACGGTTTGTAACCCTGTCCCGGCGGGTAGCTTTGCCGGTAAGATCGCCCTGATTGACCGGGGTGCTTGTGCGGCCAGTATCAAAGCAGCCAACGCCAGCGCGGCGGGAGCCGTGGCGGTGCTGATCGCTAACAATGTACCCAAAGCCGGGCCTTATCCTTTCGCTTACGGCGGCGGGAATGTGACTGCTCCTAGCTTTTCGGTTAGCTACGAAGATGGCCTGAAGCTGCGAACGGTCGTGGGCCAGGTTATCAGCATTGACAAGGCGGGCATCTCGAATGCCGGTACGATCATTGACACCTCGGCGCGTGGCCCGTTCTTGAGCAACAACTTCATCAAGCCTGACATCGGCGCACCGGGTGCTTCGATTTCGGCGGACGTCGGCACCGGCACCGGCACCAGTGCCTTTGGCGGTACTTCCGGCGCAACCCCGGTGATCGCAGGTTCGGCTCTGCTGCTCAAGCAGAAACATCCTGACTTTAACCCGTCCCAGATCAAGTCTTTGTTGATGAACACTGCCGATACCAACAACCGCACCATCGGCGGCGATGGCAACTACTACCCGACCCCGATTACGCGCATCGGCGGCGGCGAAGTGCGGGTCAACAAGGCCGTCAGTGGTGGCCTGTTAGCTTATGCGGTTGAAACCGGCTACGGCAACACCACCTATGGCACCGGCAGCCTTTCCTATGGCTATCAGGCGATCAATAACAACACCAAGATTCTAACCAAGAAGGTGCGGGTTACTAACCTGACTAACCAGGGTCGCCTGTACAAGTTTAAGCCGACCTTCCGCGATCCGGCAGACAAGGCTAACGGAGCCGTGACTTTCCAGGGGCCGACCCAGTTCTGGTTGAACGGCGGACAGACCCAGGATATTACGGTTCAGATGCAGATTACCGGGCCAAAACTGCGCCCGTGGAATCTCGAAGCCGGGTTGAACGGCAACGAAGGAGCTACGATCAACGAACTGGAGTACGACGGTTATATCGTGCTGGATGGCGGCCCGGACAATACGGCAAGTCTGGCCTGGCAGGTTTTCCCGCACAAGGTAGCTGATACTTCGGTACGAGGCATCTACAATAGCTACTTCAACAAGCCGATCAAGGTTTTGCAGCTTGCAAATGACCTGGGCGGCTCGACAGTCGGTCAGGTGGATGTCTTTAGCTTGATCGGCACCAACGGCCAGCAGAGCGGCCCCGCTCCGGCACCGGGTAGCAATCAGGTGCGGATTGACCTCAAGGCGGCGGGTGTGCGGGATGTCGGTTCGGTTTTGCAGTTCGCGGTCAACACTTACGGCGAACGCGCAACTCCGGTACTGCCGGCAGAGTTTGATTTCTACGTGGATACCAACGGAGACGGCGTTGCCGATTACGTAGTATTCAACCGAGAGCAAGGCTACTATACTGGCGCGGGCTTCGGTAACGATGGCCGCGTTCTGGTAGCCGTTCAGAAACTCACTGGCACTTCCGCCTCGGCTTACTTCTATGCCGATGCAACCTACAACTCGGCCAACCTTATTATGTCCGTGCCGAAAGCGGCCCTGGGCGTAGTGGACGGCCAGGCTATCGGCGTGCAGGTGAAAGCGACTGACCTCTACTTCACCGGCGCAGTAACCGACTCCTTGCCGGGGGCCGGTGGCCCGACGCCAAGTGGCTTCACCAAGTACACGGTCGGTTCGCCGCGCTACACCCTCAAGGCTCTGCCCTGGACGAACGCCGGGTCGTTCATTGACAGTCTAACTCTGGCGGTGCCGACCAACGGTACACAGGTAGAACTGGACGACAACGGAGCTAACCTGGGTACGGCCGGTCTACTGCTGATGTACCGCGACGGCGCACTGGGCCGCGAGGCCGAGGCAGTTACTCCCTAATCCAGAGCAATAACTGGAGATAAAGAGATAATAAAGAGAAGGGGCCGTACAGTGTGCGGCCCCTTCTCTTTATTACCAAAATATGCCGTTATACGTCAAAGAATTGCTCTCGTTACTTCGCGCCCGGTGTTTCACCGGGATGGCCCGGTGGCCCTATCGGGCGCGGCACATTCAGGGGGTTCAGGTCGAGGGCGGTCGCTTCGAGCTGACCGGCGGCATTGAAAGTACCTGTAACCGCCAGCATTTCATCGGTTTTGAGGTCGGCCCGATCACTCGAATTTCCCCGGCGGGTAATTTTGGTGGCCGGGTCTAGTTTCACCTTGAAAGAACTTTCGGTTCCCACTACTAGCAGTAATCCGTTAGCCTCATCGTAACTTATAAGGTTGCCGTAAAGCGTGACCGGCGCATTGCCAGGGCCGGGTTGCACACCCCTGGTAACTGTTATCGGTGTCTCGATTGCCAGGGATGGGTTGACCGCCGCCGTGGATGGCAGGTTGGCCGCGGCAGTGGGGACAGCAGGGCTGGCAGAGAGAGCAGACCCAACTGTGCCGGGTAAGGCGGTCGTGGCCTGACCGTCCGAGGACGGGGGCGTAGGAGCGGAATTATTTTGAGTGGTCATAGGGCTGGCACTCTCCTTTGGATTATTAACGACCGCATTGGTGGTCGCCGTCGGGATTGGGATTAGCGGGAAAGTAGGCTGAACTGCCAGAGCCGTTTGAGGCGGGGAAGCCGGGTTTTTGGCCGGTAGCACCAGGGTTGAAAAGACGATCACTGCCAGGGCTAGAACTGCCGCCGCGCTCAGTCCGGCCAGAGCCAGGCCGCGCCGGAAAAACACTTTTCGCCGTGCGGCCGGTTGTGGCCCCGTTTCGGCCCGGCGCAACGCGGTCAGGGTCGAAGGCAGAAGCGAGGGAGGCGCGACGTCTTCCTTGCGGCTCAGGGCAAACAGGTCTTCCAGCTCGTCCGGGGCTGGATTGAGATTAGAAGGCTGATTTGAGTCCAATTTCATAATAAAATTGCTTACCTTATCTTGACTTGAACTGAATTAATTAAAAGCAACGGCAGTGGGCTAGAGACGTTGCCGCAAGTAGAAGCGCAGTTGAGGTTTGGCCCGCTGAAAGAGAGTTTTAACGGTGCTTTCTTTCAGGCCCAGCACTGCCCCGATTTCAGCAAAACTTAGTTCGGCGGCATACCGCAGCGCGGCTACCTGGCGTTGGGGTTCGGGTAGAGCCGAAATAGCTTCGCGCAAAAGATGTTGAGTCTCGCGCCGTTCGATTACTTCTTCCGGCAAAGGAGCCTGGTCGGGCAGGTTGATCGGGCTGGATTGGGCCGGGGTGTCGCTCCATTCGGAAAAAGTTAGAGGGTTTGCCCGGCGCAACTGGTCGTGGCATTTGTTGTGAGCGATCTTGAAGAGCCAGGGCCGGAACCGCTCCGGTTCTTTCAGGGTAGGCAAAGCCTGGTACATTTGCAGCAAAGTTTGCTGTACGACGTCTTTAGCCTCTTCCGGGTTGCTCAAAATCCGGGCCGCATAACGCCACAAACTATCCACATAAATCTGGGCCAGTCGCTCGAAAGCTTCCCTATTTCCCAGGGCCGCCCGTTCGACCAGACCTGATTCCTCTGCCGGGTCGGCACTGGTACTCTCGTTCTGATTAAAGATCGTCATCGGCTCTCGAACATTCCAACTACGTCCAACCTCTGCCTCTCCACTAGCCAGGGCTTAATGGCTCCTTAAAAAGACGGAACCGAGAGCTAAATAGTTTCAAATCCGATTTTACAACTATAAAATTAAAAGAGCCGTTACAAACCGGCGCATTCCCTCGTTGGCGCACCGGTTCGTAACGGCTCTTTTGTAACGGCTCTTTTCAGGACTCGGTTGGTTTACAGGAAGCGGTAAACTACCGGGCAGTTGATCAAGATGCCAGTCGAGCCGTAAGGTTTACCGTCCGGGCCGGTTATCCAGCCTTGCTCGACAAAGCTAAGAATGGTGAATTCGTCCAACATCCGGGAGCGATAACTATTTTCAATCGCTTTTGGTGTCCAAACTCCCAGATTAAGGTCCCACATGGGGCTATAATCAGTAGCAACGGTTGGGATACCTCCAAAGACATTGAGGGGCGACATATTATCTACAATCGCGCTATTAAGACCCTGGCGTTGCGGATTACCTTTACCCGCCGGGCCATTCACGAAGGAGAAAATGCGCTCCGCCGTGTTAAAGGCGGTGTCATCTTTACCCACGCTGATGTCACTCATGGCGGGGGCAAGGGTGGATTTTTCCAGGGTAGCCGCCACCGGGTCGTTGGAATCGAAGCTGAGATAAGCAATGGGCTTGTCGAAACTAAAACCCAGAGTTAAATCCAGGGTGACGGTCATATCTTTCGGACAAATCTTTGCCACTTTGTCGTGCGCTACCTTGTGGTCAACTTTGCCGTTGCAGAAGTTAAGCTGGTCGTCCTTGACATTGAAGGCTACCATTGGAGCGTTGTAGATAAAATTCCCGGCGTTTTCCAGCCGCACCAGCGGCGTGTAGTCGTTGTCGGCTACCGAACCGGGTTGGGCTACCTTTGGCGGAAAGGCGTTCGGGCCATCGCCTTTAACCAGCTTGCTTTCAGGCGAGAAATCAACTTTGCCCGACGCAAAGGTTAAAGAGTTATCCTTCTCCAACCGGGCCGAGCGCGACCCGCGACCGGCCCCGGCATAGCTAAGTTTGGCCGAGAAATTCAGACCCAACCCATCCGCGTTAGCCTTATCGTTGGTATCGGTCAGCACGTACCAGACCGTTTCGCCACTAGCCAGCTTTCCTTTGTAAAGCGGTAGGGTTACGGTCAGAGCCTGTATATCTACTTTACCGGCCTTGAGCAACTGATAAGGGCCGACCAGTTCTTTCTGAACCGAGGAGGGCGGTGGCCCGAAATAGGTTAGCGGTACGTCGGTTCCGATAGAAGCCGGAGGCGGAAGCACCCCGCCGCTATCTCCATCCTCGGCCTGAGACCCGCCGAGGCCTTTTGCGGTAGGCGCGGGAGGGTTGGATTGGGCCAGAGAAGTGGCTCCAATGCCGGTCGAAGCCAACCCGATAGTTAGTAGCAAAACTACCGTAAATAGCAGGCTTATCCGCTTGAATGAGAGAGTTCTCAAACTCATTTCGTGTCCTTTCGTTGATCTACCTAATCCGAATATTAGCACAGGGGTTGAAGATTGCTAACGGTGTCATAACAGTTCTAAGCAGCGTTTGAGAGATTAACCTCGTGCTGATTTCATGTATATTCGATCCCTCTCCTAAAATTCTCCCTGCACATTATTGAGCCGATCACGAAGTTGTAATACTTTAGTAAGATGGTCAAGGGCTTGTAATATTTTAGTAAGGACTAAATAATCTGCCTATGTTAAGATCATTGCAAGGACAGAGTGTGCAAAATTAAGAGTTGAAGATAATGTATGTGAGGAAATGGCAGTGTTGCGTATAACTATGCTTGGTGGGTTTCAAGTGGAACGGGACGGTCGGGTACTGGATGGAAAAAGTTGGCCTCGCCGTAAAACTAAAAGTCTGCTCAAACTACTGGCCTTGCAACCGGATCATCGCATGCATAAAGAGCAACTGGCCGAAGTGCTGTGGCCTCAACTGACTACTGCGGCAGCCTGTGCTAATCTATACCGCACCCTGTATTATTTACGCCAGACCCTTGAACCGTCTCTTTCAAAACCGGCAGCTTCCCGACTCTTGACTCTGAAAAAAGATATAGTTCGCCTGGAAATAGGCCTCGATGTCTGGCTTGATCTGGCTGTCTTTGAAAAATTGCTGGGAAATAATCGCCTGGGTTCGGCGGCAGTTTCGCTCGAAGAGTTAGAAGAAGCCGTCAGGCTTTATCGGGGTGATTTGGAGCAGGAAGAAAGCGACGAGGAATGGTTAGTAGCTTACCGCGACAACTACCGCCACCAGTTCCACCAGCTTTTGTTTGAGCTTGGTACCCTCTATTGCCAGGCCGGAAACTACCAGGCCGCGATAGTCACCTTGCAAAGGTTATTAGAGCGAGAAGTTTGTCACGAAGCCGCCCACCAACTTCTGATGCACGCTTTTGCTTTAGCCGGGCAGACCGAGGCGGCTTTAGGCCAGTACCAACTTTGTGTGCATGCTCTGGTTCAGGAGGCCAATCTCAGACCTACCCCCCAAACTGTGAAACTTTATCAGAGCATCCTTGAAGGCCAACTCAAACCGCTTTTATCCCACCAGGACGCCGCCCCGGTTCACCTTCCGCCAGAGCAAGCCAATTCCGCCTCGATTTATTCAACTCTTGCCAGGAATAACCCAGGTGATAAAGCTGTAATCGGGCGTAGCCTTGAAATAGCTGATTTAGAAGGCTTGCTGCAAAAACCTGCGGTACGCTTGCTCACTATAACTGGCCCTGGCGGGGTGGGTAAAACTCATCTTATGCTGGCACTTCTGGCCCGCCTTCAACCTTATTTTCAGCACGGAATCTACCTCGTAGAGTTGGCGGCTCTGAGTAAGCCGGACTTGCTGCTTGAAACTATCGCCAGTGCTTTGAAAGTCGGGAAAGATGCCAGCCAGCCTTTACTCGATGGCTTGCAAAGTTACCTGCGCCCACGGCAAATGCTTATGGTGCTGGATAATTTCGAGGGAGTGGTAGAAGGTGCGGCGGGCCTGATTGACCTCCTCAAAGCGGCTCCTGGCCTAAAAATATTGGTGACGAGCCGGACGGTGTTAGGGCTTTATGGCGAATACGAATACCCGGTGGCACCCCTGGCCCTGCCCGACGTGTCTGCCAGCACAACCTTAGAACATCTGGGCCAGACTCCGGCGGTTGCTTTTTTATTAGCGCGGGTGAGATTAAGCCAGAGTGATTTTAGACTTACCGATTCTAATGCCGCCGCTATTACCGCTATTTGCCGACAGTTGGATGGCTTACCGCTGGCACTGGAACTGGCGGCTTTTCATTTCCAGCATTTGTCCCCGGCCCAACTCCTCAACCAGTTATCACAAATGCTGTGGCAGCCTTCCTCACCGCTTCCGGCGGTTGGCATGCCCCTGCATCACCGGACTTTACGGGCGACCCTGAATTGGAGTTACGGTTTACTTAGCAAAGTGGAGCAGCAATTTTTTGCTTTCCTGGGAGTTTATGTGGGAGGGTGGACGCTTGAAGCGGCAGAGGAAATTTATAGCTGTAGCCCGGCCTCTCCCGCCCCGGCGGTATTAGAAAGACTTACCGGCTTACGAAACAAGAGTTTAATACACCTGGCTGACGGGCGTTTCAGCATGTTGGAACCGGTTCGGCAATATGCCCTGGAAAAGCTAAGCGAGGCCACGAATCGTGACCGGGTGTACCGCCGTCACGCCGATTATTTCCTCGATCTGGCACAAAGACCTGACCTGGGTTTAGGGGGGACGGTGCAACCAGCCTGGTTAGATATGGTCGAAAGTGATTATCCTAACCTGCGGGCGGCTCTGAACTGGTGGTCGGAAGCCGCCGCCGGATTAGATGTCACTGCTCGGACGCAGCTAGTTCGATTGAGCCTGGCTCTTAGCCCGTTCTGGTTATTGCGCGGTTATTTAGTCGAAGGAATTCAATGGTTAGAAAATTCGCTAAGGGCGATCAAGGACTGTCCGAACTGGGTGTCTCTCCAGTTGAAGGCCAGCGTGCTGAATAGTTTAGGACGTCTGCTTCTGGCACGCGGTAGCGACCGCCTGGCCCACGAGTTATTCGAGGAAAGCCTGTCTTTGTGGCAATCGCTGGGTGAACAGGCGGAAGTGGGCAATACTTTAGGTTATCTGGGAGCAGTTGCTCTTTACCGGGCCGATTATGCCACCGCTACCGCTTACAACCGGCAAAGTTTGGCTTTGCGCCGCCAGCTAACCGATCACACCGGAGTGGCCGAAGCCCTTTATTTTTGGGGTCGGCTTGAATCAGCCCAGGGTCGTTACCGGCAAGCTCAGGAAGTATCTCAAGAAACTCTGTCGCTCCGGCAGCAATTGTCTGACCCCTGGCAACTGGCCGATTCGCTGGTTCACCTGGGGATGGTAAAGCTATTGCGGGGCGAGGTAAACCAGGCCGCGATTTTATTAGAGAAAAGCCTGGTTTTAAGACGTGAATTGGGCGATAAACGAGGCATTGCGAACAGTCTGGATTGTCAGGCCGAGGTAGCGTCTTTCCAGGGCGATTACACGACTGCGACGGTTTTTAGCCAGGAAAGTCTAAGGCTACGTCAGGAGTGGAACGACCTCTGGAATAGGGCCAGCAACCAGGCTACACTGGGTCTTTATGCTATTTATCGGGGAGATTGGGAGCAGGCGCGTAACTGGTTGGCCCAAAGCCAGGCTTTACGCGAACAAGCCGCCGATAGTTGGGGCCTGGCCGCCTGTGATTACCTCTTTGGGTTATTAGCTCTGTACCGGCAGGAGGAGGAATTGGCCGGGCAGCATTTCAAGCAAAGTCTGCGCGGATTTGAAGAACTGAAGGATGGTTGGGGTATGGCTAACAGCCGCTATTATCTGGGCCTGATAGCTCTGCGCCAGGGATACCAGACAACTGCCCTGGCTCTTTTCCGCCAGAGCCTGGCCTGGAGCAACGAGGCCGATCACTTCCAGCTACTGGTCAAAACCTTGCTTGGCTTGTCCCTGTCGGCGCAGCAATTCGGCTGGCTGGCACGAGCTACTCGTATCGCCGAATGGGTCGGCTCTTTGGTCGAAGCCAGCTATTTTCAGCTTCCCCCCTTAGAACAGTCCTTGCTAAATCAGGTGTTGACACATACTCGAAACGAACTAACCCCGGCCCGTTTTGAACTGGCGCGGCAGCAAGGCCGGGCCTTTTCGCGGCAGCACTTGATCGAGTATGCGGACGGGTCTACTGCGGCATCGCTGGCGGATGATGACAATGATTTTATCTTGCCAGCAAATACCGAAGTTGCCCCTATGGTAGGTTCAGGTTCGGTCTACCGTGCAGAGGACGACCAGAATTTTGATCAGGTAGCTTGAGCTTGAGAATGGGTGATCGAAATGTTGAAAGTGTTTTTGCTGGGTAATTTTAAGGTGGAACAGGCGGGCATGCAGTTGCCTGATGCGGTTTGGTCGGGCCGAAAAGTGCGTAATCTGTTTGTCTTGCTCACACTCGCCCCCGAACACCGAGTTTCCCGGCAACAGCTTATTCGTATACTCTGGCCGGAGCTAGAGCAAAAATCAGCCGAGGCCAGTCTTTCCCGCACTCTTTATTTGTTGCGGCGATTGCTCGAACCGGGTCTGACGCAGGCGGGAGCCTCCCGGTTCATAACCAGGAAGAAAGAATGGGTGTGTTTAGAAAAGCCGGACGGCTTATGGCTGGATGTTGAAGCGTTTGAAGAACTAGTCGCGCAGGCCCGCCTGAGCAGGCAACCCCTGGCAGGGCTAAAAGAAACTCTAGCTCTTTACCGGGGAAATTTGCTGCAAGAAGAACCTTACGACGAATGGCTTTTCGAGCGCAGACTGGCCCTGGAGCAGTCTTATAACTGGATGTTGAATGAAATGGCCGCTCGTTACCGGCAATTAAACGACTACCCCTCGGCAATAAAGCTATTAGAACGATGCCTGGCGGGAGATAATACAAACGAGAATATTCATCGGGATTTGATGTTGCTGTACACGTTGAGCGGACAACGCCACGCCGCTTTGCAGCAATACAAGCTCTGCCAGCAGGTATTACAAGAAGAATTAGGGCTGAACCCCACCGTCGAAACTACCACGCTCTACCGCCAAATTATCACCCAGCAGATTGTTCCCGGCCCACTCCTTCCGGCCTATTCCGGGCCGTCTCGCTCTGCGCCCGATCCGGTTCAGGGTAATTTACCTGCCGCCCTTACCAGCTTGATTGGCCGCCGCCAGAATATCGTAATCCTGACAGAGTTAATGCAGCAAAGCACGACTCGTCTGTTAACTTTGACTGGCCCTGGCGGGGTCGGCAAAACTCGGTTAGCCCTGGCTCTGGCAAATGAAGTGGCCCGGCACTATCCTGACGGTGTTTACCTGCTAGAGTTAGAGGCTGTGCCAGACCCGACACAGCTTAGCCTGGCCCTTGCCCGAACCCTTAAAATCCCGCAAGTAGACCACCAGCCTATTGAAATTAGCCTGAAGAACCATTTGCAAAATAAGCAGATTTTGCTGCTGCTGGATAAATTCGAGCATTTAAAGGCCGCCGCCGGGTTGCTAACCTCCTGGCTGGTGGAAACCTCCGGCCTGAAGATTATCGTTACCACCCGGACTGCTTTACGGCTACCCGTAGAACATTGTTACGAAATCAAGCCGCTGGCTCTCCCTCTCTACAACGGTCAGTCACCGAGCCAGAGGCTGGGCCTGATCGCGCAAAGCCCGGCTATTGAGTTGTTCGTCGAGCGCAGCTATGCTGTCAGGCCCGATTTCAAGCTTAACGAGGATAACGCCGAAACAATTGCCGAAGTCTGTCGCTATCTGGATGGGGTGCCGTTATCGCTAGAACTGGCGGCGGCTTGTCTCAAGGTGCTTTCGGAAAAGCAGTTATTGATTCGTCTGAGGCGAGGAGAGCAATTACTGCTAAAACGCTAAGTGGCCTGAATATTTTGAGAAGAGCCTGATCGAGCAACTACTGACCGGAGGAAACGGTCGGGACGGCGTAAGTGGTGAGGCCACGGGCGGATAGACTCTCGCTCAGGTCGCGGGCGTCTCCTTCGTCGTGGAAAAGGGTGTAGAGGGTTGGGCCGGAGCCGGAGACACGCACGTGGTCGGCTCCGGCATCTACCATTGCCTGCCGAAAATGATCCATCTGGGGGAAGCGGTCGTAAATGACGCGCTCGAAGGAGTTGAAGAAGAGCGATTGTGCCGGTTGTTCGCCCCGTTTGATGGCGTTGACCAGGGCGCGGGTAACGCCGCCGTTGGTGTAGTCGTTGCGGCTCAACATTCGATAAAGTTCAGCGGTTTTGTTGGCGGGCAGGTCAAGTTGAGGATAGAGCAGCACCAGCCAGGCCGGGCGCAAGGATGGCAAAGGAGTCAGCCGTTCGCCGCGACCTTCGGCCAGAACGGTGCCGCCGCCCAGAAAGAACGGCACGTCCGAGCCAAGTTCGGCGGCCAGTTCGAGCAATTCCTCCTGGCCCAGGTGTAAATTCCAGATCGTGTTGAGGGCGCGAAGGGCAGTAGCGGCGTCGCTGCTACCGCCACCCAGCCCGGCAGCTATCGGTACACCTTTTTGAAGGTAGATGTCGGCCCCGCGCTTTTGGTCGTCTGGGCAAACCTCCAGCAGTCGCAGAGCGGCCCGCCAGACCAAATTATCTTCGGTTACAAGGTCGGGCTGATCGCAATCGAACTGCAAATCCGGGGCCGGAGTGATGTAAAGGGTGTCGTACAGCCCGACCGTCTGCATTACGCTCGCCAGTTCGTGAAATCCATCCGGGCGTTTGCCCAGCACTTCCAGGCTCAGATTTACTTTGGCGTAGGCGTAGTAGGTTTGCTGCTCCGCTTGCGTTTCTTGCATGAGGGCGATGCTCCTGGTTGTATATAGAGCTTTGATTACAGCTCTATAAAATAGAAATGCGGACGACCCCTTTGCATACTTACCGTTGCTTCCTTCCAGACCTGGCGGGGTTCATAGAGGGGGCCTCCGCAAGAGTTATATTACTACTTTGGCCTTACTATGTCAAGCCAGGATGCGTTGATAGCAGGGGGAATGCAAAGTCGGGTTCTGGCCTGTCCGTTCTCGCCCGGTCTCGCCATGTCACGCCCTACGGGTGTGAGCGAAGCGAAGAATCTTCTTGATTTACCTCGATCTTGCTTAGTCAAGAAGATTCTTCGCTTGGATTTGCTTCTGATCAAGACCGGGCTTAGCTGTCGCTCACACCCGTAGGGCGTGACATGGCGAGACCGGATGTGAGCGGGCCAGACCTGCCGCGCAAGGCCAGCCCAGAACCCAACTTTGCAACCGCCCTGGCGTTGATAGAAATGGCGGCTACTATTCTTCCTGAAAAAGAGAAACTAGAGAAAGAGTGGACTACCAGTGTGTTAGCCCGTCAGTTATTGGATGACAAACCTTTATGGCGGGCTGCACTTACTCACCTTTCAGCCAGGTCAGCAAGCAGAATGGAGCGATTGCACGACCAGCAACGCAATAATAAAGGGCTTTGCGCTCTACAATCGAAAAATTTAACCAACCTGATATTTGGTTGTTTAGATGATTATAGTATATAGTTCTTGGTAACAAATGTCAAAGGGATTTTACTGCTGATTAAACACATAAGGGGCCGGACTAGGGCTTGTACTTCATCTCATGCATCGTCACCTCGAAACGCATTCGCTTGTAGAGGCGAATAGCGGCTTCGTTGGAAGGATGCACCTTGAGGCTAACGCTATGACCTCGCTGAGGCTGGCAATAGGCCAGAGCCTGTTCGAGGAGGCCACCGCCGATGCCGCGACGCTGAAAATCGGGTACGACCGCCAGTCCCAGGTTAAAATGCCGGGCCTGTACTTCACCGCTTCCGCGCACCCAGACCGCCCCGACCTGCTGGCCCGCTTGCCGGGCTACAAAAGCACAGTCGCGCCCGTTCTGCCACTGACCGATTTCAAGCCGGGCCATTCCTTCCAGAGCGACCGCCGGTTTTGCGGCCAGGTTTGGCATACTTTTGAACGATAGGACGAGCATCTCGACCAGAAACGGGTAATCCTGCTCGGTGGCCGGGCTAATTTTCAGAGCTTCCATGACAAATTTCACTTCACTTCAAGCTAATTGCTCTATTGGATTTTAACTTATGATAGTTATGTAAAGTGCTGCAAGTTGCGCTCGATCCGCACCTGCGGTTTCACCCCTAAATCTACCTCGAAGGGTAGGCCGGTAATGCGTTCGTAGCAGGATTGGTAACGCTGGCTAAGGCGCACGATAATGTCGTCGCTTAAAGGCGGCGGTACGCCTTCGCCCCGGTAGCCCTCCTCGCGCAGCCACAACCGCAGCAATTCCTTGTCGAAATTCTCCGGCTCCTGTCCGGCTTCCAGCCGCGCCTCGTAGCTCTCGGCTAACCAGAAACGGCTGCTGTCGGGCGTATGTACCTCGTCCACCAGGGCTATCCGGCCGTCGATCAAGCCAAATTCGTACTTGGTATCCACCAGGATTAGCCCGGCCCGTTGGCAAACCGCCTGCCCGTGAGCGAAAACAGCCAGGGCCGCCCGCTCGATCTCTTCCCACAGCGGCCTCGCCACTAGACCCTCCTGCAAAATCTCCGCACGGGAAAGCGGGCGGTCGTGTCCGCCGAGTTCGGCGTGGGTGGTCGGGGTAATGAGCGGGGCCGGGAGAAGTTGGTTTTTACGGAGACCGTCGGGGAAGGTCAGACCGTACATTTCCCGCCGTCCGGCCTCGTACATCGTCCACAGGCTCGTATCGGTCACGCCGGTCAGGTAGCCGCGCACGATTACCTCGACCGGGAACATTTCAGCCCGCCGCACCAGAGCCACGTTGGGGTCGGGCAGAGCCAGCAGGTGGTTTGGCACAATCGAGGCGGTTTGCTCGAACCAGAAGGCCGAAAGCTGGTTCAGCACCTGACCCTTAAACGGAATCAGCCCCAGCACCCGGTCGAAAGCGGATTGCCGGTCGGTAGTGATTACCAGGCGGCGGGCGGCGTCCAGTTCGTAGAAATCGCGTACTTTACCCCGGCCAATCTCGCCACGTCCGGTCAGGTTCACCCCGCCCAACGCCCAATCCCGATGAGCCAGTATTGTGTCGGCACTTAACATCGGCTTACCTTTATTTCGTTACTGAATAAATTGTCTCAGTGTGCTGCTCAGGTCTGAGGTAGTGCGAGATACAAAATTGAACAAATATTGCCTTACGGTCGAGGCAGCTACGGCACTATTTTTGCTCTCAGCATCTTAGCATATTTTGGTGACTGGCATGAAAAGAGTGAAATCAAGTGTTTGGAACCGTTGTAACCCTGCTAATTTTTGGGCTAACACTCGTGCTGATTATGGTACGTCCCTGGAAAGTTAGCGAGGCGTTGGTAGCCCTGGTCGGGGCCGGATTGGTGTTGTTACTGGGTCAGGTCGGGCTTGATCAGGCCGCCCGGTTGTTAGCCGACAAATGGGATGTCTTTCTCTTCTTCCTGGGCCTGATGACAATAGCGGCAGTGGCGGACAGTGCCGGATTTTTCGATTGGACGGCGGCCCTGGCTCTCAAGTTGGCCCACGGAAACGGCTTACGGCTTTTCCTCAACATCTTCGGGCTAGGCGCAATCATTTCAACCTTTCTTTCTAACGATGCCACCGCCCTGATCCTGACCCCGGTAGTGTACACTCTGGTTAGCCGGTTGCAGCTTAATCCGCTTCCCTTCATGTTCGCCTGTACTTTTGTAGCCGATACTGCCTCCTTTGTACTGCCGGTCTCTAACCCGATCAACATTCTGATTACCCAATCTTTTCCCGGCACTCAAAGCCTCGATATGTTCCTCAAACATCTGCTCCTACCCAGCCTGATCTGTATCGGCCTTAACGCTGGATTATTCGTGGTGATCTTCCGCAAGCAAATACCGGCCCGCTTCGAGGCAGGCGAGTACGAAAGCCCCAAACAGGTTATCGAGACTAAAGGTCGGGCTTTCTTCCGCTACGTAACGGTTTGCCTGGGCCTGATCGCGGTAGGTTACGTGCTGGCCTCACTCTTACACTGGCCGCTTTCGCTGGTGGCCCTGGCGGGAGGGCTGGCTCTGGTGGGAGGAGCAGCTTTCTTCCGGCGGTTGAGCTTTGCCCGATTGGGCCACGAAATCTCCTGGTCAATCTTTATTTTCATCGGCGGAATGTTTATCCTGGTGCAAGCGATTGAAAATATCGGCCTGACGCGAGAAATTGGGAAATTGATCGTCGGGGCTGCCGGAGATAGTTCTTTCCTGGCCGTGATACTCGGCACTTTCGGAACGGCTCTCGGCACTAACTTTGTCAACAACGTCCCGATGGCTCTCGTCACAAATTCAGCCTTGCTGCAATCGGGCGGCGACCTGGCCCCGGCAGTCCATACCGGGCTAGTCTACTCCACTATTTTCGGAGCCGACCTGGGGCCGAACCTGACCACGGTTGGCTCGCTGGCAACTGTGCTATGGCTGTTAATTTTGCGCCGCAAAGGGCTAGAAGTTTCGCCCTTGCAATATTTCAAGCTGGGCCTTCTGGTGACGCCTCTGATGCTGCTGGCCGGAGCCATAGCTCTGTGGGTAACGCTGCTTTTCTAAAAAAGACCGCCTAAAAATATGCTATAATTAGCCCGACACGGGTATCTTTGAGGGTTAAAAGCGGGTTAAACCAGCAAGATTCGAGCAAAAATAAAAATTGATAGCAGAAGATAAACTGACCATCGTAATCCCGGCCTACAACGAGGAAGCCAATATCCGGCAGGTGGTAAGCCGGATGCGCCGGATGAAACCGGCCTGTGAAATTATCGTGGTGGACGACGGCTCGATAGACCGCACGCCGATTGAAGCCCAGGAAGCCGGAGCGCGAGTAGTGCGCCACCCCTACAACAAAGGTAACGGCGCGGCAGTCAAAACTGGCATCCGGGCGGCGCGGGGCGAAGTCGTGCTGCTGCTAGATGCCGACGGCCAGCACGCCCCTGAAGATGTAGACCGCCTGTTAGAACATATCGGCCCTTACGATCTGGTGGTGGGGGCGCGTACCCGCGACAGCGACAGTGCCAGGTTCCGCGACCTGGGCAACTGGGTCTTTCGCTCCCTGGCAAGTTACCTTGTCGAGATGAAAGTACCCGACCCAACCAGTGGCTTTCGCTGCTTCAAACGCGACAAGGTGATGGATTTTATTCATCTCTTGCCCAATCAGTATTCCTACCCCACCACGACGACTATGAGCTTTATCAAAGCCGGGTACAACGTCAAGCACGTACCGATCCGGGCGCACAAACGAATGGGCGGCAAAAGCCATATCCGGCCCTGGCGAGACGGCCTGAAATTCATCACGATCATCCTCAAAATGATTACGCTGTTCAATCCGATCAAAGTCTTTATGCCTCTGGCGGCTTTGTGGTTCGTGGTGGGTGCGCTTTACGGCCTGGGCAACTTCTTCTTTGCCAACGGCAAAATACCCAACGGAGCCGTCCTCCTGATCAGCATTAGCGTCCTGATCTTCCTGTTCGGGCTAATTTCAGAACAGATTGCGGCCCTCCGCTTCGAGCGAAGCAACTTGCGCGAGGTCGGCCCGCCGCGCTCGGAACGAGACGAAACCAGCCCTGCTGCTGAGGCTGAGAAGGGCCAGGAGCCGAAAACGGCCTATGAAAAAGAAAAAACCTCAGCCGCCCCGAAAACCGGAAACGCCGAGGTTTTGCAAGAAATCATTTCTCAGGACTGACGAAAGTTAAGCAAGACCAGGCGAGAGCAGGATTTAGCCCGGACTACTCCGGTTAAACTCCCTGAACTTTATCGGTCTGCACCACGCAGAACTCGTTGCCGTCCGGGTCGGCCAGCACCACAAAATCCGGGTCGGGTGGATAAGGCCAGGGTACAATCTGCCTGGCTCCCAATCCTTCCAGGCGGGCTACCTCGCCCGCCTGATCGCTGGTGTAAAGGTCGAAGTGCAGACGATTCAGGCCAGGCTTGGGCTGGTCGCTCTGCTGCAAAGATACTCCCGACCAGGGTTGCCGTAGAGAAACCAGCATAGCCCAATCCGAACTAAGCTCCTTAACCTCGTAACCAAGAACCGCCGCCCAGAAAGTCGCCGCCCGCTCAATATCGCTCACACTGATCACAGTCGAACCAATATAGAGATTCATCTAGCTGATCGCCCGCTTGGTGTTGCTGCGCCCATCGAAGGAAAGCAGCACTTTCTTGCCGTCCATAACGGTTTCGATATGAACGGTGCGACCCCACAGAGTGTGGACATACTGCAAAGTCTTTTCGGCGTAGCCCACATCAAGCGGTGTGCGCTCGAAGTGGTGCTTGAGGTAAAGTTCGCGGTTCTGTTTGTAATCGGCATCCTCGACGGTGATATACGGGTCGCCAAAGTTAGTCATGCTCCCGACGAGGCCATCCCGCACCTTTTCCCAGTCTTTTTCGACGATTACCCACTGACCGTCGCGTTTCTCGTACAGGTAAAGGTCAAGCTCTTCGACCAGTTCTTTAGTCAGGTAATTTCGCAAGAACGAAACATCGTTGTCCATCTCGCGCACCTCGAAAATCTTCTGCCGACCCTGCCCGCCCGGTCGTTTGAGGCGGTCACGTTCGTACTCGTTCGGTTCGTCCCAACGTCGCTCGATGTCCTCCCAGATTTTCACGCCCAGGTAATAGGGATTGATGCTGCGGCGGCTAGGTGAAAGCACCCCGGAACTAAGCTGAGCGTACTCGGCAAAATCGCCGTCGCTCAGGTCAAGCTCGCGCACGATCCGCTGATGCCATAGCGAAGCCCAGCCTTCATTCATGATTTTAGTCTGGCGTTGGGGCAGAAAGTACAAAGCTTCGTTATGCACCATCTCGATAATATCGCGCTGCCAGTCGTCCAACTCCCGGCTGTACATCAACAGGAAGCGCAGCAGGTCTTTCTCAGGCTGGACGGGAAACTTGCGCCGGATAGCCTTTTCTTTCTCGCGTTCCTTATCGCGGTCTTTGGGCTTGTTGCGTTCGTCCAAATCCCACAGGTCGGCATAAGGCGACTCGTAGGGAACTTTTTTTGGGTCTTCTTCTTTGCGGGCAGACTCGCCCTTGATCCGCACGTTCGGGTCAATATGCTCTTCAATCGAAAGCACCGCATCCAGAAATTTCTCTACCTCATCGGTGCCGTGTTCATTTTCGTAAGCTCGGATGCGTTCGGCGTGCAGGTTGGCCGCTTCGACCATCTGGCGATTGGTATGACCGAAATAAGCGTTATTCTTGAAGAAGTCGGTGTGGCCCAGCACGTGAGCAATGATCATTTTGTTTTGCCACAACACATTGGCTTCCATCAAGAAAGCCTGGGAAGGGTTCGAGTTGATTACAAGCTCGTAGATTTTGCTCAGGCCGTAATCGTACTGCGTCTTCTGGCGGTAGTAAGCCTTGCCGTGCGTCCAGTGACTAAAGCGGCCCGGAATACCGTATCCGGCGAACTCATACATAATCTCCGCCGGAACGACCTCAAAGTGGGTCGGGTAAGGATCGAGGCCAAACTTTTCGGCTACCGTCCAGCACTCCTCGATAGCCTCCCCGATCTCCTTAATATCCTTATCTTCAACCTGTCCCCCGGAACCACCAGGGTTGTAAGTGTTTAAATCAAAACTCATGGAAAATTCCTTTCCAGACACCAGCTACGCGGGGTAGTCCGCCAGATTTTTGACGAAGCCCAATCCCTTACTTGCCTCTTTGTAGAAATTGTAATCAGCCGTCCAAAAATCACAGCCCCTTAACTCGGTCAGGGTCGCATAGAGCGAGTCATAAATCCTTAGCTGATTATACTGGCGAGCTATTTCTCTTGTGCGTACTACCACACCAGGATGTGTTTCAATTCTGACTCTAGCTGCATAGAACGCACTGAGAGATTTGTTAGTGACTGTTATATCAATCTTTCCTTGTGTGTAAAGACGTTGCAAGCTACTCTCGACTTCGTATTCCAGCAGGGGTGGGCCTATTAAAACAGTTCTGCGCTTCCGAGCATCAAGAAAAAGTTGTTTGGCTTTGTAGCGTAAAGGCTCCGTTATGATCAGCCATCTGAGTGCGACATTTGCGTCAATAACCTGTTCTAACGTTGCCAATTTCAGCCTCTAAATCTATTGAGTCTTCATCCCGCAACTCTCTTATTTCAGCGGAAATGTCTACAGTATCTTTCCACATAGCGGCAGCTTCATCCATTAGAGAAATGACTCGTTCAGTTTCATCATCATACTCTTTTTGGCGTCGGGCTTCTTCTCTAGTTGCAAGCGGGGCAAAAACACCGATAGAACTTAACTGTTCACAAACTTTCGCCACCAGATTTAATTGCTCCTGGGGCGAAAGCTGCTCGATTTGTTGTTCCAGTTCTTCCAGGCTCATCGCCATAGCCTTCTCACTTCCTAAGCTTTGACGCGCTCCGCATCCGAGGTCGAAAAAAACTTACGCAGGGCCGGGTAAACCTCCGATTTATCCGAAATAGTTACGCCGACAAACTTCTTGTTGTCCACCCGACTGTAGGCCGACATGAGCGTACTCATCAGGCTGTAGTGGCTCTCTCGAATTTCGCCGTAACCGAACAAATTGCAGATTTCGATGAACTTCTGGACTAACTCCACACAGCGGTCATTATCCCAGGGCAGGTTGCCCCCGTCCGAGAAGTGGAAAGGATAAATATTCCAGTCCGCCGGGCTGTAGCGGTCATGGATAATTTCGAGAGCTAACTCATAAGCACTCGATACCTGCGTACCGCCGCTCTCACCTTTATGAAAGAACTCTTCTTCCGTCACCTCTTTAGCTTCGGTATGGTGCGAGATAAAAACGATGTTGACCTTTGTATACTTGGTGCGTAAGAAGCGTACCATCCAGAAATAAAACGAGCGGGCGATGTACTTCTCGAAGTCGCCCATCGAACCGCTAACGTCCATCATGGCAAAGACAACCGCGTTCGACTGGTACTTGATCTCCTGCTGCCAGGTCTTGAAACGCAAGTCGTCGTTCTGGATGTCCCCAAAATGAGCATCACCTTTAGCGGCATTGCGTTTAAGGTTTTCCATGATCGTGCGCTTCTTATCGAGGTTCGCCATGATACCTTTTTTGCGAATATCGGTAAAGCGCACTGCCTCGCTCTCCATTTCGGCCTGTTTTTTCTCTTCCAGATTAGGCAAGCCCAGGTCTTCAAAGATCAGCGCGGCCAGTTCGTCCAGGGTCACTTCGGCTTCGTAATAGTCTACGCCCGGTTGGTCGCCAGCATCTTTGCCCTTACCCGGCCCTTGCTGCTGGCCCTGGCCGATCACGTCGCCGACCTTCGATTTGCCGTCACCCTGCCCAACCCCCTGCCGCTGGTTGCCATCGTAGCGGAAGCGATATTCATCCAGAGAGCGAATCGGCACTTTAATCGTCTTTTTGCCGTCGGAGAGGATAATATTTTCCTCGCTCACAATGTCGGAAAGATTCTTTTTGATCGCTTCTTTAATCTTCTCTTTATGGCGTTGCTGGTCAATCGGCCCTTTGCGGTGAAGCGACCAGTCCTGCTTACTCACCGAATACAAACCGTAATTAGAAATGTCACCCATAATAAAAACCTCTGATAAGCTATCAGCCATCCGGGTTGAGCTGCCAGCGAAAAATCGTTCGGCTGACGGCTAACGGCGGATGGCTGAACACTCAAATTAGCGATTTAGTAAAGAACCCACATAGGTCAGGAGCGCGTTTGCACTCTGGGTCGTATAGCCCTGCTCTTTAACCAGGCGGTCAATCACGTCGTTCATCTTACGCAACTGATCCTGGTCGGGCGTCTTCGAGCTAGTAGTAATCTTCACGATATCTTTAAGGTCGGCAAAGAGTTTCTTCTCCAGAGCCTCTTTAAGCCGCTCGTGACTGGTGTACTCGAAAGCCTGTCCGCGCCGGGCCAGAGATGAAATACGGATCAAGATTTCCTCGCGGAAGCTCTTCTTGGCGTTCTCCGTAATGCCGATTTGTTCCTCAATCGAGCGCATCAACTGCTCGTCCGGCTCAAGCTCTTCTTCGGTAATCGGGTCGCGTAGCTTAACCTTGTTGCAATAAGCCTCGACGTTATCGAGGTAATTGTTGAGCAGCGTGCGGGCCGATTCCTCGAAAGAGTAGACAAACGCTTTTTGAACTTCCTTCTTGGCGATGTCGTCGTACTCCTTGCGGACTTCGCTGATGAAATTGATGTAGCGTTCGCGCTCTTCGCGGGTAATGCTGGTGTGGCTATCGAAGCCATCCCGCAAGGCTCGCAGGGCATCAATCGGAGTGATGAAGGTAGCACCTTCTTTTGCCAGTACGTTCGATAGCTGGTTGATCACATAGCGGGGCGAAATGCCAAACATGCCTTCGCGCTGGGTTTCTTCTTGAAGCTCCTTGACATCCTTTTGCTTCAACTCTTCGACTTCTTCGCCATCGTAGAGTTTTAGCTTTTTCATTAGGCTGATCCCGGCCTTTTTGGGTTGTTCCAGGCGGGTCAAGAGGGCAAACATGGAGGCGACCCGCAGCGTATGCGGCGCGATATGCACGGTTTTGAGGGCACTCTGACCGATCAACTTCTCGTAAATCTTCACTTCTTCCGTCACTCGCAAGTTGTAAGGCACTTTGACCAGGATCATGCGGTCTTGCAAAGCCTCATTCTTACGGTTGCCTACAAAGCCGGTATACTCGCTTTCATTGGTGTGCGAAACCACCACCTCGTCGGCGTAAATCATACTAAAACGCCCGGTCTTGATGTTTTGCTCCTGCGAAAGGGTTAGCAGCACATAGAGGAATTTCTCGTCGGCTTTGAGCATTTCGATAAATTCCATCATGCCCCGGTTAGCGACGTTTAGTTCACCGTCGAAGCGGTAAGCGCGAGGGTCGCTCTCACTGCCGACTTCGCCGATAGTGCTGAGGTCAATTCCGCCCACCAGTTCGGCAATGTCCTGGCTCTTGGGGTCGCTAGGGGTAAAAGTACCGACGCCTACGCGGTGTTTCTCGCTGAGCAAAATACGCTTGACCGGCACTTTTTCGATTTTGCCTTCGTAGAAGTTGTTCATATTCCAGCGGCAGCGCGGGCAGAGGTCGCCCTCGATGTAGATACCGTAGTCGCGTTCGAGATCGGAGCGGAGGTCTTCCGGTACGAGGTGAAGCGGGTCTTCGTGCATCGGGCAGTCTTTAATGGCGTAAACCGCGCCATCCTGGGCGCGGCTGTACTTTTCCAGGCCGCGCTTGAGCAGCGACACGATGGTACTTTTACCGCCGCCAACTGGCCCCATCAGCAGCAAGATACGCTTGCGCACTTCCATGCGTTGCGCCGCCGAGTTAAAATACTGCACTACCTGTTGTAGAGGTTTCTCCAACCCAAAAATTTCATCATCAAAGAAATGATAGCGAGGTTCACCGTTTTTACCAACCTCGACACCCTCAGACATTATCATATCGTAGATGCGACCGTGCGAAAGCCGTCCAACTTTGGGGTTCTTGCTAACTACCTCAAAGTAGTCGGCAAAAGTTCCCTCCCAGTTCAGTTCGCGCTCCTGATTACGGTAATCTTCCAGACGTTTGAGTAAATCCATAAATTTGAAACTCCCCTTTCAACCGGGCTATAGCCGCTTCGGCCTACTGATGTGCGGAACACCAGTATAAAATTTAAAATCGCAAATTTTAGAAAAAGCGGCCCTACCGTTATGTACCCTCAGAACCACCTGACCTGCGCCAACTGTGAGATTAGGCGTCATGCACTTCTGTTTGGCTAAAAGCTAAGCTTGAGAAACCGTATAAATTGCTTTTGGTGAGTCCATTCTAACGTTGCTAGTCTAGCGGCCACCTTAAGGTCGAACTCAGTTCAATTGAGATAAATGAGGCTGGAAACTTTGGGCGGTGCATGATCCTGGCGATAACCCCGCGCCTTCAATTTCCTTGAGAGGCTCCCCTGATTGCTCCTTACCCGCGCCACTCTTTCAGGCTTGCCAGGTATATGTTGGTAAAACGTGGTCGCAACGTTCAGCTTGCCGCTCTTAAGAGCAAACAAGATCGGGAAAACGTGTGCTTTGCGGCAATATAGCACGATTAAAGACAAGTTGCAAGCCTCACCGCGAGGCTATAAGTCCTTGAGACCAGCCCTGATTGCCGCTTGCGCCGCTTCACTTTTCGGCTACTTTTCGGCTAACTCTATTAACTTGTAAAGGTCTGGATTAGTTTGTCCCGAAACGAAGCAATAATCTTTTAAGGCCCGATCAAAATATTATCAATAAGCCGGGTGGCTCCAAAGCGTACCGCCAGCGAAAGCAATACGTTCGCGCCCGCCGGGATCGGCCCGCTATATTCTTGCAAAGTAGCGGCATCGGTGACGCTGACATAATCAATGTGAGCCAGTTCTTCCTGACTAATAATTTCCTGCATCAGTGTCCGCAACTCCTGACCGATCTGGGTCTGCGGGGCGGCCTGAAGTTGCTGCGCCGCCTGGCTCAGAGCGCGAAATAGCACCGGGGCCGCCGCCCGTTCCTTCTTCGAGAGATAAACGTTACGGCTGCTCATTGCCAGGCCGTCCGCCTCGCGGTAGGTCGGGCAGACTACCACTTCCAGCCCAAAATCCAGGTCGCGCACCATTTTACGGATCACGGCTACCTGTTGAGCGTCCTTCTGGCCGAAATAGACCCGTGACGGCCCTACCGCGTGTAAAAGCTTGGTAACGACGGTAGTGACACCCGCGAAATGACCGGGCCGGGCCAGACCTTCCAGCACGCCGGTAATACCGCCGACTTCCACACGAGCATCAAAGCCTGCCGGGTACATC
>JBBRBE010000081.1:0-26779 GCA_038206175.1 Chloroflexia bacterium
CAGTGCCAAAATCAGCATCAGTCTGAACTTTGGTCGCTTCGGGCAAGAAGTTCACGGCATCGCTTACCCGCACTACCTGGTCGCTAACCTGATTGGCTAACTGTTCCAGGCCAGCAACCTTCTGTTTCCACTGCTTCTTCGTATTATTAAGCAAGAACACGGCCCCGCCTACAATAGCCAGCAAAACTACGACTACAATAGCCAGGGTGGTAAACAAACTGGCACTATCGCTGGCCTTCTTGTCGTTTACTGCCTTCGTCTCGTTGGCAACAATTTTATTTACAGCCCGTTCAGCTAAATCTATAGTCCCGACGGTGATACTTTGAGTGGCAAATATACCGTTCGTATCGCTAATGAGCGTCCTGCGCTCTTCGTCGCTTAGTTTTGGTGCTAAAAGACTGACTATCTGATTTTCCGCATTGACCATCACCAAAACTTGAGGTCTAGGAGCGGGGAGCAGGTTAAAGACCTGGGTAGCATACTTCTCAGTGCTGGTGCGGTCAGTGGGATTAAGGTTTGTTGGAAAGCTGGCGTTACTGATTACCGCAATACGGGTATCTTGTTGCCCTTTGAGATTGGTTACACTATCGCGGAGTTGCTGCTCAATGTTCGGGTTCTTCTGCATGAACTGGCTATTAGCTTTGACGCTTGCCGCTACAAATGAGCCTTGATTTCCTACTCCTTTGACAAGATCATCCGGGTTATCGCGTGTCTGGGTCTGCGCACTGGCAAAAGGGGCAGTCAAACCCACCAGCAACATAACTACAAATGCTACTAACAATCCCATAACACTACGGACTTGCCAATTGCTCAACCGATTATTTCTACTCATCACCATCATAAACCTCACGTTGTCCTGCTCTTAATGTTCTTTCCGATACAATTTGGTTCCTGGTTATCTTACCAAAACATATTGTAAGCCCCAAACGTGAACCACAAATGAAGAAAGTTCCTCAGGCTTGCCAAAACTGATTGCCCAAACTCTACGTTTTCCTTACCATCAAAGTTTCAATCTCAATATCTGTGCCACTCCATTATAATTCATTTAGGAAGTTTTTCCGCCTGTCCGTAATTTTCTACCCCCTTTGGTCTTGCTTTCCACACTCTATGTATAGTTGTAATTGGTCAGGCCGGGTTGTGCAAAGAAGGCTAAAGCCTTATAATGAGCTAAATTCGTTTGAGCTAAGTATTGCATTTTTTAGAAATCAGCTCCGCAACAGAGATGTGGTAGACCAGTCCTTAATTGTCACTTTAATGGCGACCACCTGAACATTTCTAATATAACAGGTATGTAAATTAAGAGCATGGAAGAGAAAAGCTACATATACATTGTAGACGACATTACCGATACTGCCGAGTTATTAGCTCACTTTCTGGAAAGTAGCGGCTACAAAACCGCTATTTTTTCGGGCGGTCACGAAGTGTTGGAAAAACTTACTTCGGTCGAAGAACCGCTAAGCTATCCCGACCTGATCTTGCTCGATCTGATGATGCCCGGTATGGATGGAATTGAAGTTATCCGGCGAATTAAAGTTAATCCCAAACTTTCCTACATTCCAATTATTATGGTAACATCCAGTGGCGACACCCAGAACCGTATTCTAGGGCTGCAAAGCGGCGCGGACGACTTTTTGACTAAACCCATCAGCCGAGCCGAACTACTGGCCCGTGTGCGCTCTCTCTTGCGCTTGAAGCAAGCTTATGATGAGAAAACCCGCCTCCTGGCCGAAGTGCAACAGGCTTACGACCAGTTAGCGGCAACCCAGGATGTTTTGGTCGAAGCTGAAAAGCGTAAGTTGCAGATGGAAACGATGATGAGTACGGCGGCAGGGATATGTCATGAAATGAGCCAGCCTCTCACCAGTGCCTTGATCACCCTTCAATTGGTACAACAGGTCGAAACCCTTAAAAATCCTGAGGATATTGAAACCATTGAGACTAGCCTGTTGCAAGCCCGCGTAATTCTGGATAAACTCCGCGCTCTCACCCGCTACGAAACCAAAGCTTACATGGGTGAAGAGCTCATGCTTGATATTGACCGTTCCAGCAACAGCTTTATGCTGGATATGGAAAGCGATTTTGGCACCGACGATCCCAAACGCAACTAGCCAGCTTAATCGGACTGAAAAATTGTGACGTAGCCAGGGCCGAGCCTTTGCCGCAAAGCCAGTCCAATAGCACTTCGGGCGGCGGCACCTAATTCTCGCATTTGCCAGACTGCCGCCAGCCGAACCACCGCCTTACGCGAACCGTCCCCATTTTCACTCACATTTTCGCTTTCGATCAGTCGCAACCGCGAACCTTCTAATAAATCCAACGTGGCACCTAGCCGGTAACGCCCGGCCAGGTCTTCCAGCACTGCTTCCCACAGATCAACTTCGGCCTGGCTAATGCTGTAGCCTGCATTTTTCGGCAAAGGGGCTTCCTGGCCCCACGCGCCGCCGCTCGGCCCGCCTCGGTACTCTGTGCCGCCCGAACTGGCCTTCGCTTCCTCTGGGAGCGGTACGCCGGTGACAGCTTGAGAGTAAAGGCCGGGCCGACGAGTTGGCGGCAGCGGCGCGTCTTGCTCTGGGTAATTTTTTTCAATGGTTTCAGCATTTTCAGCAGAGAAAGATTGGTTAGAAAATGTTTGGCTGGCGGAACTGGCTAATTGCGCCAGCACTGTGGGGAAGCGTCGCAGGCCGCTATGGGCCGCCTGGAGCCTCCTGGACGGCTGAGGCTGGTAATCTTCCTCGATAGCCCGGCGCAAGTAACCGGCGACGTTACGCAGGGTGCGCTGGTGGCTATCTCGTCCGGCTATCTGACGAGTCAGGGTAATTTTCTCCCACAGGTATTCTTCGGGGTAAGCGTAAGCCAGGTCGTTTGCCAGTTTCTGGGAAAGACCTAATTCTACCAGGGCCAACACCAGCTTGCGAAAATTAACGTAGAGCAGATCGCCATCAATCTCAACTTCGACCGGCTCGGTTTGAACCTCTTCTTGCAAAGCTAAAGCACCGCTTGCCCGCAACAACATTTGTTGTTCTGTCATTTGTTTTCTGGATTCTTGTAAACTGCCATGTTGTTGGTCAAGTAAATTTACCCCTCTTGTCTGGTTGTTTTTACTCTCCGGGTCAATTGGCTTTACCCTGGCCGGTAAAGTAGCTTTACTCTCTATGCGCTCAGCTTTACCCCCTGGTAAACTTCTTTCACCCCTCCGGTTCTGGTAAATCGGCTGGACTGTAGCGAATGGTTGTTTCGAGTGTGTTTCTTCCAATCGGTTTACCTCGGCCAGCCTCTGCTCAAGCCAGAGACGGTTAGAACCAGGAATTGGCTCAACCGTAGCTTGAGCAGAAACGAACCGAGGGTCGGGAGAGGGAAAAGGGTCTTTCTTAGGCGATGAATACTCATAGCCTGAATAGTCGTCTGCCTGAAATTGCGGCTTTTCCGAGTAGCTTTGCGCTTCATCCTGGACAAAGCACAGTTGGTACACCGTAACTTCGTTCCGTCCATCGTAGCCAAACCGCTTTTCGGTGACAATAATGCCTTTGGCTTCCAGACTGTTTATTGCTTTCAAGACTGCCGGTTTGGATAAACCTGTACCAAGATCGAGAATGGCCCCGTCTCTTTTGCGAATACCGCCGGTTAACTGGCTAAGCGAAATAGCATCGGCTTTTTTCTTGAAGCCGAAAGTCCTCCGCATTATGTAAAGCAGAACGCGGAGTTCTGCTTCGCTCAGCCTGGCGGCCAGCAGGTCGAAGAACTCGTCCGGGATCGGCGTGGAGTTCAGGTTTTTGAAACCAGGAAAGCGATATTCTTCGCTGGCTTCTTGCGGGTTGGTGCGGGTCTGGCTTTTGGGAGACGGTTGTGACGCCATCAGGTTTACCACTCTCTCTTGCTCTATCCATATCCATAATTTCTGCCACTCTAATAGTAAAACCTGCTTGGAAAAGAGGCAAGCCTCGGCCCTATGATCTGTATTAATACTGTTATTAATACTTTATAGACCGCCAAAATCAGGCTAAACTCTTAACCAGACACCACACAGATATTTACTACAGACTACACAAGTCTTTACCGCTTACCACAATGCTCCTAAGCTTTGCCCACAGGCCCCGAAGTTTACTGCTTACCACACCAGACTTCGCTAAGTTTACTGCTCACCACACGAGTCGGTAAACTTATCCACATGACATGCTTTACCGCTTACCACACGCTCGATAAAGAGCGGTAAACGAACGCCCTGAAATTTACCGCTTACCACACCGTCGCATGAAAGTTCGGATTCAGCCTTTACTGCTTACCACACTTGAGGCTGGAGAGCCTCTTTTCCAGACTCAATTAATTTACCGCTTACCACACGCCATGTGGAAAACGGTAAATTTAACTTTTTTAACGTTTACTGCTGAGTAGTTGGGCTGTTTCTGGTTGCGCTAAACCGACGCACAAAAAAGCCAGTAGAGCTTGTTCTACCGGCCAGGTTTACCGCTTACCACACAAGCAGTAAAGTTATTTTACTTTTTTTCTTCGACGCGCCGCCGCTGGTAGAAAGCCGTTTCGTTGAGGTCAACTACAAAACTCTCGTTTGACCGCAGAGGTAGGGGTTTCGGGTTGTAGTCCGTGATCACCCCTTTAACTTGAAGCTTATCGAGAGCTTTTTGTAGAATCTGGGTGGCTCGTGTGACGTTTTTGGTGGTTACGCCGGCTTTATCGAGAGCGGTACTGCGTAGAATACTGACGTTTAGTTTGGAATATTTAAGTTCTTTGTAACGGGTGTAAAGATAATTTTCGAGACGGTCTTCGGTGCGGGTGTGGGTCGGGTTGGTCAGGGCTTTAGGATCGCCCAGACGGGGAACGAGAGTATAGTTGTTGCCACGTGAACCATCGCTTCGACGTACACCTTCGTACCAATCAGTCCCGATCCGTACCTGAATTATATCGCCCGGCACGCCTTTCTCGAAAAGCTCCCAGGTTGAAAGATGCTGGTTAGCTTCTTCGTCGTTATCGTAGAAGGTACGCAGACCCGTCAGAAGCGAGGACATCACTACTTCTCGGCGGTTTTTGCCTTTGTCGTAAACCGGACGCTCAGCAATAATCTGGGTGGTTTGCAGGGCTACAAGCGCACGCATGAGGTAGCGGCGGTTCTTACTGTAATGAATACCACGTTTATCACGGGCATAACCAAGCCGATCTAAGAACTCGTTGACCGAAAGCGTAATATTGGGGGTACGCCAGTGGGGGTAGTCGTTGGCGACCTCGAAAAGCAGGTGCATCACACGGGCGGCGTAATCTCCCAGAGCAGCGCGGGCAACTTCGGTCACAGCCATCAATGCCGGATTGCTGACGGTATTCTCACTTTCGTTATTCCAACGTTCCGGCAGAGCCTCGTCACCCTCCTCGAAGCCTGGCAGTGGAATTTGAAGCTGGATTTTACCGCCCTTACGCCTGAAAACTAGCTTTCCGCTCTCGACTGTCCCTGCGTCTCCGTCCCGGTGGATGTCAGGCCGATAGACCATATAAACGGTATCCATCGCAATTAAACCTTTGCGGGCGTCATCTTCGATTTCGTTACGGAGGCGAGCTTCATCCGGGCTAACTACTTCTTGACCCCGCAAACGTGCCAGGAAGCTTTGTAAATCGTCAACTTTCCGCCGAAGCGACTCCAGGTCGCGCTGGCGTTCCTCCTCGGCCAGGTCGGGGTCGTCCAGTAGCCGAGCTTCATCAGCCTGGCATTCGATCAGGTAATTTTCGACAATCGCTTCAAATTCAGCTTCGCTTTTGCCGCCACGCTGTTGCCAATCTATCATCTTTGCGTCCCTGGTAAATATAAGTGCCTTCAACAGCCGTTATTGTAACCTATTTTAGAACATTCTAGCAAATAAGCTGGCTCGAAACAGCCTCTCGACGCTCAAAAAAGACTGGCTTGTGGTACAATGATTTTATCAGTTTTTGCTAAAGTTAGATGGGGAGCCAGACAGGAGCTATTCAAAAATGCCTTCCGCCCGTTCAAATTCGACGCGTTCCGTTGCCAAGAAACCTCAGCCCGTAGTTATCTCGATTGCCCAGAATAAGGGTGGTACGGCTAAAACAACCACCACCCTCAATTTAGGGGCAGGTCTGGCTGCTCGTGGTGCGCGGGTGTTGCTGATCGATCTCGATCCGCAAGGCAATCTAACTAGTGGTACTGGCATTGATCTGGCAAACCTGGATGGCTCGATGTATCAGGTCTTCACCGACCGAAATATAGGGTTGCAGGATATTACCCAGTCCCGGATTGGGCTGGATGTTGCGCCCGGTCATATTTCGATGGTGACGCTTGAGATGGATTTGGTCAACCGAAATGGGCGCGAATGGATATTGAAGCGCAAGCTGGAGAGTGTACAAGGCCAGTACGACTACGTACTGATTGATTGTCCGCCGAGCCTGGGCCTGACCGTCACTAACGCTCTGGCGGCCAGTCATTACGTGCTGTTGCCAGTACAAACCCAGGCTTATGCTCTTTACGGCGTACCTCAACTGATGGAGATGGTGGGGGTTATCCGGGAGGACTTGAACCCTAATTTGCAGGTGCTAGGTGTCCTGCTCACTTTTACCAATCGCACCCGCCTTTCCCGCGAGGTAGAGGAAGAAGTTAAAAAATACTTTCAGGATGAAGTTTTTAGCGTTTCAATTCGTCAGAACATCAAAATCGCCGAAGCACCCTTGAGCGGTCAATCCATCCTGACTTATGCACCAGAAGCCGCCGAGGATTATATCAAGCTAGCCGAGGAGGTAGAGCGACGTGTCAATGCCCGGTCAAAATAAATCCGCGAAGCCAAAATTGCTCAAGAACAGTCCTTTTCAGAGGCTGGCCGAACGTACCGTTGAAACCGGCGACGAAGCTTTGAAGGAAGCCCGCCAGATCAGCCTGGCCCATATTGACCCTAATCCTCGGCAGCCACGCCGCGATTTCGATCCTGATCGGCTTAAAGAGCTTGCCGATGATATTCTGGCCCGTGGTATTTTGCAGCCACCAATTGTTCGTACCATTCCTGGCAGCGACCGCTACGAGATTGTAGTAGGAGAACGCCGTTATCGGGCAGCCAAGCAAGCAGGTTTGAGCGCGATTCCAGTGATAGTGCGGGACGATCTGGACGATGAAGCGGTTGAAATTACCTCGCTAATCGAGAATATCCAGCGCGAAGACCTGAGTATTAGCGAAGAAGCCAGTTTTTACAAAATGCTGCAAACAAAGTATGGCTACAGTATTCGTGATCTGGCTGAGCAGGTCGCTCACAAAAGTCACGGCTATGTAGATACTCGGCTCAAACTGGCCGAAAACCCTGGCTTGTTGCAAGCGGTGCAAGAGGGTAAGATTGGCTTGCAGAAGGCTAATCTATTGGTGCGCCTTGAGCCAGCCGAGATGCAAGCTCAGCTCAAGGCATCGTTACGAGAATCACAAACTGTCTTTTCAAAAGACACTAAGTTACAAACTTCACAAGAAGAACCAAAAGACGAGCTGGAAAAGATCGCCGCCGCCAAACTTTCGGCTCAGATCAGCCGACCATTTCTGAACTTCGCTCGTGATATAAAGGTGGTGGCGCGACGTCTTGACCGCCTGGAAAAGGAGGAAAAGAAAGCTCTGCTGGAAAATCTCGAACAGCTTGAGCAGGAAATTGCTGGTCTTAAACACCAGTTGAAAAGGGACTAAAACTGTAACACGTGAAACGCTGCCAGGAGGCAGCTTTTTTTATTGAAGTAAAATAGTAGCGAATTAGCTGAGCTGCAAGGAGCTTTTTTTGGTCAGGCAGCTTTTTGGAATCAGGCGGGCGAAATAAAAAAGAGGCTTAACTGGTTAAGTTAAACCTCTTGTGGCCCAAAGTTAGCTCGCTTAAGCGTTCTCGCTAACAACTTCGGCCTGGATTGGTTGAGGACGTTTGAGCTTTAGCTCTGAGGAAACCATCCCACCAAAGATCAAACCACAGCCGATCCAGGCTGGCAAAGAAAGACTTTCCGCTGCCAGATAACCAAACATTCCGGCAAAGACTGGTTCAAGGGCGTAAATCAGCGCGGCACGAGTGCTGGTGGTGAACTGTTGCACCCGATTCATGACCGCAAACGTAAAGGCGGTCGCCACTACACCCATAAATAAAGCCGCTAACCAGACCTCGTTCGTGGGAAGGGTCATAGGTTCTCCCACCAAAGGCGCACAGATAGCACTCAGGACGGCAGTAGTAGCAATCTGGACAATCGCCAGGTTGAAAGCGTCTTTACCTGGCGCAAACCGGCTTATCGCTACGATGTGGAAGGCGAAACAAATCGCACAGCCCAGCACCAAACCTTCACCTAGCCCAAATTGCAGATCAAAACTATTGCCCATCGAGAGTAACCCTAACCCGATTGTTGCCAGGCTTACCCCTAGTGTTGCTCCCAAAGTCGGCCATTGTCGCAGTATCAGAATGCTTAACACTGGCACTATTACTACATTTAAGCCTGTTATAAAACCTGCTTTAGAGGTAGTAGTGTGTTGCAGGCCAAGCGTCTGAAAAGTGTAGCCGCCAAATAAGAAAAGGCCGATAAAGATACCCGAACGTAATTCAGCCCTTGTCAGGCGGCGCAAGCGATTGCGGAAGAGCAGAGCCAGGGCGATTGCGCCAATGCCAAAACGTAAAGTTAGAAATGAGAATGGGCCAACGAGTTTAATGCTGTTCTGCACTACTAAAAAAGTGCCGCCCCAGATCAGTGTCACCAGCACCAACAATAAATCCACCTGCCAGCGTTTCCAGGTCGTCGCCTGTGCGGAAATCATCCTGGTGGTTCTTTTCACCGATAATGTCTCGCTCATAATAAGTAAGGTTCCTTTCTAAAAAAGCAGTTTTTATTTACCAGTTATCAATAATCCCGCCACGGGCAGTTCTTTAATAGTTTTAAGGGCTATAGAAGTGACTGTGCGCGTTACTCCTGGCACGCTTCTAATTTGCGCAACCAGGGTGCGCAGAGTGGCCGGTGCTTCAGTACGAATCTTCAAGAAATAACTGTCCTCGCCGTCTACATCGTGGCATTCGATAATTTGCGGTTCGTTCTGCACAAATTGCTCGAAAGCTTTGTCATACTCGACGGGTGAAAGCACCGCTACCCGCACGAAAGCTACCAGTTCCCGCCCAATTTTAGCCGCATCCAGCAGTGCAGCATAGCCTTTGATCAAACCGTCTCGTTCCAGGCGTTGCACTCGTGCGTAGACCGATGGGCCACTCAGGTTGATCTCTTTGCCAATAGCAGTATGAGATAACCGCCCATCTTCTTGTAGCAACTCTAAAATTTTAAAATCTATTTCATCAATAACCATAAGACCTTAGTTTCTTTGGTGTTTTACTCTTTTAACTTTTGATTATGAGGTATTATAACACACTAAGTCTACAATGTCTAGTGTGTTTCAGGCCTTTGTATAACAGATTATAGGCAATTAGTTAATTTTGCCTACATAATCAAGAGACACCTCCTAAAAATTCTATAAGTTAAAGGTAAGTCTGACATCGGGGTTAGTTCGTGCTATAATTAACTTTGTTCGATGTACCCGATAGTTATATTTAGACTGTTCACAGTAGAATATGATCGTAGAAGATGATCAATTTTGATTTTGGAACTTTCGCAGCTCTTTTGATCCTGGGATTATTGGCTATATTTGGTTACTATAGAGGGTTTTTAGCCCTGATCACGCGCCAGACCTGGCTAAGCGAAACTCGCCTGGTACGCGGACGTACTGCCCTGGCTCTGGGCCTGGTTCAAATAGCCGGAGCAATCGCCGCCAGTGCGGTTGCCATCTTATTTTTCTTCAGTCAATTAAAGTAAAAGTGGAAAATGGGCAAACAAGAATTTATTTCTATCTATAAGACTGTTCGCGCTGCATTGAATGAAACCCTGGTTGGGTTAGATGAGGTCGAGGCTAACCTGACCACTGGCCCAGACAGCGAGGGCGCGACTATCAAAGATGTTTTAGGCAATCTGGCCGCCTGGGAGCGTGAAGTGCTGATTGCCGATGAAATGATTAAGCGTGGCGAGGAGAGTTACCTGCCTGACCTCAAGCAGGAGGAATTCAACCGCGAACAGGCCGCACACCGGCGTTCGTGGCCTCTGGCCGGACTAAAGGCCGAATTAGAGTTAAACTACGAAGCACTCTTGATGGCCTGGGACGAGTACGAAGGCGAAGATGGCCCGTTTGGTTCGGCAACCTGGCAACCTAACCAGCCTCATACGCTCTGGTGGCTGCTCGAACAGCAGGCTCGCTCTGGTCGTGAGATTGCTCGTCGGCGTGGCCTGCTCGTAACTTTTCCAATATAGTAGATATTCCTAGCTGGTAACTGCTTTAGTCGCCTGAATGGGAAGCACTGGATGTCTAAAGTTTTGCTACAAGGGTATAATCTAAGACTTGAAGCGAAAGCTTTGCAAGCCATAATGAAATCAAACTTTTATCGGAGATAAAGAGATGCCTGTACTGGTAAACTACAATCGCTGCAATTGTATGCCTACTTGTTTTGCGGCAAAAGCCTGTCCTAAAGATACCCTGCGCGTTGACCGCACTCTAATGAAAGTAATGGTTGACCCCACCATCTGTGGCGATTGCCCTGCACCCTGCCTTAATTTTTGCGATACGGTCGCTCTTAAATACGCTCCTAGCCTGGAAGAACTTGACATAACTCAAAAAGAGCTAGATGGTATATTAACAACCGCCACCGCCCAGGTCGAGCGCAAAGCAATCGCTGACCGCCGTAAAGCCGAAGAAGCCGCCGCTAAAGAAGCTCAGGAAAAAGCTGCTTTCGCTCCGGTCAAGTTGACGACGCAGAATTTTATGGCCGAGGTCGCTCAGAGCGAACTGCCCGTGTTGGTGGATTTTTGGGCTGAGTGGTGTGAACCGTGCAAACAGATTGCGCCGATTATTGATGTCTTCACCCGCGAGTTTCAAGGCGTTTTTAAATTTGGGAAGTTGAACATTGACGAAGAACCGGCGATTGCTCAACAGCTACGCATTCAATCTATTCCAACCCTGATGATTTTTTACGGTGGACAGGTGGCCGATATGATTGTAGGAGCTTTGCCTAAAGAGCAATTGCGGGCCAGGCTTCAACGTGTAGCCGATGCAGTCGCGCAGATGAGCAGTAGTCCTCAAAACCCGCCAGCGGTCGCACCGGGCAACCGGGCCGCCCCGCCACCACCTGCTGCTCCCGCCGCTCGGCCTCAGCCTCGTCTAACGCCGCCCGCAGGTGCTTTGCCACCGCGGCCCGGTTCCAACCCAAACCGCCCAAACGGGCCGCGCCGACCACGGTAATAGGCAGGCAGCATGTTAGAAAATTTGCAAGGTAAGAGCATTGCGGTATATTGTGCGTCCAGTGCTACCGTACCAGTTCCTTACTTCCAGGCCGCCCGTCGCCTGGGAGAATTGCTGGCCGCAGGTGGAGCGCGGCTGATTTACGGCGGTACTAATATCGGGTTGATGGGTGCGGTAGCCGAGGCGGTCTTGAAAGGCGGTGGCCAGGCAGTCGGGGTAATTCCGGCTCTTTTGCAGGGTGTCGGAATTGCCCATCCCAACCTGACCCAACTGATTCTCACCGACGGAATGCGCGAACGCAAAGCTATTATGGAGGAACGAGCCGACGCCTTTATCGCTCTACCGGGAGGTTATGGCACGCTTGAAGAAATATTCGAGGTGTTAACGCTCAAGCAACTGGGCTACCACCAGAAGCCGATTGTCCTACTTAATACGGCCAATTACTACGACCCGCTCTTATCTTTGCTGCAAAGCGCGACCGAACAGCATTTTATGAAGCCTTCTAATCTGGCCCTCCTTCAAGTGGTCAGCTATCCTGAAGAAGCTCTGCAATATATCGCTTGTTATCAACCTGAGTTACTCGATGCAAAGTGGCTGCCGTCCGACCCGTCCGAAAGCCCGAACGGAGAGGTAGCCGGTAGCGAGTAACAACTCTTTCTCATTACTTTCAGCCTTTTTCTTATTTTTTACGTGGGCGGTTAGTGACGGAACTGAGGCTGATTTTCAGCTGTAACCGCCCATTTCCGAACGAACTTTACATAAAATAGCAAGAACAAAAAAGTAAAGGCTCCCGCCAGGGTTGCCTTTACTTCTAAGCTTAACTCGAAAGATTGTTTAGTTACGAGTACCTTCTACCTCTAACCCGTATTGCACAAAGATCGTTGTGTTAGCATCGCTGCTTAATCTGAGCAAAATACGCCCGGTTAACGGGTCGGCATAGCGGCCTGGATTTTCGATAGAATTTTTGATTGGGGCTGGTGGAGTGGCAAAGTAGCTGCCGGTGTTAATCGGCAAAGCACTGTTAACTACATTGGGTAAGGTTTGCCATTTTTTAGCCTGGTAGTCATAAAGTTGGATCGTATCCGGCAGGTTTGGTCCGCGGGGGCCACCGTTTTGCACTATGGAATTGAGATAAAGATTAAGATTTTTGACTTTAAACCCGCCCTCTTCCATTGGCAACCGGAATTGAATAGTCAGGCTGCCTTTGGTGACACAAACCTGGTCGGTGCGGTCGCTTCTATTGGTAAAAACTGGGATTAGATTGTTGGTGTTGACGCTCTCGGAACGAAAGCCCATTGCGGGCAAGAGTAATCGCCCGTCACCGTTATTGTTACCCACTTCTACCGGCAGGCGGGCTATCAAAACCTGGCTGCTCTTAGATTGACTGGTAAAACCGCTGACACTAAGCGGCAGAGGGTTTTGATCCATCCAGCCGACCAGATCGAGACCGTACTGGTTGTTGAGTGGACTATAGCGGCCAATCTCGTAAATTTTCCGTAAGAACTCGGCCCGACTTTTGGTTACTTTGTCGTCGCGGCGTTCCTGTTGCAGCACTGCCGCCAATCTTTCGGCGGGGGTAGTGCTGGTGCTGGTATTGCTAGAATAGGTTGGTTGACAGTAAGCCGTGACTGCGGCAGTTGGCAACGGCAAACTAAAATCTACCGGCACAATTTCGCCTACTTCAATTACATCGCGCAGCTTCAGCACCTGATCTCCCAACATCAGCACGCTCTGCCGGATTGGACTGCCGGTGTTATTTCGGACAGTTCCCACAATTTTATCGTTGGTGTAGTGCAGGTCGGTGACAATCTGGTAGTTACGGGCCGGAATATTGGTATCCAGCGAAAAAGCCTGTGCATTCCATTGCCCGATTTGAAAATTGTCCAGCCGAGGCGAGTCACCTTCGACTACCGTCCGTACCGGATCAACTTCTCCGGCAGAGGCGGTCGGGCGATTAAGGGGCGTGATCAAAGTGCGGGCGGTCGGGCCATCTCCGTGGAGTGGGCTGGGGCCGATGTCGTAAGTACGGTCTTCCGGCGAGAAGACGGCGGCATAAGAGCGGACCTGGGCAATCTCCTGATCAGGGCCAACCTGCACCACACTCATCTGGCTAATTAAAACCTGACCCGGTGGTTGAGAATTAGCATAGCTGAGAGCTGCGACGGTAAACAACCCTCCCAGTATCGGTAAAGTGACCCAGGCCCATTCTAGCCGTCCGAGTTTCCTTAAAACTATATAAGTTATGGGTGCCGCGAGCAAAATGTAGGCGAGGATGATAGCAAAGAAGGGCAAAGCATCCGGCAACCGCAATTCCGGCACATTTGAGATGTAGGGCAGTAGATCGCTAGAATTCCTGACTTGCGGGTTATTTTCGTTGTAAATATTATTAACCGGGGTGACATTAAAAGCAAAAAGGTCTTGCCATATCTGGGCTGTACCGGCCCATTCGGATACAGGTGCTGTCGCCAGGTCGAGGCTTACCGCCACGATCCGTCCTTCGCCCAGCCGTCGCTCGGCAGCGATAGGCAATACCTCGTTGCCTTCCATCAGATGGCTTAAGAGTTGAGCATCTTTGACTACCTGGCCCCGCGCTACTACTGCCGGACGCGCCAAAGTTCCAACTCCCTTGATTTCCTCTCCATTGGGCGAAAACATTCCATCCAGGCTAGCTATATTGGTGTAGTTAGAGACGTCAAGCGGTAGCATAGCAGGGCTAAAAGCCGCTCGTACCCGGCTCCAACCGTTTCCGCCCATTAGTATTAACTGTCCCCCGCTTTCTACCCATTCGCGCAGAGTGTTGCGCTGGTCAGCCGTGAGCGTTTCGGTGTTAGTTTCGCTGATCACCAGGGCATCCAGCGAACGCATTCCACTGGCCCGGTCGGGAATGTCGCTGAGAGCCAGCCTGACACTATGAACCCGCCGTTGTCCGGTAACTTTAAAATTACCCAGACCCAGATTGCCCATTGCTCCAAAATCTTGCACAATGCTGCCGACAAGGTAGTTGGTTGGAATAACCGGCACCAGTTTTACTTTTTCTTCGGCTAGTTTGCGCGTACCAACTAGCAAGTTCACGCTTGTATCATAGCTGACCGAGCCGGAAGAATTGGCTGATTCGACAAAAGGCAAGATGTAGAGAAGAAGGCGTTTGTTAACTCTTTCACTCAGGCTGACTTCGCGCTGGTAAGAAGTAGTATAGTTGGAGCCGGTATTGCGGGTGACAATGGAAGCCTGCACTAGCACATCCACCGCATCGCCATTGTTGATCAGGTTTACTTCGATGGGCAACCAATCGCCAAACTTAAAATGGCCGTCATAGAGCGAGCGGGCAGTCATCTTAACATCAACCTGATTAGCAAAAGCAGTGGAAGAAGAGCCAAGCATTAGCCAGGCAGCAAGTGCTAACATGCTCACAAGGTAGAGTGAATAGACGGTGCGTTTTAGCCAGCCCGTCTGCCCTGGCTCGGACGAGAGTTGTTGCATTTTCTTCCCTCGATACATCCTACTAACGAACTGTTTGTAAGTATAACCCAGCCCCTTCCGCTTGTGAAAGAAAATGGCGATGTGGGTTTACCGCTCTAACCGAGCTAAAATGGTTTGGATGTGGGTCTGACCCGCCGCTCCTAGCGGTAAAAGAGGCGGACGCACCGGCCCGCCGTAAAGATTTAGCTTATCCATAGCGTATTTGAGACCGGCCACGCCGTAGCGCGTCGTGACGGCGGCATTGAGCGGCAACAAATCTTGCTGTAGTATCCGGGCGGCGGGTGAAAGTTCCAGGGTTGCTTCGTAAAGTTGCTGGCATTGATAGGGTGCTACATTCGCGCTGGCAACGATCCCGCCGCTTGCCCCTACCGCGAGGGCGGCCTGTAAAAACGAGGCAGAGCCGGCCAGCACCGCGAAATCCAGACCTTGTTCTTCGACAGCCCGGCAGGTTTCGGCTATTTTCACGATGTTGCCGCCGCTTTCTTTTAGGCCAATAATATTTGGGTGTTCGGCCAGCCGTAATACCGTTTCGCTAGAAAGGTCAATCCCGGTGTAGGCGGGCATATTGTAAAGGATCAGCGGGATAGATGAGCTTTCGGCCAGGCTCAGGAAGTGATTTTGCAAAGCTTCGGCGGTCATGGCTGGTTTGTAGTAAGCCGGGGTAATCAAAATAGCAGCGTCGGCTCCGGCATCGGCGGCGGCGCGGGTCAGGCGGCGGGCGGCGCGGGTAGATTCGGCCCCGGTTCCGGCGATCAACAATCGGTCGGCAGGAATAGCTTGCCGGGCGGCGTAAAAAAGAGCCAGCTTTTCGTCCTCGTCTAAATAGACGTACTCACCGTTGCTGCCCAGCACCACAAAGCCATTCAGCCCGGTGCGGGCCAGTTGTATCAAATTGGCGGCTAGTTTTGCCGGGGCAATTTCACCTTCAACGTTAAAAGGAGTCGGCACCGGCGGAAAAACCCCGGCCAACCTTGCGGCGTTCAACATTCTAATATTCTCCTTACGGTACCGGCTGGCAGAAATCACCGGGTAGATCAAATGGGCAAATCTAATTGGCTTTTAACGTCATTTTATTATAGAATAAGCCTAAGTCAAGACTTTTAGATTAGAGCGGCCTTATAATTCCTCCCTCTCGGTTTTTAACAACCTCCAGAGGCGGTCGGGCTACCACAAAGTAGTGAAAGGAAGTTGGTAAATTATGAGTAGCACCCAGACTCTGACCGCAAGCAGTCGGCAGGCGGCGGCTCTGTTGGCCGCTTTGCGCGAAAGTCGGGCGGATGTCGAGCGTTTATTCTCTTCGTTATCTCCTCAGGATTTAGCCCTGCCGACAATTTGTACCGGCTGGAGTGTGCGCGACGAACTCGGCCATATTATTGATGCGACCGATACACTGGCCCGTTGCCTGGAAGAAGCCTCTACCGGGCTACAAGAAGGCACTTTGAGGCCAAAAGCAATGGCCGATGCAATGCAAACTGCGGCCATTGCGCGAGCGGCTCTTTTGCCCTTGAGCCAGTTGCAGCTAACATTCAGTATGGCTGCCGACCGTTTATTAAACCTTTTGGATACCCGCAACCCGGAAAGCTGGGAAGCTGGTGTACCTCATCCCTATCTTGGTACCTGCCAGGCGGTACAAATTGCCGGGATGGCCCTGGTTGACTGGCTGATCCATCCCTGGGATATTCGGCAAGCCCTGGAGCAAGAACCTCAATTACGTCCCGACTACGCTGCTTTGATCATTCCTGGTTTGCTAAGTTTGATGCCCAAACGGTTGGACGCAAGCCGGGCGCGTAACGCTCGCGTTCGTTTCCGTTACCAGATCGAGAAGCCGGGTCTGTCGGAAGTAATTGTCCAACAGCTTGATCTTGTCCTCAGCAAAAATGCGGCCACGCTTGAACGCGATGCGCCTCAAGATGTCGTTGCCGAACTAACTTTTCGGGGTCAACCGGGCGACCTGGCTCTGGCTTTGCTTGGTCGGCGTGGTCTATCCAGAGTAGTGTTGCCCGGCCCGCAAAACGAAACCTGGCTTTCACGCTGGAGTAACTTGTGGGTTTCGATTTAAGCAGAAATAGCTCCTGGCACTCGGTAAATCACGGGAGATAACTAGATGTCAATCCAAGATGTCGAACACCTGGACGATTGGTTGCTAGGCTTACCTGAAGAGTACCTGGCCGAGGAAGACGATATGGGTGATAGCGGGCCGCAAGATTATATGATGCGCTAATCTGGTAAAGGTGCTGGAATGGCTTTATCGCCACGAAAAATGGATGATAACGGTCAACCGCCACCATTATCACCCGGCTATTCAAAACAAACTTCGGCTGGTCGTGCCGGATATAGCTGTTTTCAAAGATATTCCGATCCAGGCTGAGGAGCAGTTTTGGCTTTCAAGTTGGGACATGCGTCAGCCAGGCCGTCCCGCTCCGCCGGTAATTTTTGAGATTGCTTCGGGCGGAACCTGGCCCGAAGATGTCGAGATAACACGCAAACCAGCAGTTTACGGGCGAATAGGCGTTAAAGAATATTTCGCTTACGACCCGAACGAACCTTCGTTGTGGAAAAGCAACCAAGGGTCTACGTGTGCGCGGGTGGCGTTATCCTGTCGGTGAGCCAGTCGAAATAGAACTGGACGCACAAGGCCGCCTGTGGAGCGAACAGCTAGAAAGCTGGTTGTTGGTAGACGGTTTTTATTTGCGGCTTTATGATCGGGCCGGGCAACTTCGTTTGACGGAAGCCGAGGCTGATTTTGCTGCGTACCAGTCCGAAGCCACCGCCCGGCAAGCGGCAGAAGCGGCCCGGAAAGCTCTGGAAGCCCAACTGGAAACCAAAGACCAACAATTGGCTGAAATGCAGCGACAGATTGCTCGCTTTTGCAAGAACGCGGCAAAGCAGAGTAATCTTTAAAATTTGAGCGATCCCGGCCGCGCTGACAACTTAATTTAAGAGCTTAAAAACCCCTCCCGGAAAACACTCGTTTCCAGGAGGGGTTCGTTGTTTAAAGCTTATTTCTGACCAAGAGCCTTGAGGACGCGCTCCGGGGTGGCTGGAATCTGGTTCAGCCGCGCCCCTGTTGCGTCAAAGATCGCATTGGCGATAGCTCCACCGCCCGGCACAATCGGAGGTTCACCAACGCCTTTAGCTCCGAACGGGCCATCCTCGGAAGGTACTTCCACCAGATGTACTTCGATATGCGGAACCTGGCTGGCAACCTGAATGGCGTAATCCATCAAACTCCCACTTAGAAGCGTACCGTGATCGTCGTAAACCATTTGCTCGTAGAGTGCCCAGCCGAGACCCTGCGTTACGCCGCCGTGAATCTGACCGCGTACTTCCTCTGGATTGATCGCCATTCCCACATCCTGCACCGCGATGTAGTCTAGTACGCGGGTTTCGCCGGTTTCTTCGTCCACTTTCACATGCACGAGGTGCGCAGCAAAGCCGGGAGCTTGCTTGGTGATCGCGCTGGCTCCGTTGCCCAGCACCGGCATGTAACGCGCTCCAAAATTCATAGATTTTTTGGCAATTGTCAGGATCGGTACTGTCCGCGAAGGGACTCCCTTGACGCGAGCCTGGCCTTCGTATAATTCAATATCGGTAGGGGCAGCTTCCAGTTCGGTGGCAGCGATCTGTTTGATCTGCTCGGCGGCATCTTCCGCCGACCGTTTAACGGCGGCTCCAACCGTGTAGAGGGTCTTGCTGCCGCCACTTGCCCCGGCGTATGGAGCGGTGCTGGTGTCGCCCATCACGACCGTGATCTGTTCGGGCCGCAGGCTCAGCACCTCGGCGGCAATTGAGCGCAGGCTGTTCTGGTTGCCGGTCAGGTCGCTTATACCCACCACGAGGGTAAAATTCCCATCCTGGTCGAGCCGACATAGAGCCGAAGCCGGTTCCAATCCTCCGCCCCAACCGCCGACCGAGACGCCAATGCCTTCTCCCTGCGGCAGCTTGCGACCTTTAGCTACATATCCCTGATAGGTTGGGTGCTGCTGCAAAACTTCGATGCATTCTTTAAGGCCAATCCGGGGCCAGGTACGGTCATTGTTATTCAGGTCGCCCTGGCTTACACAGTTTTGCAGCCGGAATTCAAGTGGATCGCGGTCTAGTTGCCGCGCCAGGTCATCCATAGCCGACTCAGTAGCAAAAGTTACCTGGGGCGCACCCGGCGCACGGTAAGCTCCCGCGTTTACCCGGTGAGTTAGCACTTCGTAAGCGTCAATATCGAAGGCGGGCAGGCGGTAGCAAAAGCCTAGCATGCTGGCGGCCCAGTAGGGCGAACCGGGATAAATGCCACTATCGAAAACCACCCGCGCTTGCATCGCGCAGAGCGACCCGTCGGCCCGCGCTCCTAGTTTTAATTCGATCTGGCCGTCCGTAGCCGGATTCGCCGCCAGCAAATCTTCCATGCGGTAGAAAGCCAGCCGCACTGGGCGTCCGGTCAGCTTAGCGAGAGCCGCCGCGAGTGGTTCGATCAATACAAATTTGCCGCCAAAGGCACCTCCCACCGTCATCGTTACGACCCGTACCTGGTTGGCGGGAATACCCAGAGCTTCGGCTACTTCCTGGCGGCAGTAAAAACCGGCCTGCGTGCTGGTATAAACGGTTATGCCGCCCATCGGGTCGGGTGCGACTGTTACGGATTGGGTTTCAAGATAGCTTTGATGCACGGTCGGCACATAGTAAGTGCGTTCCGAAATTACGGCGGCTTCCTTAAAAGCTTCCTCGATGGTTCCCCGTTTGAGGTGCATGTGGCCTGAAACGTTGCCGGGTAGTTTTTCTTCTTCTTTGTTTTCGCCCGGCGCGGCTGCCGAGTGCATTTGGGCTTCTTCGTCGGCCCCGTGGGAAGGCTTAACCTGTACCAGAGGAGCGTTTGCCTGCATCGCGCTATTGAGGTTAGCCGCCACCGGCAACGGTTCGTAGTGTACTTCGACCAGTTCGACGCCATCGCGGGCCGCTGCTTCGCTCTCGCCCAGCACAATTGCTACTGGTTGGCCGTAAAACACTACTTCGTCTTTGGCAAGCGGCGTGCGCTTGCGCGATTCGGCCCCATCCGATTTAATCGGCAGATCGGCGGCTGTAATCACCCGCACTACGCCCGGAACGCACCGGGCTGCTTCGGTATCAATTTTGACTATTTTAGCGTGAGCATACAAACTCAGCACCAGGCGAGCGTGTAGCAATCCAGGTATATTCAAATCCGCCGCGTACCGCGCCAGGCCGCTTACTTTATCCGGGCCATCCACTCGCGGCTCGGAATGCCCCACCGCTTTGTAACCGTTTTCGTTTGTGGCCGCATTCGGCGAAATTGTACTTTCTAACAAGGGAAGGTTCCTTTCTCTAGTTCCATAACAGGGGTCTTTTCCCGCCAATCCTATGCTACAAGCCCTGTTTAGTCAAGCTAATTTTGCCTTTGTTCCTTCTTGTTATGGGCAATTTACCGCTTACTCCTGACGTAATTAATATTAAGGTTGAGAAAGACAAGTATTTATGCTATCGTAAATTTATTACGCATCGGACAAGCCTGGTTAGCCGTGGACAATTGTTTAATAACTACCTTGCCCGGCTCTAATTAGAGCCGGGTGATTTCGCAAAGAGTGGGATCAGAACCCCGCCCACAGAATTTCGTCATCCTACTGTGCCGTCGCGCCGCCATCAAGGGTCAGGACCGCGCCGGTCACGAAAGAAGACTCGTTGCTAGCAAGGAAGACGGCAGCCTGAGCGATTTCTTCGGGTGTGCCGAGCCGACCCAGCGGTATAACAGCCGCCAATTTGCGCCGGGCCTGTTCAGGGTCACGCGACGACGCTACAAGCTGGTCAACCATCGGCGTATCGGTAAAAGCCGGAGCCAGGGCGTTGACTCTTATCCGGTGGCGGGCTAATTCGAGGGCTGCCGTGCGGGTCAGGTGCAAACAGGCTGCTTTGGATGAAGCGTAGGCCGAGTGCAGCGCAAAACCTTTGATCCCGGCGATACTGGCCGTATTGATGATCGAACCACCCTTCCCGGCCCGGATCATTTCGGCAGCCCCGTACTTAATCCCCAAAAAGACCCCCTTGACGTTGACTGCCATCACCCGGTCCCACTCAGCGTCGTCCAGTTCCAGGATCGAGGTAGTATTTTCGCCCGTACCGGCATTGTTGCACAGTACATCCAGGCTGCCGAACCGCTTCACCGTCGTTTCTACGGCCACCTGTACCTGGGCCGGTTCTACCACGTTTAATTCCACGGCGTGGGCCTGTCCGCCTTCCGCTTCTACCAGCTTGACGGTTTGAGAGCTTCCGGCCTCGTTAAGATCGGCAACTACTACTTTTGCGCCTTCGCGGGCGAAAAGCAAAGCCATTTGCCGACCAATCCCACTTGCGCCGCCGGTAATCAGGGCTACTTTGCCCTCTAATCGTTGTGCCATAATCGCGGGCCTCTTTTCCTCTTAAATTTAGGCTTTCCTACACACTGTGAACCCGGCTATTATAACTGCCAGAGAAAGGCAAGGCAAAATCTCACGGCTGCGCCTGGGCCAGAATTTGCCGATAAACTTCTAAATCTCTCTCCGAAAAAAGAATAAATAGGACAAGTTCGAGGCTGGAAGGAGAATTTGTAAGAAAGTTCAGGACAGTGTTGATCGCCAGGGGTGCCGCTTTCGTGATGGGATAACCGTAAACTCCTGTGCTGATCGAAGGAAAGGCCAGGCTTTTTAACTTCTGTTGAGCGGCTAGTTCGAGGCTCTTGAGGTAAGCTCCCTCTAGCAAGCGAGCGCACTCGGTTTCCTGGTCTGGCGCATAGATCGGGCCGACAGCGTGGATGATGTAGCGGGTTGGAGGCGGGATGCGTCCGGCGGCGGTGATAACGGCACTGCCGGTCGGACAACCTCCGAGCGGGCGCGTCAGGTCGTAAAGCTCCCGACCTGCGGCTCGATGAATTGCTCCGTCCACTCCACCGCCCCCGGCCAGCGCACTGTTAGCCGCATTTACAATTCCTTCGGTACCAGCCTCTACGATGTCTCCGCGCTTAATTTTGAGCGTAGTGTTGCCCATTTTAATCTGATCAAACATTTTTCAACCTTTCTAATTTATTCTCGAAGACTTGCCGGAACGCCTGAACCCCCCGTAATTTTGGGATCGAAGTCTGGTAATTTTGCAAAAGCCTGTTATAATCAAATTGTTGCCCCTGTGTACTCAGGTTGGGCAGCTTTTTAAGAAGGATAGACCTTAATGTACTCTCAAACCCCTTTCCGACCGGGCGTACTGCCCCCACCCTTTCTGGTAGTGGTGCCATTCACGGCACGCTAACCGGGCGGGTGAAACAATTTAGGCTTTTTAGCCAGAATAGCCTCTTTAGGCTTTTCTAGCTTTGAGTTGAGCTTCATTACTTTTCCAAAATTTTTGAAACAGGCTTTTTGGAATAGCATTTTCTTTTTCTCCCGCTCGTGTGCTTTTTCCCATCTTTTTAATTTTAGCAAAAGATAATTTTTATTACGGCTCACGAGCCGAGGAGCTTTTAGTATGTCCGAAACGAAGCAAGAATTGTGGGCGGATCAGGCGGGGGAAGATGGACTAACCGGCCTCGACCTCCGCACGGATCAGCCTGACGCCGTAACCGTCCCGACCAAAGGACGGCTGGCTGGGGGTATAGGCTGGCTGGTAGTGGCTGCCTGCACCTGGGGTACTGTCGGCGTGTCGTCGGCTCTGCTCAACCGGGTCGAAGCGACCCCGCCGTTGATGATCGCTTTTATGCGACTGGCTTTTGCCGCGCCCTTCCTGGTCGCCCTGGCCTGGCTGACCACCCGGCGTAATCCGTTTAAACTGAGCCGCCGCGAGTGGGGTTATTACGGGGTGATGGGCCTGGCAATGGCCTGTTATCAAGTAACTTACTTCTTTGCCATTCCGCTTTCGAGCGTTACATTGGTGGTAGTGGTAGCATTGTGCAGTTCGCCCTTGATTGTAGCTTTGCTATCTATCCCGGTGTTCGGAGAGCGTTTGAGCGGGAAGTTGCTGATGGCTCTGGGTTTGGGTCTAGTCGGGACGGCTTTGCTGGCTTTTGGCGGTAACGAGAATACAGTTTTCAAACTGGAATATCTGATCGGGGTACTCCTGGCACTATTTACCGGCCTGGCCTACTCGATCCTGACGATTTTCTCGAAGTTATCCACCCGGCAAAGCGACGGCCAGACCTCGCGTGGCCCGATCCAACCTATCGCGGTGGCTTTTAGTCTGGGCGCGTTATTACTGCTGCCGGTAGCCCTTCTGACGGGTAGTTTTAAGCTGCAAATGGCTCCCGGTGTCTGGTTGATCGGGTTGTACCTGGGTCTTGTACCCACCGGCCTGGCTTACATTATTTTTCTCAAAGGTCTGCAAAAAGCCAGTGCCACCGCCGCTACGATTACCACGATGCTCGAACCATCCATTGCTACTTTCCTGGCATGGGTACTGCTGGGCGAACATCTCAGCCTGGCTTCACTGGTCGGTTCAGTTCTGCTGCTTGCCAGCGTGCTGGTTTTGAGCCGGAAGTAGGGAAAGAGCGGAGGTTAGAGGACGAAAGACAAAAGAGGGAGTAAGAAGTAATTTCGCAAATTTTTTACTCTAATTTCTTTCGTCCTCTAGCCTCCGCCGCTACCTATTTACTTAGTGGAAGGGTGACAATAAAAGTGCTGCCCTGACCGGGTTCACTTTCGAGGCTAATTTGACCGTTGTGCTTGCGGACGATTTCGCGGCAGATAAACAGGCCCAGGCCCAGGCCGCTCACTTCGCCGATCTCTCCTTCACGTGGACTATAAATTCGGCTCCAGCGATTGAAGATCATCATCTGCTTTTCTTCCTGAATACCCAGACCCTGGTCGCGTACCCGTAGCTCGACGGTATTTTGGTCTAGCAGGTTCAAATTCACCTCGACCAGGCCACCATCCGGCGAATATTTTACGGCGTTATCCAGCAAGTTGGTGACTACTTGTTCCATTCTTTCCTGATCGAACTGCCCCCAGAGCGGCTTCGGCTCGATTTCGAGGTGCAAATGATGCCTTTGCTCGGCTGGTTTATCTTCTTCGGCCTCGGTAGTGTTGACGGCCATCATGCAGCGTTCAGCGGCTTCGCGTACCAGTTCACCCAGATCAAGCAGGGTTGGACGGATTTCCAGCCGATTAGTGTTAATCCGCGATACATCCAACAGCTTGCCGATCAGCTTATCCAGGCTGTTCGATTGCTTGATTACCCGTTGCAAATTATTGAGCAGATTTTCGCGGGGAATAGGTTGTCCGGGTGGCACTTTATCAATCGCCCTTACCGTAAGCTGGCTAAAGCCGCGTAAAGCCGTTAGTGGATTACGGAGGTCGTGGCTGGCGATGGACAGGAATTCATCGCGGGATTTAAGGGCTGTGTCTAGTTCGCTCAGGCGTTGGGCTGCTCCCAAAAGAGGCCCAACGCCGTCTGCAAATAGCTCTAGCAGGCCACACTCTGCCGATTCAAAGGATGTTCCATTCGGCACCTGTCGAAAAATCCCGATCACCCCGACCGGTTTGCCTTGCCAGCGTAGTGGCGTAGCCACGCCTTTGCCCAGGCGGGCCAGCCGATAAACTTCGGCATATTCATCGGCCAGGCAATCGTCGTTGGTAATCGTGCGTTCGTCCAGCAGGGCTACTTCCAGTAAACCTTTCACCTCGTTCTGGCGCAAGCGGTGTCCTTCCAGTGGTGCGCTGGCTTCGCCACGTGCAACGAGGCGTACCCACGAACGGCCGGGTTCCAAAAGAGCGACTGCTGCTGCTGCGCCCGGTACAAGCTCTAGCAGTTCGTCGGCAGCTTGCCGCAACATTCGGTCGGTCGAACCGGCTTCTTCGACCGCTTTTATTGCCGCCAGTAGCCGCCGCAGCATCGAAGCGTCCAGGCTATCGGCATCAAGAGTGGCGGGTACGGCTTTGCCAGGTGGTAAAGGCGGTGTGGCAGTTTCGATCTTAAAAGTAGCCGACTTTTCGTTAGGTTCAGTGTTTTCTTCCACCGTTATATTTCCTGATTTCGCAACAACCCTATCTCACTTACATATTTAGAGGCTAAAATTTGGTACTAAGATTGACTCTGAGCATAATTTAGACCAGCAATAATTGCTTTTGGTTTAGCTGTGTAGTTAGACAGTCCTGCCGCGAACTGTTATCATAAATAGCAGGTGGGCAAGCCAAAATTAGTCATTCAGAGCATAAAACGGAGGAGTCAACGATGACGATGGTAAACGAAAGTAATGCAACGACCAGCCCTTTTCTGAGCCAGAAGGTGATCAAAATGTTGATCGGCGGGCAGTGGGTCGAAGCGGCCAATGGTAAAACTTTCGAGACCAAAAACCCTTCGACCGGCCAGGTGCTGGCTCAGGTTGCGGAGGGCGAGGCAGAAGACATCAATCGAGCGGTGGTGGCAGCCCGGCAAGCTTTCGAGAGCGGCCCCTGGCCTAAAATGACGCCCTCACAGCGCGGTCAATTGCTCTGGAAGCTGGCTGATTTGATCGAAAAGAACGCCGCCGAACTTGCCGAACTTGAAACACTCGACAACGGTAAACCGATTAAATATTCCAGAGCCGCCGATGTACCTCTGACCGCCGATCATTTCCGTTATTTTGCAGGCTGGGCTACTAAAATCGAGGGCGAGACCATTCCTGTTTCGATCCCGAACATGTTCACCTACACTTTGCGCGAACCACTGGGCGTAGTAGGGCAGATCATTCCCTGGAATTTCCCTTTACAAATGGCTTCCTGGAAATTGGCTCCGGCCCTGGCTTGCGGCAATACGGTCGTCCTCAAACCAGCCGAACAAACGCCCCTGACAGCCTTGCGGTTGGGTGAACTTATCGTCGAAGCCGGGTTCCCAGCAGGCGTAGTTAATATCGTGCCGGGATTTGGCCCAACTGCCGGAGCAACCCTGGCCGAACATCCAGACGTGGATAAAATAGCTTTCACCGGCTCGACCGAGGTTGGTAAAAAGATTCTGGCGGCCAGTGCGGGCAACCTCAAAAAGGTGACACTCGAACTGGGCGGCAAATCCCCCAATATTATTTTCCCGGACGCCGACCTCAAACAAGCCGTGCGCGGTGCCAGCAACGCAATTTTCTTTAATCAGGGCCAGATTTGTACTGCCGGAAGCCGTTTATTTGTCCACAAATCGGTTTACGATCAGGTAGTGAGCGGCCTGGTGGAGAACGCCAATAAAATGAAGTTGGGAGTTGGACTCGACCCGGCTACGGATATGGGGCCAGTGATTTCCACCGAGCAGCTTGAGCGGGTTACAGGCTACATCGAAACCGGCAAGCGCGAAGGCGCACAGGCCGTAGCGGGCGGCGAACGAGCGAACGGCGAGCTTTCCGAGGGCTACTTTGTGCGGCCTACTGTTTTCGATGGCGTCAGCGACGATATGACGATTGCCCGCGAAGAAATTTTCGGGCCGGTAGTGGTTGCCCTCCCCTTCGAGGATGTAGACGAACTGGCAGCGCGGGCTAACAAGAGCATCTACGGCCTGGCGGCGGGTGTCTGGACGAACGATGTCAAGAAGGCCCACAAGATGGCGGCGGCACTTAAGGCCGGAGTGGTCTGGATCAACACTTATAATATGTTCGACGCCGCGGCTCCCTTCGGTGGCTACAAGCAGAGCGGTTATGGCCGGGAAATGGGTCACGCCGTGCTGGACGCTTACACACAGATCAAGACCGTCTGGTTGAATCTGCGGTAAGTTGTAGGCTGTAAGACTGGCTGGAATTAATCTAACATTAAGCTAGACTTCAAGTTCACTTAATCCAGGGATGTTATCTTTAGGACAGACGAAGCGATGCGAAAGGGGTAGCCGATTATCCTACGGCTCAACCCTGACCAATTTCCTCGGCTCGTCCTGAAATTCTAACCATCCCGCATGCCAGGCCACAAGCCTACAAGCCTAAGCGACTCCACACTCGGAGTCGCGTTTTTTTTTGAATTTTGTAGGTTAGTTTTGTATAAACGATAGAGTTGATGATTAGATTTAAAAAGAAAATGAAACCACACCAAAGGGGAGTTAAAGTTTTTTTAGACA
>JBBRBE010000082.1:0-26638 GCA_038206175.1 Chloroflexia bacterium
GGCTGGCGATACGCTGAGGGCGGGAAAGCCGAGCCGATGGAGCCGGACAACGAAGGGCGGCTGTGGAGCGAGGTGTTAGAAAGCTGGTTGGTGGAGGACGGGTCGTACCTGCGCTTGTACGACCGGGAGGGCCAACTTCGACTAACGGCAGCTGAGGCTAAGGAGGCCGCCCGCAAGGTGGCTGACGCCGCCCGCAAGGTGGCCGAAGCCCAGGCCAAAGCTGAAATGGAAGCTCGAACTGTGGCCGAGGCGCGGGCGGTAGAGGCCGAGAGACGACTGGCCGAACTGGAAGCTCGCTTGAAGCGACCAGACGAGCCAGCCTGATTACGTGTCGCCAACAGTGCCACTCCAATCCCAAACTTTCAAACTTTCCACTTGCATTGCACCTGACCTCTAACGGTGCTATCATGTTCCGACTGGCTTTGCCTCGGCCTGTAGAGCGGTTCGACTGAGACCGAGGTAGAAACAGCCTAGAAGGAGTTTTTTTGGTATGGAAAGAATTGGGCCAAATCCGGCGGTGCTTTCCCCGACTCGGCCTCGTGCCGATCTGGGCGAACGCTTTATAAACTCAAAAGCCGAGCGGCGGGTGAGCGATTACCGCCTGACCCTCGGTTGGCTGATGTTAGGATTATGGGTTGGTAGCACTTTCGGCCTCAATTGGGATATTCAGTGGCACGGCGTGGTCGGTCGGGACGGCTTCTGGACACCTCCGCACTGGATGTTCTATAGCACTGTGACGGCGGCGGGCTTGATTTGCCTGGGCGTGGTTCTGGTGGAAACTTTGCTTTACTACCGGCGGTATCCCGGTTTGCACGACGGCAATACCACCCGTGTACTGGGGTTCTTTCGCGGGCCACTCGGCTTTATACTGGCCGGGTTCGGCATGCTGGTAATGCTGTCGTCGGCTCCGCTGGACGATTATTGGCATCAAATTTTCGGTATTGACCTGGCGGTTTGGACGCCTTTCCACGTCATGCTGCTGCTGGGCATCATTATGGGCAACCTGGGCATGGTTTACCTGTTCGCTTCGGAAATGAACCGGCGGCGGGCCTGGCAAACTCCTCTACCGCCCGAAACAAGTCGAGGGTGGCGGATACTGGCCGGGCTGCGCGACCTCTTTCGCCCGGCCCAACTCGGCCTGACGCTGGCCTTTGTTTCGCTCACAATGGTTTATTTTGGAGCCTTCCAGCCTACTTCGCTGGGCGGCAGCCTGAGCTTTGGGAGTTGGGTGATGCCGTCTTACTCGCTGGTCGTGACCGGGGCGGCAGCCGTACTCGTGGCGGCGGTCTGGACGACCGGACGAGTGGGGACGGCGACGCTGGTCGGGTTGCTTTTCGGGCTGTTGCACCTGGCGGTCAACTGGTTTATCAACTGGGGTATTCAAACCCTGGCGGTTGACCAGGGCGTAACCTTGCGCTCCTATAGCTCCCTGATCTTCACAGACCTACTTTATCCGGCCTCGCTGGTCGGGGCGGGCTTGCTGGTTGATCTGATCTACCTGCTGACAATGCGGTGGCGGGCGAAGGGTCGCACCGGGCCAATGCTGGCGGCGGCAGGTGGGGCCGGTCTCGCGGCGGGTCTTTTGCTGTTCTGGTTAGAACGGCCCTGGCAAATGCTGAACGATTTCCTCTTGAAGCAGTTCGGTATCCTGGTTTCCACCAAGCTCTGGAGACCAGACCAACTGGCCGCGCTACCAATCGTGCTGCCACTGGCAATTATGGCCGGACTGGTGGGGCTGGCCTGGGCCACTTCGCTCCGCTATACGGATCGCTAGTCAGGACGGCACATGGCAAGCGCAACTAAAGCGACAGGCTGGAAGTGGGCAACCCTGGCCCTGCTGATTTTGGGGTTGGCTCTGACGGCAGGAGCGGGCCGGGCCTCAGCTCAAAACGCACCGAGCGGTGATTATACGGCTGGCCCTTTCAAGCTGCGAGTGACATTCGACCGGGATACCTTCAAGTCGGCCCAGGAGTTTTACCTGACGGTCGAACGGCTGGACGGCCCGGCGGGGGACTGGAACCTGGATGTCACCAGCGAACCCTCTCGCAGCACGAGTGCCACGCCGGTTAAATACAGCGGCGATTTCCACACCAGCGAACCCGACAAGAGACTGGTCAAGCTGCAAATACCGATTTCAGGTAATTGGTCTGTGCGGCTCAGCCTCCAGAGTGGAACCAGCACCGGCCAGGTGAGCTTGCCTGTTATGCGGGTCGAGCCGCCGCCGATTATTGCTAACTGGCTGGCCTGGCTGATCGGCCTGACCCCGGTGCTGGGACTGCTGGGTTTCGCCTTCGGGCAGTGGCGGCAGGTGATCAACCGGCGGCGCGAAAAGCAATTGAGCGAAGATATTCACACATAGAAAGGTTTTAATTCAGAATGGGATACATTAAAACGCAGCTTAAAAACGGCGTGCGCGTCATTACTAACTCGATGCCGCATACTCAATCGGTTAGCACCATCCTTTATTACGGCGTCGGCAGCCGCTACGAAGACGACCGGGTGGCCGGGATCAGCCATTTTATCGAGCATATGGTCTTCAAAGGCACGACCAAACGGCCCACCGCAAAGGACATTAGCGAAGCTATAGAGGCTGTCGGCGGCGTCTTGAACGCTTCGACGGGCCGTGAAGTGACGAGCTATTGGGCCAAAGTTCCCAAGACGCATGCGGCTCTGGCCTTCGATGTGTTGAGCGATATGTTGCTAAACGCTAATTTTGACCCGAACGAAATCGAGAAAGAACGCAAGGTTATTATCGAGGAATTGCACCAGACCCTCGACTCGCCCCCTGACCTCGTAAACGAACTGATCAACCTGGTGGTCTGGGGCGACCAACCGGTAGGCCGCGACATCGGCGGTAGCGACGATACGGTTGGCAAAATCAACCGCGAAGATTTACTTTCCTACATGAAAGGCTACTACCTGCCCGCCGATATGGTGGTGAGCGTAGCCGGTAATATCGAGCATGACGACGTAGTAAAGATGGTTGAGGATACCCTCGGCAAGCTTCCGGCAGGCGAAAGGCCGGTGGCGCGTTCCGCCAAAACAGTGGAAGGCGGCCCGCTTCTGCAAATCTACAATAAGGAAACCGAGCAAGCTAACCTTTGTCTGGCCGTACCTTCGCTCAACTATACCGACCCGCGCCGCTACGTCCTATCAATGATGGATACAATCATGGGAAGCGGGATGTCCAGCCGTCTATTCCAGGAAATCCGCGAAGAGCGCGGCCTGGCCTATACGGTGGACTCTTACGCCAGCCAGCTAAGCGATACAGGAGCCTGGATCGTCTATAGCGGGGTTGACCCCGAAAACATTGACGATACGATCAAAGCTATCGTCGGCGAACTGAACAAACTGCGCCAGGAGCGCGTGCCGGAAGCCGAACTGGTCAAGGCCAAAGAGTATAACAAAGGCCGGATGCTGCTGGGTCTGGAGGATACGCGGGCCGTAGCAAGTTGGGCGGGTGGACAGGAACTTTTGATGGATCGTATCCTGACCGTCGAAGAAGTGGTCGAACACATCGAGGCCGTCACGACCGAGCAAATCCACGAACTGGCCCAGGAAATGTTCCAGCCCGAAAAACTTCGCCTGGCCGTCGTCGGCCCGTACCAGGGTCAGGAAGACCGCTTCCGGGAGTTACTCAAGTTTTAGGCGATTTAACGTCTGGCATTATGAAAAAAAGCCGCTTGCTATGGAGCATAGCAAGCGGCTTTTCTGTCCGAATTAGTCGGGGCCAAGCCCGGCGGGTATGCTTACAATAAAGCAAGTACCGCCTTCTGCCGGAAAATCTGCCTCGATCCGGCCTCCGTGCAATTCGATAATTTCTTTGCTGATATACAAACCCATTCCAATCCCAGCGTAGCCGCGGTCGTGAGCCTGATAGAAGGGCTGGAAAATGCGCTCACGATGTTCTGGCGGCACGCCCAAGCCCTGATCTTTCACGCTCAATTGCACCCACTGCGAAGGAGTCAGGCTTAGATCGAGCGCGATCAGTCCTCCCTCCGGGCTATACTTGATGGCGTTATCCACCAGATTAGTCACAACCTGTTCAAAGCGTAAGGGATCAACGAGAGCTAAAAGCACGGCAGGAGTTTGCACCGTCAGGAGATGCTTTTGGGTTGTATTACGGGCGGCCTCTACTACCCGTTCGACCATAGGGGCAAGATCGGTCTGCTCAACTTCAAGCACCAGCCGACCGGCTTCTAGTTTGGAAATATCGAGCAGGCGCAGGATCAAACGCAACAACCTTTCCGACTGCTGGTTAATCGTGTCTAAACCCTTGCGTAGCCGGGCCGGGTCAACCTCGCCTTGCCGGTCAAGTTGGCGAATTAAAAGCTGGGCAAAGCCGCGTAAACTTGTTACAGGTGTTTTTAGCTCGTGAGCGGCCACGCTTAGAAACTCATCCCGTGCTGAAATGGCTTCTTGCGCATTGCTGTACAACCGCGCATTATCTACCGCCAGGGCGGCCCGCCTTGCCAGTTCCTGGGCCAGTTCCAGGTCTCGCTCGTTAAAATGCTTCCCGGATTCACTGGAAACAAGTTGGAGCGCACCGATCACCTGGTCTCGCGTCTTCAGAGGAACGATCATAGCTGAACTATAGCCAATTTCGCGGAGTAGTTGCAGTTGCTCCTCGTCCTGGGCCGCTGCCACCAGCATCTCATCGGTAATATCCGGGTAAAGCTCGGACTGGCCGGTTCTTAAAACCCTCGGCAGGCCGGTCGGGGCGGTCGGGTCGTAGGGGTAACGGCGTTCTAGCTCTTGCTGTAAATTCAAGGCCCACTCGACTTTAGCCGGGTCTACGTGCGCCAGGGCCAGTTGTTGAGGTACAGCGTACTCGTCGAGGAGGTGTACCGAACACCAATCGGACAGGTCTGGCACGACCAGTTCGGCTACGCTTTGCAGGGTAGTCTCGTAATTCAGCGACGAAGCCAGCACGTTACTGGCCTCGGCCAGAAAAGCCAGCCGAGCCTGATCAGACTCGGCCTGAAACCGCAAAGTTCTTTGCTCTTCGTAAAGCTCGGCACTGCCGAGGGCGGCGGCGGCTAGATTTGCCAGGGCCGTCGCTATTCGTACTTCAAGCTGGCTAAAACGGTGCGGTTCGTGGTAATAAAATACCATTGTGCCGGCCTCGGCTCCCTGAATTCGCAGAGGAATTACCAGAAGAGAGCGAATATTTTCCTTTTGATACATTTCTAGCCGACCGATCAGGGCTGGATTTTCTTGCACATCCTCCGCCAAAATTGGTGCAGTGACTACCGGGCCACTAACATAACTTTGAACCGTATGCTGCTGATATTCCTCGGACAGACCCGCCGTGGCAATCGTGCGCCATTCCTTAGTGGACGGTTCAAACCGCCAGACCCCATAGGCGTTGGCCGCGACCAGGCGGCGGGAAAGGTCGAGGATAGCCGGAAGAACGGTATCAAGTTGGAGCGAACTAAGCAAGCTATCGGAAGCCTCAACCAATACCGTCAACTGTTCCTCTAACTGACGATGGAAATTAACCGCCTGAGTACGTTGAACCAGAGCTTCCTGAGTATCCCGGTAGAGCCGAGCATTATCGAGGGCGAGGGAAGCGCGGCGGGCCAATTCCTGAGCCAGGCTTAAATCGTCTTCGGTGTAGCGTCGCTCCGACTCGGTAAGACCCAGCGTAATCGCCCCAAACCCGGAGCCACGCACTACCAGCGGCACCGTGATGCCCGATTTGAGGCCAAGCTCTTTTAAGGTTTGAAGATGCTCCGGGCTGCGGGCGGCCTGTGCCAGGTCTGCCGGGCTAAACTCCGGCCTGAGTTGGGAGTGGCCCGCCAGAAGAGAATCGCGTAGAGCGTGCGGTTGATCTGTCGGGTAAGGGTAACGTTCCAGCAAGCCATGTACGATCTTTTCTTTAGCCGGGTCTACATGAGCAGACGCAATCCGACGGATCACCCCATCTTCACCTACCAGATCAATGCTGCACCAATCGGCCAGAAAAGGAACCGCCAGACGAACAACGTTTTGCACAGTGCGGTCGTAATCCAGGGTAGAGGCTAAATCCTGGCTGAGGTGTGCCAGGAAAGCGTCCTGGGCCTCCTGCTGCTTGCGTTCGGTCACGTCCCGAAAAACCAGCACGACGCCGATTGTTTCGCCCGCTTCGTTCTTGATCGGCGCACCGCTATCGTCAATGGGGATAAATCGCTCGTCCTTTGTCACCAGCAGGGTATGGTTTGCCAGGCCGACCACCGTACCCAGTGCTAAAACTTTGGTGACAGGACTTTCAACCGTCTGGCGGCTCTGCTCGTTGATAATCTTGAAAACTTGATCCAATCCTTTGCCGGTCGCCTCGGACTGGCTCCAACCAGTCAATCTCTGGGCGACCGGATTTAGAAAAGTTATGCAACCCCCTGTATCTGTTGCAATCACAGCATCACCGATACTTCCCAAAGTTATGGCAAAACGTTCGCGCTCCTGAGCTAATTCTTGTTGAGTACGCTGGCGTTCGCTCAACTCGGCATTGGTGCGGACCAGCGAACGCCGGAGTTGGTCACACAGCAAGCTGATCAACAGTCCTTCTAGCCCAAAAGTTAGCATATTTACCCCGGCCCGAACCGAGGGAATACCAAACTCGTGGAGCGGCTCTATAAAGAAGTAATTGGCGGCGAAAGCGGCCACAACCGTAGAGAACAGGCCTGGCCCAAAACCGCCGTACCAGGCTGCTACCAGGGTTGCCCCGGCGAAAGCCAGAAAAGGAGCCGTGGTACTCAACAAAGGGTCAATTAAGGAACTCAAACCTAGCTTGATAGCTATTACAACCCCTACTGTCACCACGGCTAAACCGTAGCGGGTCAGACGAGATTCGCCGGGTAAGGCGAAAATAATAAAACGCCGGAAAACATCGTACCAATGGGTGCTAGAGTGTGGGCTGGTAATTTTCTCTTCTCCGTCTCTCATTTTTAATCTTATCCTGGTCTAACAGTTCAACTTCCGGTCGCTGTCACAACATCAACAAAAGCTAGGGCAATACTCAGGCTCTTTTCCATCCAACTCAATTATAAAGTTTAGCGGGCCAGGGGTGAAGCGGCAAACCGCACCCCGCCCTGGTCGTCCGGAGGTTCTTTCAATAGTAATTTATGTCCGCAGTTTAACACTCTCTGTAGCGGCTGTAAAAAAAGCTTTGTCAGGTTTTCCTTCTTTAACTTTTCGATGATCAGGTTCTATGATCACAAGAATAAGCTAAGTAGTTCCGATTAGAGACTACCCTATTTTGGCCGTTTTTCTGTAGCCACGATAACTTTTCTAATCTTAACCCTGTGTTAGACTCTGTTTAGCCAAGATTAGCTTAAATACCTGGAAAAATATTTCATTCTAAGCGGAATTGTACTGTATTGTCATTGAAGGCGGTCGGCCAGCCCCAGAAGTGAACCTGGCGCAAGAGAGTTAGACAATAGAAAGGTTGAGGTCAGATTATAATGACCCAGAGAATTATTGCAGTTTACGGCAAGGGTGGCTCCGGCAAAAGCTTTCTGACTAGCTGCCTGAGTGTGCGATTAGTGCAGCAGGGTAAACGAGTCCTTCAAATTGGCTGCGACCCGAAGCACGACTCAACGGCAACCCTTTTCAAAGGGGTGTTGCTGCCGACGATCCTGGAAGTCTGGCGAGAATTTCACGAAAACGGCGACGACGATAGCCTGACCGCAGGAGACGTGATTTTCGAGCGCGGCGGTGTCTACGCTGCCGAACTGGGTGGCCCCGAAACCGGGCGCGGCTGTGGCGGCAAAGGCATCGTGCTGGGTTTCGATACCCTCATGAAGTTAGGGCTGGCCGATTGGGATTTCGATGTGATCTTGCTGGACTTCCTGGGCGACGTAGTTTGTGGCGGTTTCGGTATGAGCTTTGCCCGTTCGATTGCCCGCGAAATTATGATCGTGGCTGGCAACGACCAGCAATCGCTCTATGTCGCTAACAACGTCAGCCGGGCCGTCGCCCACTATAGCGAAGAGGGCAGCACCAGCGAAGTGCTGGGCTTGATCCTCAACAAAGACGACGGTACGGGCGTGGCTCAGGCTTATGGCGAACAGGTCGGGCTGCCGGTTCTGGCGAATATGCCCTTTATCCCCGGTGCGGTAATGATGAAAGACGCTTTCGAGGTAATGGAAATTCCTCAGATGCGCGACGCCGTTGACCAACTGATCGCCAGCATTGATAGCACTAAATCGGTCGTGCCGAACCCGCTCGACTTCGAGGAGTTCTACCGCATGTTCCAGCAAAAAACCCGTGGTCGCTTGCGCCCGGCCAATGTAGGCGAACTGATGAACCGGGAGGAGGCTCTGGCTTATGCCTGATAACAGCCTGACCCTCAAGGGAGGCCGCACGATTGACCTGGCCGCTAAAGCCGGGCGGGAAGTAAACGTCGGTGACGGCAAAGGCGAATGCTCCATGCACTCCGCCACGATGTGTCCGGCTTTCGGTTCGCTGCGGGTGACAATGCGGATCGAAGGAATGGTTCCGGTGCTGGTCGGGGCGGTCGGTTGCTTGTACGGTCTGGATTTCGTCTCGCACTTCTATGCCGCCAACAAACCAATCGTTTCGCCTTCGCTCACGGCCCGCGAACTGATCCAGAGCGACCTGACCGACAAGGTGCTGGACATTATCAAAGATGTCGTCAAGCACGAAGCTCCCAAAATGATCGCCGTTATGTCGCTCTGCACGCCGGAAACCAGCGGTCTGCACCTGGAACTCTTGCCGCGCAACCTGAACGGCACCGACATTATCCCGATGCGCGTTCCAGCTTACGGTGTGCCAACCCACGCCGAGGCTAAAGATGTTTCGATCAGCCAGATTCTAAAACGGCTGGGCGAGAATATGATCGAAGATGGGCGCGAAGCCGAACTTGCGACCGAGGGTGTCGTGACGGTGGGTGAGGTTTTCCCGACCGACCCGATGCAGGTCGGAGCCGTGCTGAGCCGATTAGGAGTCAAGCATATCGCGCACCTGCCCGCCAAAGAGCTTCCGGCTTATTATGCCGCGCCTAAAGCTAAGGTCGCCGCGATGCTGCATCCTTTCTACGACCGCACCGTGAAAGAGCTTGATCTGCTGGGCGTTTCGCCTCTATACAGCGCACCCGTCGGCGCACACGGAACCTATAGCTGGGTTAAAAGGTTGGGCGCGATGCTCAAGCTCTCTCCTGCCGAGGTCGAAGCCGTCGCCGACGACGAAGCCCAAAAAGTCGCTGACGAACTGGACAAGAACCGGCTGGACGGCCTGAAAATTATGATTGCCGGTTACGAAGGCAGCGAAATGCTCTTTGCCCGCTTGATGGTCGAAGCCGGAGCCGAAGTCTGCTTTGTCTCCACCAGTGTCCGCAACGGGCCTGGTACGAAAGAAGACGCCGCCTGGCTGGACGACCGGGGCATCAAGGTGCTGTTCCGCAAACGCCACGAAGACGATATGACGGCTCTGGAAGAGATGCGGCCCGACCTGGTGGTTGGTTCCAGCAACCTGGAAGCGATTGCCAAACGTCGCGGTATCCCGGCGGTCTACTACACCAACATTGTCGCCAGCCGACCGATCCTTTTCGCCAGTGGTGTGCGCCCTCTGGTAGACCAGATGAAAACGATTCTCGACCGTGCCTCGACTTTCACGACCATGCGCGACTTCTTCGCCGAAACCGTCGCCTCCGACCCGGTGCGTGAGGCGATCAAATTAGGATTTTAAGGGCTGATAACTAGGGGTTGCGGACGAAATTTTGCATTCTGCTCGGCACGCGGCCCTTAGTATTCAAAACTCGGCTCTCAGCACTTTAGAAAGGCATTCTCACTCATGCCCGAAAATAAGAAAGACCCTTTTGGGATGGATTTCGACCCGATGGCCGACGACGACTTCGAGGCTCCGTCCCGGCCTAAAAGCCGACCGGCAGCCACGCTAACCCGCAAGGTGGCCGACCCGCTTGGAATGGACGATAATATTGGAATGGGCGGCGACGATTTCGGCCCGGCCAAACCGCGACCGCGCCCGGCAGCCTCTCACAAACCCGATCCGCTCGACGAGATTGACGACGAGCTAAATATGGGCGATACCATGATCAAGAAGTCTCGCGTCGAGACGGATTTGAAGAAAGACCCCCTCCTGGAAACCGGCGGCACTTCCCAGATCGGCTTTACCGCCAGCAAAACCGGCGTGGGCGATTTTTGGGCTTCGGCCCGCACCACTAACAAACCCGGCGCGGACAAGAAGCGTGAGAGGGTCGAGACCGAGACGGATACCGGCCCGACCAAGAACGCCTTTATCCGCCGCAAAGATAGCGTGCGAGTCGAGGGCGAAGCCACCGAACACGAACGGATTCGCCGCATGGCCGAGGCTAATTTTGGCGACGAAGGCAGCGATGCCCCTAATATTCCGCTCGATACACCCGTCTCGAACGGTTACTGGGGCGCGATGTGGGCCTTTACTTCGCTGCGAGATGTCGAGGTAGTGGTAGATGCGCCGGTGGGTTGCTACAGCTTGCCCGCCACGGCTACGATCAACTATACCGACGCTCTGCCCGAACTGGAAAACCTTGCCAGTTCCAATATCACCGAAATTGAAGTAACACTGGACGGGACGACCCGTAAGGTGCTGGACGCGGTGCGCCGGGTCAAGCAGCGCGAGGCCGAGAAAGGTCTCAAAAAGCACTTGATCGTGGTTAGTAGCCAGGAAAGCGAACTGATCGGGGCCGACCACGTGATGAGCCTGAGCCGCAAGCACCCTGATGCGATTTACTTCACCTCCCACGCTTTCGAGGAGGATGAGTGGAAAGCCCGCGATACCTCGCTTTTGTGGATTTACGAGGAGTGCAAACGCCGGGGCGATCTGGCGACACCCGAACCCAAAAAGGCTTTGCGGGTTAATATTATCGGCCCGACCTACGGCTGCTTTAATTCTTACTCCGACCTGCACGAGATCAAGCGATTGATCCGGGGCGCGGGTGGCGAAGTTCACTGCGTTTTCCCTTTCGAGGCCAACTACGCCGAAATGCACCGCCTGGAAGAAAGTGCCGTCAACATCGTGATGTACCGCGAGTTTGGCTCGGCTCTGGCCGAAAAGCTCGATACGCCTTTCCTGTATGCTCCGATTGGGATGCAGCAGACGACCGAGTTTTTGCAAGAGCTTGGCCGCTTGCTGGGTACGTCCGAACAGACCGAAGCTTTTATCCAGGCTGAAAAGCGCGATACGCTCCTGCCGATCTGGGACATCTGGCTCGGCGCGTCAATGGATTTTTACAGCACTACCAAACTGGCAATTATTGCTAACGAAAGTTACGCACTGGGCCTGACCGAATTTCTGGGCAAAGAACTTGGGATGCCGATTTGCCTGACGCTCAATCGCCAGAAGTCCAACGACACGAACCAGTGGCTGGTGCGTAACAAGTTGGCCCGCGAACGCCCGACGATTGTGCTGGGTAGCATGAACGAGCGCATCTATCTGGCCGAGGCCGGTCTGCCCACCCGTTTCCTGGGAGCCAGTCTACCGCTGCCCCTGATTACGCGCTCAGTTGGCACGCCTTACATGGGCTACCGTGGGGCTGTCTATCTCATGCAGGTCATCACTAACATGATTTTCGAGGTGCTGTTCGAGATTTTGCCACGAGAACGCCGCACTCCTGGCGCGGATGGCGCACCGGCGACTAATCAGCACGGTCGCAATGCAGGGGCAAACGCCGGGCCGGACCAGGGTACGACCGAGAAATTCTCGGCTAAACTCGATCAAGTTAGTGGCGAGATAAAATGGTCGGACGAGGCTAAAGCGGTTTTCGATCAACTGCTGGAAAAAGTACCCTGGGTAGCTCGCATTTCGGCTTCGGACAAATTGCGCCAGGTGGTGCTGGCCGAGACACGGGCTGCCGACCAGTCGGTAGTCACGCCTCAATTCGTCATGAAAGCTCTGCCGCAGGTAATGATGTAAGCGGTGCAGGTCGCACGAAGAGGAGCCATCCGGCTCCTTTTTTGCTTGCCAGGATTAGCTGAACTAAAACTTAAAACTTAAACAGGAGCAAAGAAGATGCAAGAAGAGCAGGCTACACCCACCCCCAACAGCGACCCGCTTATAGTACGCCTGGCCCGCCTCGAAGATAAACCGGCCCTGACGAGTCTGATCGAGCTATCCGTGCGGGAGCTTCAGCGCGGAGATTATAGCGGGCCTCAGTTGGAAGCGATGCTCCTACACGTTTACGGCGTGGATACGCAATTAATCGAAGACGGCACTTATTATGTAGTCGAAGGAAACGGTCAACTGGTCGGGGCGGGAGGATGGAGCCGCCGTAAAACTCTTTTCGGCGGCGATCAGGCTAAAACCGCTTCCGAGGATAATCTGCTCGACCCGACTACCGACCCGGCTAAAATCCGGGCCTTTTTCGTGCATCCGGCCTGGGCGCGGCGTGGCATTGGCCGACTGCTTATGCAAACGTGCCAGGATGCAGCAGAGCAGGCCGGGTTCCGGCGGCTCGAACTGATGGCAACCCTCACCGGCGAACGGCTCTACACCGCCAGTGGCTTCGAGGTAGTGGAACGCGTCGAACTCGCCCTGGCCGACGGCCTTACCGCGCCCCTGACCCGCATGGCAAAAGAATTGCATCCGGCGGCACATTAAGGAAATGGAGAAACAAAGTGGCAACAGAACTTAACGATTTTATTGCTATGCTTCCTGCGGAGCGGCAGCAAGCCATTCAGCAAGAGCCGACTGCTTGATTGCAGAAGAATACAAACGCCGCGAACTCGCTCAAACATCGGCGGCGGCCCGGTTACACTTGTACGGCCTGAAAATAACCACCGCCCGACCAGGGTTTGTAAGCCGGTTCCGTGGTAAAGGGGTCAGGGCGGCTAGAGCTAAAACTCTGGTGGAAAAATAAGCCGCCCCTACCTTTCATTTCCAGTCCAGACCCGACAAAAGCCCTAAATCCTTGATCCGTTGTGGGCGAGAAGCCCTAGCGCGTTAGACCTCTGTTAGATGTAGCGCACCGCTGGCCTCGTCTATTTCCATTAGGCTCGATTTTTGTTATAATTCTCCATAGCATTAAACCTGGAAGAGTTTAATTGGGACGTTGCCTGTGGGCGCGTGAAGCTTATGGCCCGACCATAAAAAGTGAACTGACGAAACGGAGAGAATCAGGTTGAAAATTACCTCGGAGAAAGACCAGCAGAGCCAATACATTGTGCGAATCGAGATTGACCCTGCCGAACTGGAAGAGGCCAAAGGCAAAGCAGCCAAGAAACTATCGAACCAATTGCGTATTCCCGGCTTTCGGCCCGGCAAAGCTCCGCGTGCGCTGGTGGAACGCTTCGTCGGGCAGGAAAGCCTGATCGAGCAAGCTACCAAAGACCTTTTGCCCAAAGCTTACCAGAACGCCATCAAGCAAGAAGACATCAAGCCTATTGCCGACCCGCAGTTTGACATCGAATCCACCGACCCGCTCGTGCTGGTAGCGACTATTCCGGTCGAGCCGACCGTGGAACTTGGCAATTACCGCGAAATTCGCTTCGACCTGCCACCCACCCTCGTAACTGACGAGGAAGTAGACAAGGTGCTTAATCAGCTTGTCGAGCAGCAAAGCACCTGGGAAGAGCCGGAAACCGAACGGGCCGCCCAGGATGGCGACCAGGTAGAACTGGAAATGCACACAGTGCGCGAGGGCGAAGCGGTGGGCGAACCTTTCGAGCGGAGCGGTGTGCTGGGCAAAGGCGAATTGCTCGGTCAGATTGACGACCAGGTAGCCGGAATGAACGTAGGCGAAGAAAAGATCATCGAGATCAAGCGCAATGCTCCTGCCGCCATCGCCACCGATACGGACACACTCGAAACTGAAACTGCCGACGAAAACGAAGTCGGTAGCGAAGACGCCAGCCTGGAAGCTAATGCGAAAGCCGCTGCGATTCAGGAAGAAGCCCTGGACGAGCAAGCTTCTGCGCCCGACGTCGCCGACCTGCCGGAAGTGGAGACCCTTCCGTTGGACGAGGACGAAGCCGATACGACTCCGATGACCTTTAAGGTCAAGCTCAACTCGGTCAAAGTGCAGCACAAGCCGGAACTTAACGACGAATTCGCCCAATCGGTGACGGATGTTAAGACCCTGGACGAACTGCTGGGCCGCATCCGCAAGAATCTGGAAACGCAACAGGATAACAACAACAAGCGCGAACTGACCGAGAAAGTCATTAAGGAAGCCGTGGTACTTTCGTCTATCCAGATGCCGCCAGTAATGATTGACGCTGAAATTCACGCCCTGGAAGACGGCATGGCCGAGCGGCTCAAGCAGCAAAAGCTCTCGCTTGACCAGTATTTGCAGATGGTCGGCAAGGATCACGAAGCTTTCCACGAAGAGTTGCGTCCGCAAGCCGAAGACCGCATTCGCACCGCTCTGGTGCTGCGCGAGATTGCCCAGAAAGAGGGCATTACTGTCGAGCAGGGCGACCTCGATCGCGAGGTTGAAAAGATGGTGGACGAATTCACCCTGAGCGTGCCGGAAGAGCAGAAGGAAGAGCGGGCCGGGACAATGCGAACCTATCTGGCCCAGGATCAGATGCGGAATCAACTCCGCGAGGAGCTTTTCAGCCGCAAGCTTTCCGACCGCCTGGTGGAAATAGCCGCCGGTATCGAGCCTGGCTCTGGTACAGCCTCGACCGACGACGCCGATGTTCCTTCCCTGACTCCGCCGACAAATTACGTTGGGCCAGAAGCCGTCGAGCAACCGGAACTGGTCGCGGCAGCCAGCCCCGAAGTGGTGCTGCAGGGCGAGGAAACTGTGACAGCAGACGAAACCGAGCCGGAAACGACCGAGGATGAAGCCGACGCTACGGCGGTTGATGGTAGCCAGGCTCAGGCCGAAGACGAAGCCGACGCTAAGGAAGACAAACAGTAAATTTAGAAGGGTTGGCCCGGTTAGTAAAGGGCTGACCTGCTTTTTCAAAAGGTTTCAATTCAATCGAGGGCTGACCGTGCGGGTTAGCTCAGCCGCCAGGCTAAAGCGAACTAATTCGGAGGAAAAAACGATGGGTAAGATTTATATTCCCAATCAGAACAAGTTGCTCAACAGCAATGGAATCCTGAAGCCGGAAATGGTTATACCATATGTAATTGAAAATACTAACCGGGGCGAGCGCACCTATGATGTTTATAGCCGCTTGCTGCGGGAGCGGATCATCTTCCTGGGAACCGGCATTGACGACCAGATCGCCAATGTGGTGATTGCCCAGTTGCTCTTTTTGGATTACGAAGACCCGGAGCGCGATATTTCGATCTATATCAATAGCCCCGGCGGTTCGGTTACGGCAGGTCTGGCGATCTACGATGCCATGCAATTCGTCCGCCCGGACATTGTGACGATGTGCATGGGTCTGGCCGCTTCGATGGGGACGATCCTGTTGTGTGCAGGTACGACCGGCAAGCGTTATGCTCTGCCCAACAGCACGATCCACCAGCACCCGGCAGGTGGCGGTATGCAAGGTTATGCCCCGGATGTCGAAATCCAGGCGCGTTTCCTGCTGGATATGCAGCGCAAGACCCGCGAGATCATGGCGAAGCACACCGGCCAGCCCTACGAGCGGATCAGCCGCGACTTCGACCGCGACTACTACATGCAACCAGAAGAAGCGAAGGAATACGGCATCATTGACGAGATTCTGGAGCCGGGCAAGAGTACCAGCGACGGCGTGCGGGCTGCCCTCACGAAAAGCTAGAACTGTACCTGAACGGACTAAAAACAGCCCTCCTTACCCGATAAGTAAGGAGGGCTGTTTTTAGTTCAAGACCGAGGGCTGGAATAGCCAAGAAATTAAAAGGCCCGGCATTTTGGTTGCCAGGCCCTTTATTTTTGATGGAGCTGGCGGGAGTCGAACCCGCGTCCAAAAAGAATTAATCTATAACCTCATCCACAAGCTTGCCTTACTTTTACGTCAGATAGAGCCTAAATAAAGAAAAGACTTCTACCCCTGCGTGTTGTCTCAGGTTAGGGTACCCACCTCTACCTAACAGCGCTTTCCGTTTTTGCTATTTCATCTCTATTCCCCACGGAAAGTACGGGTCTTTCGAGATGGCTGCTAACTAATTAGTAAAAACTAGGCAGCGAGCGCAAAGCGCTCAGAAGTTGTTTTGTTGCCGTTTAATAGGCTTGCATCAGTTTTACGAGATTAATGCGGTCTCGGCTTGCAGCTATAAATCCTTCCTCCCTGTCGAAACCAAGCAGCCCCAAAATTTACTGCTTAACTTGTTATATTATACGCTCCCTGTCAAGTCTTTGTTTCATAAATTTTAACCTCTTTTGCCTTCTGCTTGAAGACACCTTATAGCTCCCAACAAGGTAACTCACCGCAAGAGCGTGGGCAAGTCGCACCTGGCTCTTGACCGGGGCTTGAATTTGTATTATACTATAAACAGCTAATCAATTAGGGGTAACTATAACGCTCATTTTAGAAGGAGTCAGGAAAATGGCAAGCCAGGTAAACGATCAAACCATAAACTTTGCAGACGATAGTTTTGATAAAATGTCCTCTCGGTCGGGCGAAGAAAGCGGTAAAACCTGGCGTAAAGACCCTGCAATGTCACCTCAAATTAGCGGACCGAACCCGGCTGAAGATGAAACAAACGAAAACGAAAATAATGAAACGGATTACCATGTGCGGGCCGGACGGCTCGGCGGCGAAACTACCAAACAAAGACATCGAGATAGTAATTTCTATAAACAAATTGGTTCGCTGGGCGGTGCAACCACCATGGCCCGCCACGGCCAGCAATACGACGAGCGACGCCGAAAAGGCGGCGAAACTACCCGCGAACGTTATGGCGAAGAATACTACCAGATTATCGCGGCGAAAGCTGCCCGTACCAAGCAAGACGCTACCCGCTTGCGGAACGAAGCAATCAAAGTCCTCCTCTCCGAAGGTTTTAAGATCCCCACTATCATCAAGTTGACCGTCAAAGACTGGCGCGAGAACCCGCGGCTGATCAGTTTACACGACAACGGCCCCCTGACCGATTATTTGCAAGACCGCCTCTTGAGCGAGAACGAAAACGAACTGCTCTTTTTATCGCAGTCCGGCAAACCCCTTTCTCTGGCTAACACCTATACGGTGATGGAACGCCATAAATCCTAAATCCAATCCTGCATCCTAATCTAACTCGAATTGCAACTTGATTCCAGATTGGAGTTTAGCTATTTGGTTAAATCGCTCAAAATCATAAATCTCTTGGTTAGTTTTCTTTTAGAATTAGGTGCTTTGGCTGCGTTCAGTTATTGGGGTTTCAAGCTAGGTAGCGAAGGAATAGCGAAGGTCGCTATGACCCTCGGAGTTCCAATTGTAGCCGCCCTGACCTGGGGAACCTTCGCCGCGCCCAGGGCAGCATTGCGCGTTCGAGGCTGGAGGTACAGCGTTTTTGCAGTTGGCTTCTTTGGGTTGGCTGTGGCGAGTCTGGCGGCTACCGGCCAGTTCGCGCTTGCGATATTATTAGGTGGTGTCTTTATCAGCAATCACGTCTTGCTCTACCTCTGGAGGCAGGCTGATTGGGGATAGTTGCCTGTAAAGTTTAACACTTTAGCGTTAAGGAATTGTTTAATCTTCCCTCTTCTTTTTTTCCTGTCGTGCAAAAAACTAATCCAAAAGTAATAACTGTACGTATAAACTATGAGAAAGAAATAGGCGGTTAGCCCTTAAGTCTAACCACACTCCCAAGCGACATAACTTGCATGAAAAGAGCTGCCCGGCTAAAATCTACAGATAAATTTTAGTCTAGTTTATCCTGCAATTTTAGGGTAAAGTTCGTACCAGGGCCAGCGTAGCAGCGCAAGTCGGGTGCCAAGTGTGAAAGCATGGGGCTAGTTAATGCAGGGGAAGCCCAGCGAAGGTCAGCCTGAAGTAGAGTTTGACCGCTTACTAATTGCAAGAGTTCAACAAGGTGATTTCGAGGCTGTCGAGGAGCTTTACAAGCGTTACAGCCGACAAGCATATGGCCTTGCGCTTAAAATTCTCAATAGCCCGGAAGGAGCCGAAGACGCGGTACAGGATGCTTTCGTGCGCTTCTGGAAACAACCAGCCAACTACGACCCGGAACGCGGGCGATTTGGCACCTGGTTGTTGAGCGTAGTACACAACCTATGTATTGATCAGTTACGGCGCAAACGGCATACTTCGGTCTCGCTCGATCAACAAGAAACGCAGGAGCGTTTGAGCTACCTGGCGGATGATAGCGTAGCAGTGGAAGAAGAAGTCTGGCTGGGAATGCAACGGGTGGTAATTCAGCGTGCCCTGGACAGCCTGCCAGACGAGCAACGCTCGGTAATCGAGTTAGCTTTCTTCAAAGGGTTAACCCACCAACAAATATCTACTGAAACCGGCCAGCCCCTCGGTACAGTCAAGAGTCGAATTCGGCAAGGTCTGCTCAAACTCAAGGGTATGATGCGGTCGCTTGAAGTTGAACCTAGCACTTAGAAATATTGAGATGTAAAATGGATCGTGATGAAATGCAAGACTTAATGGCTGGATACGCGCTGGGTATTCTCGAAACAGACGAGCAAGATCAGGCGCGTCGTCTGATTGAAACCGACCCGGAGGCACGAACTCTTTTGGCTGAATTTGAATATGTGACGCAGGGCCTGGCTATGAGCGTCGAGCCAGTCGAAATGCCCGCCGGTAGCCTGGAAAGACTGCGCCAAAAAGCCGGTATCACTGCTCCGACCCCGGCTCAAGTCGCCTCGGACACCCCGGCCCCCTTGCGCCTGGTACAACCCCACCCGACCGAAACTTCGGCAGTCCCGGCGAGAGCCGACCGGCAACCGGAAGCAGGCAAGATCGTGCCAATCCGCCGCTCGTTCTGGTCGGGTGGGCGCGGGGTCGGGTTGAGCTACGCGGCAGCCCTGGTGCTATTCATTACAACGGCAGTCTTCGGGGTGCTGTTTCTCAACACGCAGAGTAAAGTAAGCGATGCCGAACGCACTCAGCGCGAGTTCGCCAGCGTCCTCGCCGCACCCGGCCTGAAAGTGACCGAGCTTAAAAGTACCGCCGGGACGGTAGCCGGTAGTACCCGCGTCTATACCGACCCTGCCACGGGCCGGGCCTACCTTGTGGCCCAGAACCTGAATGCACTACCCGACGATAAGGTTTACGAAGCCTGGTTTATCAACGCCAACAACCAGCCTGTCAAGGCGGGCCTGCTCGGAACCGGGCGCGGCAGCGATAAAGAACCGATAGTTTACGCCCTCGATACCCGTGGCAATCTCCAAAACAGCAAAGTGGTGGCGATCACTATCGAAAAGCAGGGCGGTAGCGATACACCCTCTTTGCCGCCGGTACTGGCCGGACAGCTAACCTAGTCAGAATAAACGCCCGATCAAAAAACTCGCTCTTACCTCTCAGGTAGAGAAGCGAGTTTTTTGATCGCTCGCTTCAGCACGAACGGTTTTCAAATATACACATACAAAATAAAATATTCCAGAGCCTCATAACCGGGGCTACGACCAGTTTTTGTCGGGCTGGGGATTGTAACGCCGGGCCGCCTCAACCACATCTTGCAACTCTACCGGGTCGCTAAAAGGGTCTGCATCCAGGGCCGTTACGCGGTTGAGCAGCTTTTGCCAGTTCCGTAATTCCTGAATGTAAGCTTCGTCCGGCACTCGACGCAAATTGTCACCCTCGCGTACAAGGTCACAAATGCCGTTATGCACCCATTCTCCTGTATCCCAATCCGGCATATCCACGCCGGGAAAAAGGCAGATCGCGTGCAAGTCAATTCCCAGATTAACCGCCGCCATCGCCTCATTCAGTACATCGTGAAGCCAGGCCGGGCGGCCATCTTTAAGCCCGCTAGTTTCGGCGATAATCATCGGATGCCGATACCGCTTCCACACATAATCGAGCAAGTCACATAGGGGCTTGATGCGGTCGTCGTCGGGCGGAAGCGGGGAGTGCGGGCCGTGTTCGCGGTATTCCATCTGCCCAAAAGAGTAGCAGTTGACGCCGATAATATCGAGGATTTCGGAACTACCGCCCAACTCAGGATGCTGCCGCCCGGTCAGCACATCCCAGGCGACAAAAGTATCCTCGTAAGTCTCGTGGTGGGCGGCATCCGCCTGGTCGGGGCGGTCTCGCGGGGCCACCACATTCACCAATGGATCGAGATGTACCATCCGGGCCGTCGGCTCGATCTCTCGGATCGCCCGCGCCCCGGCAATGGCCGCCCGGCACAGAGCCAATCGAAGCTTGAAACGCGTCGGTTTATCCTTCCCATAGGGCGGGACTGTTGCCCACTCGCCGCCGATATAAGAAAAATAAGTAATTTCGTTTATGGGAGTGAAAAAGTACGGCCCACGCACCCGCGCCACCACGTACTGAGCCGCCGCCCGGCAATAACGCGCAAAGACATCTGCAAAATCAGGGGCAAAAGGGTCAAAGCGGTCGGGATAACCATAGTGGAACAAATCCCAGATCGGGATGATCTGAGCCGCGTTCATTCCTTCGATCACCGAATCCAGGATCGAGAAGTCGTAGCCATCCTCCCGGTCAACCAGAGGCCAGGGAATACCTTCCCGCGCTACGGCAATACCTAAATCATGTAGCATGGCGTAATCGCCGTGAGCGTGTTCACGGTGCTGCGTTTCGGCCACCAGGTCACGCCGACCCTGGTCTTTCCACTTGAAAGTCGAACATTCAAAGCCAGAGATAAAGAAAGTCGGGAAGATACCGGGGTTTTTAGCCACAATCCTGCTCCTGTTTTAACTTATAGCGCGTACACTCCTTCTACACTTCCAAGTTCTATGCCACCCGCTCAGCTTAGCAGAAAATCGTAAGTCGCTTCTTCAATTTCGATCACGCCCCGGTCGAGAGCCTCTTGCCGCTTGCGGTTAGTTTCATCGCCGGGTAAACGGATACGGTCGGTACCAGGGCTGCGCTCGATCTCGGCCAGGTCGGTCAGGAAACCTTCTACACCCGCCTCGAATTCGTCCAGGCTCACAAACAGGTCGGGCCGATAGGCCATAAACAAGCTATGGAAGAAATGCGGGTTGTGGACGATACCGCTCTGCCGACCCAGCGGCCCACCGGCCCCTGCCGCAGTCAGCAACTGAATTACCAGAGCCAACCCGAACCCTTTGTAGCCCGCCAGAGGCAGCAGGCGAGGCCGTCCGTCCTCGTTCTGGGCTGCGAAAGGGTCGGTAGTAGGCTGACCGTCCGGCCCTAGCGCGATGCCTTCCGGCAGAGGTTCGCCGGTAGTTTTTGCCATCAAAATCTGGTTGAAAGTACCCGCCGAAGTCGCCATATCCAGCAGGATCGGCGGTGCGTTCCGGCGCGGGATGCCAACCGAAAGCGGATTTGTTCCCAAAAGCGGTTCCTGCCCACCAAACGGCACGACCACCGCGGGCGCACCAGCCAGGGCGATGCCGATAAATCCGGCCTCGGCTATCTTGCGGGTGTAGTAAGAAAGAATACCACTCCCACCGGCTTTGCGGCTCGTTGTAATCGCCAGGCCGGTAATAGCGGCTTTGTCAATGACCAGCTGCATCGCCCGCTCGTTCACGTAATAAGCGTGGTGAAAGCCGCCATCCACCAGGGCCGAAACCGGCGTTTCGTTCAAGACGGCCAGAGGCGTGCGCTCGGCGGCTCCTAGCTCGTACTGGATCAAGTTGTTGTAGAGGTGGCGTAGCCCGTGCGAAGGCCGACCGCACAGTTCGCCCTCGATGTAGATCGGCGCGGCGATAGCGGCTTCTTCGGGCGCAATCCCCGACCGCACCATTTTGTCCACCGCCAGGGCGGTCGCTTCTCGAATAGTCAAATTTTTCATTTCAAAATTCCGTGGTTGAGAGCAAACTGGCGCAAATTCTGACCTGCTTCTACATCGCCATTAAAATTTAGGGCTGAAGCGAAACACTTTCTAACATTTCGACAGGCAATTTTAACTTTTTCCATAGCCCTAGTTTAGCTAACTTTTTGACTTTCAGCAATTCCGTGAACGGTTTATTATAGGGTTGCCAGAAGCAGGTAGCGCGGTTATCAAGTATTACCCTGCCCGCAAACGCTTATATGCACTTCCGCCATTACTACTACCTGGATAGTGCTAGCGGCGTAGATTACGACGGCGGCGTAGTAGAATATAGCACGAACGGCGGCACAAGCTGGCAGGATGTCACTGCCGCGCCACAGGGGTCGCTCTTTAGCGAGAACGGTTATACCGGCACGCTTCAAACCGGGTTCCAGAACCCGCTAGCTGGCCGGTCAGCTTTTACTGGCTATAGTACCGTGTTTTACTCAAGCCGCCTTGCTCTGAACAGCCTGGCTGGTCAGGCCGTGCGCTTCCGCTTCCGCTTTGGCAGCGATAATTCTTACAGTGATGACGGCTGGCTTATTGACGACGTGCGGGTTTACACCTGTGTAAACTCTACCACGGCGGCCCTCACCTCCTCGTCCAACCCTTCGGCGCAGGGTAGCCCGGTGACGTTCACAGCTACTGTGACAGCCAGCGCGGGCGGCACACCCACCGGCACGGTGACATTCAAGGATGGCGCGACTATTCTCGGCCCGGCTACGCTCAACGGCAGTGGGGTGGCGACCTATACGACCAGCAGCCTGACCGCCGGTTCCCACCAGATTCGAGCCGTCTACGGAGGCGATACCACCTTCGGGGATAACACTTCCGATGGCCTGGCCCAGCAGGTCAACGTCGTCGGTTGTGCCAATCCTTTGCAGGTGACACTTAACACGGACGGTAACGGCTGTGGTATGCTGCGATTGGCCGTCACAACCGCGAACTCTAACCCGCCAGGTTCTAAAATTATTGACCTGTCCGCTCTTTCTGCCGGGACGGAAATTACGCTTACCCTGGGAGGCTTAACCCTCGGCGCAGGGGTAAACCTTTCGCGCACCTGTGGAACCAGTGGCCCGGACATTATTATCAAGGGCGCGGGCCTGGATGTGGATGGCCTGACCCTGAACGGCGCGACAGTAGCCGGGCTTTACGTCCACGGCTTTGGCAAACGGCAAGTTGTCGCCAACACCGGAGACAATAAGCTTTCGTGCTTCAAAACCGCTAAAAGCTAACCGCCAGGACAGCCTATCAAAAAGGGAGGCGGCGCGAACGGTCGCGCCGCCTCCCTTTTGCTTATTAAAACAAAAACAGACTTTAACTAGCTCGTGACCGCTCCCTCAGAGGCCGACGAGACCAGTTTAGCATACTTGGCGAGAACACCGTGGGTGTAGGCGGACGCGGGGGCTTGCCAGGAGGCCAGCCGTTCTTCGATCTGGGCCTGGCTCAGTTCGACGTGCAGACGGTTGGTAACGGCATCAATCGTAATCAGGTCGCCCGTGCGAACTGCCGCAATCGGGCCGCCAACCTGGGCTTCCGGCGCGATATGGCCCACTACCAGACCGTGTGTGCCGCCTGAAAAACGGCCATCGGTGATCAGGCCCACGCTATCGCCCAGCCCTTGCCCGACCAGTGCGCCGGTAATCGAAAGCATCTCCCGCATACCCGGCCCGCCCTTCGGCCCTTCGTAGCGAATTACGACCACATCGCCCGCGACGATCTGGCCCTGCATAATCGCCTCGAAAGTAGCTTCCTCGCCCTCGAATACCTTAGCCGGGCCGGTATGCACGATGTTGGTCAGCCCGGCGATCTTGCAAACCGCTCCTTCAGGAGCCAGATTGCCGTGCAGAACCACAATCGGCCCGCTGGGATGCATCGGAGCGTCCCAACCGCGTACCACCTTCTGACCCTCGGCCAGTTTCGGAGCATATTTCAAGTTCTCGGCCAGCGTCAGGCCGGTTACGGTCAGGGTGTCGCCGTGCAACAGGCCGTGGTCGAGCAACTCCTTCATAACCGCCATCGTGCCGCCCACCCGGTCGAGGTCTACCATCACATACTGGCCGCCCGGCTTGAGATCGGCCAGATGCGGCACGCGTCGCCCTACCCGGTCGAAATCTGCCATCGTCAGAGGAATATTTAATTCGCGGGCAATCGCCAGCAGGTGCAACACCAGATTGGTCGAACCGCCCAGAGCCATCCCAAAAGTAATCGCATTCTCGAAAGCTTCTTTGGTCAAAATATCGCTAGGCTTAATCCCTTTGTCAATCAGCCGCACGACCGCCTGACCTGCCGCGAAACAATCTTCGGCCTTGCGGCTGGTCACGGCAGGCATCGAAGCTCCACCGGGCAAGCTCATACCGAGGGCTTCGATAGCCGAAGCCATCGTATTGGCGGTGTACATTCCCCCGCACGCCCCCGCCCCCGGAATCGCGCTTACCTCGACCGCCCGCAATTCCTCGCGGGTGATCTTGCCCGCGCTGTACTGCCCGACTGCCTCGAACACGCTCACAATATCTACATCGCGGCCCGCACAGCTACCCGGCATGATCGTACCGCCGTAGACGAAGACCGACGGAATATCCAACCGAGCCAGAGCCATCAGGCAGCCCGGCATATTCTTGTCGCACCCGCCGATAGCTACGAGGCCATCGTGCCGGTGCGCGCTGGCGACTGTCTCAATCGAATCGGCGATAATCTCGCGGCTGGGCAAGGAGAATTTCATGCCCTCGTGGCCCATTGCAATGCCATCGCTGACCGTGATCGTGTTAAAAATCTGGGGTACACCGCCCGCCGTCCGCACGCCTTCGCGCACCTTTTCGGCCAGGCGGTTGATGTGCATATTGCAGGGCGAAGTCTCCGCCCAGGTGCTGGCAACGCCGATAATCGGCTTTTCAAAATCTTCATCGGTAAAGCCAACCGCCCGAAGCATCGAGCGGTTGGGAGTGCGGCTCGGCCCTTCGGTCATCTCGGCACTCCTGGCCTTGCGTAAATTCCTGGGTTCCTCTTGCTGTGACATAAACTACTCCTCTAATAAAAATACTTCTTACAAAAACACCTCGAACTTGAAATTGGCTCATTCAAAAAAAGGTTGGACTTCTCCAAAACTACCGCTTTCCTCGTCGCTCTCGAAGCGCAGCGCAGAAAGTTCCATTGCCCGCCGCGCACTGTAGCTTTGCTTGCTGTGCTGCAAATCCATAAAACCCTGGCGCGGAATCTGGGCCGAAAGCAGCGGACTGGCATGGGGCAAGGAGCCATCAAAAAGTTCGTCGGCGGGGTCGGTCTCGCGCCGGGTTAGAGCGACCATCTTTTGCTCTTTGGAAAGTTTCTTGAGGCGTTCGGCCTCGGCTTTCTCCCGCGCTTTTTGGCCTTTCTCCCGCTCTTTGCGTTCTTTGGCCGTCTCCACCGGCGGAAGGGTGGTCGGGTCAACTCGCTTCAAGCTCAGGTCGCGGCTCTCCTCGAAAACTTCCTGGGTCAGCACCAGACCTTTTACCGGTTCTTTCTCCATCCGGTACAGGTTTAGCTCAATATTCTGGACAAACGGCAACCGCTCGAAGGTACTGACCAGATAATAGGCCGCTTTGGAAGTGAGTAAATCTTCGTATTCGCGGAAATAACCATCGCGTCCGCGCTTGGTGCGGATAGAATTCGGCACTGGCGGGGGCAAGGGGGCGCGGGCTTTAAGACGAAGATTAAAATTAGCCCGCTCGTAATCGAACAGCAGGATCGGCTCGTCGCACCAACTCAATTGCAACATATCCAGCAAAGCTTGATGTTCGCCTCGCTCGACCAGGGTTTTACGCAAAGTGTCAGCCTGCCCTAGCACTTTCACCCGCAGAGCTTCCAGGCTTTGCTGGTCGAGTACCGGCAACTTGGCATACTGGACGAAAAGCTCCAATCGGCCTTGCGCCCCGGTAAAGCCGACCGACTCGACCAGCTTGCGACTCTGATGATAGCCCTTCTCGACAAAGTAAAAAGGCAATTGCAGGGATTGCTCGGTACGCGCTCCACTGTTGAAAAGAACGGCCCGGTCGTTAAAATCGAGAAAAAAGGCATCTTCCTTAAATCGGGTAGTAAACAGGCCGCTTTGCGGAGAGCGTTTGAGCGGCATCCGGCCATGCACAACATAACGTCTATAATCAGGCATGCCCCAAACCTTTCTAGTAAAAGACTTTGCACAAAATGCGGAAGTATAGCCAGCCGATTCTAGCAGGATCGCCCGGTTGGGTCAATTCGTCAGGTCGAGGAGTCGAGGAAAGCACCCGGCTAACGGGGACGGGCATCTCGGTTCAGGCTGCCGCCCGCCTGGGGAGTACCCAGATTGAGCACAGGCAGGTCGGAACGCAGGCCGTGAACGATTACCGGCATTCCAAACTGAGCAAAATCGTACACCGCCCGCCAATCGGTAGTACGCACGCAACCGTGCGAAATCGGTCCCAGGCGGCTATCTACCACCTGGCCTTTGTCGTCCATCAAAAAAGAGTGGAACCCGTTCGCCCGCGACGGATCAAAACCAACCCAACCCATAAAATACTGCCCGCTGTAAGCTCCGTCGTAAACTAGCGGTTCGCTCTTGGCATAGACCGAGTACACGCCGGGAGCCGTACTGTAAAAATCATCCGTCTGACCGGGAAAACCATAGCCGTAAGCACTGGGTAATTCCAGCACGACGCGGCGACCTTCCATCAAGCGGGTAAAGCCGTCGCTAAGGTTAAAATCAATCCAACGTTCGTTTCCGCCAACCGGAGGCGGAGCCACTCGACCGGCAACCACCGGGTCAGGCTCAGGCGTAGCCGTCGGGGTCACGGTAGGAGCAGGCGTAGCCGTCGGCACAGCCGTCGGGGTCGCGGTAGGA
>JBBRBE010000083.1:0-26623 GCA_038206175.1 Chloroflexia bacterium
CACAGTCTACGTTTTTATTACGAGAAGCGGTTAGAAGAGGAGCCAGGAGCGGATCGCGCCCAAAAATTGCTCAATCTGCGCCTGGACCCGACCTGGGCCAACTTGCTCAAGCGCTTGGCGGCTTACGACAAAGCTCTGGCGATTTTTCACGCCGCGCATCTCAATCTGGCGGTCAATCAGCTTGGGAGAGTCGGGGTGACGGTTGGGACGGGTGGTACGGCCTTCGACCGCTACCTGGCAAAGTTCGGTCAGACCGTCGTACCGCTATTCGAGGGCTTGGCCGACGCGAATTAGATCGGGTAGAGTCGGGCTTTTTGCTATAATGCCGCCAGTACCGAAACTTGTAAGTTGAGACAGGCGCGACAGTGTTCAAAGGAGAGGCAGTCTGCCGATATGGAAATTCAGGAAAAACCGCAACAAAGCGATCTTGCGGCCATCGAAAAATTGCAGGAAGCCAGCCGCCGCACCGGAGCGGAAGTACAACCGCCGCCCGTAGTCGAGGACGAAAGCCAGGCCGCCGCGCTCAAAACGCCTCTGCTGGAGGCCGAAGAACTAGCCGCCCTTGAGTCGATCCAGCGTCGGATTCTGTGGCTATCGGCCAATATTATCAACGAGGCGAATCATGTTCGGCCTAACCCCGACAAGAGCAAAATAGGGGGGCATCAGGCGTCCTCGGCCTCGATGGTATCGATCCTGACCGCTCTTTACTTTTCCTTCCTCAAGGCGGGCGACCGGGTGGCGGTCAAGCCGCACTCAAGTCCGGCTTACCACGCACTGCAATATTTGCTGGGCAACCTGCCTCAACATTACCTGAAAGAATTGCGCTCTTACAAAGGTTTGCAAGCTTACCCCAGTCGCACCAAAGACCCCGACCCGGTGGATTTTTCGACTGGCTCGGTCGGTTTGGGAGCCTCCGGCCCGGCTTTTGCGGCTCTGGGTCATTCCTACGCCCGGACCCAGTTCGGCCAGGTCAGTAGCCGCCGCTTCGTGGCCTTGCTGGGCGACGCTGAACTGGACGAGGGCAATGTGTGGGAGACGGTGGCCGAGGAAGCCCTGTACGGCCTGGGTAATCTGTTGTGGATCGTAGATTTAAACCGCCAGAGCCTCGACCGAATTGTACCGGGTATCAAGGCAACTCAACTCAAGCAACATTTCGAGGTGGGCGGTTGGAACGTGCTAGAAGCCAAGTATGGTCGCAAATTGCAGGCCATGTTTGCGCGGCCCGACGGCGAAAGCTTGCGGCGGCGGATTGACCAGATGAGCAACGAAGAGTACCAGAACCTCTTGCGCCTGGATGGGGCAACTCTGCGGTCGCGCCTTCTGCGTGGGCCGGAGGAAGTTTCGCTGGGTCGGCTCCTGGCCGAGGTGCCGGACGCCGAATTGCCGGGCTTGATCTCAAATCTGGGCGGTCACGATCTGGAAGAATTGCTTTATACTTTCCAGAAGGCCGACCGGGAGACTACCACCCCGACCGTCATCTTTGCCTATACAATCAAAGGCTGGGGGCTACCTATAGCGGGCGACCGCCTCAACCATTCGGCTCTTTTGAGTGAAGCCCAGATGGAAGCCTTGCGCGAGAGTCTGGGAGTGCGAACGGGTGAAGAATGGGCTGGTTTCGCCGCCGATACGCCGGAAGGAAAGATTTGCCGGGCCTCCTGGGAACGTCTCTACGGCCCGCCAGAAACCCCACCGTCGGTCGTATTGCCGTCGAGCCTGGTTCCAACCCGCCTGGATATTGAGCAAGGCGCGGCCACCAGTTCTCAGGAAGCGTTTGGCCGGGTAGTGCGGCGGTTGGCCGATTTGCCGGAAATTGGGCCGCGAGTAGTGACGACTTCGCCGGATGTATCTATTTCGACTAACCTGGCCGGTTGGATCAATAAAGTAGGCGTGTTTTCCCCCACAGCTCAGATAGATTACGAAGACGGGGCGGCCCGGACGCTTAAGTGGCAACCGGCCCCCGGTGGGCGGCATATCGAGCTTGGCATCAGCGAAATGAACCTGTTTATGCTGTTAGCAATGCTGGGCCTTTCGACCGAACTAAGCGGGCAACAGCTTTTTCCGATTGGCACGGTCTACGATCCTTTCGTGTGTCGTGGGTTGGATGCTTTGATTTATGGGTTGTATAGCGGCTCGAAGTTTATCTTTGCCGGAACGCCCGCCGGGATCACGCTTTCACCCGAAGGCGGAGCGCATCAGTCTACCGTGACGGCTTCGCTGGGTATCGAATTACCCCACCTCCTGTCCTACGAGCCGTGTTACGGCCAGGAGGTCGAATGGGTCATGCTGGAAGGTTTGCGCCAGTGCTGCGACCGAAGCGGAGGATTTTCAACTTATTTACGGCTTTCGACCAAAACGGTAGAGCAGGCTCCTTTCGAGGCAGTCCGGGCGCGGCTAGGCGATGATGAGTTGCGGCAACAGGTCATTGCGGGCGGCTACCGCTTGCTGGAAAGCCCGGACGAAGGCAATCCTTACCGGGTGCAACTGGTTACTTGCGGTGCGCTGGTGCCGGAAACCCTGGAAGCTGCCCGACTTTTGCAGGCCGAGGGCGTGGCCGCGAATGTGCTGAACCTGACCAGTGCGAGTTTGCTCTACCGCACCTGGAAAGCCAACCGGGTGGCCGGTCAGACTGGCTACGGTCAGCTTGATCAGCTGTTCTTGCCCGCCGAACGCACTGCCCCGATTGTGACGGTGCATGATGCCGCCTCGCACGCCCTGGCCTGGTTGGGGAGTGTCTTCGGGGCTAAGGTAACTTCGCTGGGGGTGGACGATTTCGGGCAGTCGGCGGGCCGGGCCGACCTCTACCGGCACTTTGGCCTGGACGCCGAGAGTATCGCCGCCGCCGCTTTCGATGCTGTGGATGAACATCACGGGTCGGGAAATTAGAGCATCGGGGCAGCTAGAGTTAAAGTTTGGGTTCTAAAGTTAGAGAAGAGAGCAGGGATGAAGCAGGTGTTCAATACCCGGCGGCGGGAAGAGGCCGGGTATGTCAAGCGGATTTTAGAGGAGCATTTGCTGCCCTGCCTCCTTGTGACGGACGGTGAGGGAGCCTGGAAGCTCTTCCTCAATGTGGCAATCTACGATACCGAATACCCGACTAAAGCCACCGAAGCCGAACGCTTGATCCGTGAATACGGTTATACGCCCTTCGACCTGACCTAGCTACCCAACGGAAAGGAAGCGACCCATGACCCAACCGGCCAAAACCTTTTACACCCCTGAAGAGTATCTGGCTCTGGAAGATAAGGCCGAGCATCGCAGCGAGTATTACCAGGGCCAAATCTACGCAATGGCGGGCGGTTCGCTCAACCATAGCCGCATTGTGGATGATCTTGTCGGTGCGTTAAATGGAGCTTTGGCGGCTAGAAAGCGACCGTGCGAGGCGTTTTCAAGTGACGTGCGCTTGCAAATCAAAGCCAACGGGTTATTTACTTATCCCGATGTGTTAGTGATCTGTGGCGAACCGCAGTACGCCACCGGGCGAACCGATACCGTTACTAACCCGGTGCTAATTGTGGAGGTACTGTCTAACTCGACCGGCACTTACGACCGTGACGAAAAATTTGAGTTGTATAAAGACCTCGAAACGCTTCAAAATTATGTTTTGATTTCACAGAAGAAAGCTTTCGTAGAATGTTTTCAGCGTTTGGATGGCCGTAAGTGGGCCATCGAGACTTACAAAGGTTTGAGTGACAATCTCTTTTTGGCTGCTCTTGAGCTTGAAATACCTCTTGAGACGATCTACCGGCGGGTAACTTTACCGACTCAACCTCTACCGCTCCGCCCGCTGATCAGCGCGGAGGACGCAGAATCTTCGACCTGACCAGGCTACCCAACGGAAAGGAAGCGACCCATGACCCAACCGGCCAAAACCTTTTACACCCCTGAAGAGTATCTGGCTCTGGAAGATAAGGCCGAGCATCGCAGCGAGTATTACCAGGGCCAGATTTATGCGATGGCGGGCGGTTCGCTTAACCACAACTTTATTGCCCTGAATATTGCCGGACTGCTCAACTCTCATTTTGGTGGTAAAGGTTATCGGGCTTACTCAAACGACGTTAAGCTTTTGGTCAGGCCGAATGGCCTTTTTGCTTACCCGGATGTGTTGGTGATTTGCGGTGAACCGCAGTATGCACCGGGACGAGTTGATACGATAACTAATCCAATAGTAATTTTTGAGGTTTTATCGGACTCGACTGCAAATTATGATCGTACTACTAAAATTGATCTGTACAAAGAAATTGGCACCCTTCAAACCTACGTATTAGTCGAGCAGGATAAATCTTACGTGCAAAGCCTGGAACGGCTAGAGGGTGATAAGTGGCTGATCAAGACCTATAGAGGTCTGAATAAAAATTTCAGATTAGGCGCACTTGATCTGGCTTTGTCCCTGTCATCCATTTATCAATCTATAGATTTGACTGACAAGGAAGGCTCTAGGCCTGGCGCGGAGGACGCGGACTCAGCCGAGTGATGTTCTGCCGGCAGGCTTGTATCAGGAGGCCGACCGAAAGGTCTTCGATCATCTCGTCGGGGCCTTTTTGTTCCAGCACGCTCAGGGCGCGTTTGTACTCGCGCAGTGCGTCGCGCTGGTGGCCGGTATCGCGGTAAATATCGGCCAGACGCATGTATGCAATCACCGCGTTAGAATTGATATAAATCGTGTTTTTGTATTCCCTGATCGCCTCTTCGATGCGTCGCTCTTTGTGAAAAATCATCGCCGTCATCAGGTGAGCCGGTTCGGATAGCCGGTTGAGCAGGATCGCCTCTCGGCACAGTTCGAGGGCCGCCGCATAATGACCGAGCTTGAGTTTGAGTTCGGCCAGGGCGCACAAAACCTCTACTTCGTGAGGCCCCGCTTGCAATGCGCTTTCAAGGGCGGTTAAGGCCCGCTCGAAATCGTGTTGGGCCATGCGTTGGCGGCCTTCGGACAACTGGGTTTGCCAGCTTCGGGCGGCTTCTTTTCGGCCAGAGGTAGGCTGGGAAGGTTTATCTTTATCTGGAACCGATTTGTTCTCTTTTTCTTTTTCTTTCTCTTTTTCTTCTTGTCTTTGGAGGGCGGGAAGTTTCAGCGACGGATCAGTTTTGCGGTGTCGCTGGATCGCTTCGGCCAAAATTTCGCTGGCTGTTGCACCAGGGGGTGGTTCGGTGGCCGAAAGCCGGGCTGAATCTGCCGGAGCCGAAAGTGGGCCGGTTGAGGGTTGCCGACGCAGGTAACGTGAGGGTATTTCGTTTGGAAAGGGCTTCTGATAATAGAAAGTGTCCTGGGTGTTGATCAGCTTAAACCGTTCCGAAACCTGCCAGAGCGTTTCGCTATAGCCGATAAAGAAGAAAGCTCCCTCGTTCATAGTAGCGTATAGCTTATCTATGACCTGGCGGGTAGTTTCTGGCGCAAAGTAGATCGTTACATTCTCGCATAGCACCAGGTCAAAGTTGGAGAATTTGTCCGGCGGGTAATTTGGTTCAGTCAGATTGAGAAAAGAAAACTTTATTAAATTGCGAATCGCCGGAATAACTTCGTAAGAGATGCGAGGCCGGTGGCGCAGGGTATGTGGTTGGCCGGGCTGATAAATCTGGGCCGGATCGAGTGGAGCCGTGGCGACGTTTGGTGCGGTCAGTGGGCGGAAATAACGCTGTGCCTGGGCATCATCCAGGCCGCGCAATTCATCGGTCCGGTAGCGACCGGCCTGAGCCGTTTGTAAGGCCCGTTCGCTTATATCGCTGGCGATTATTTCGATCTGCCAGCTTGAAAAGAGTTGCCCATTTGCCTGTAACGCTTCGATCACCGCAATTGCCAGCGAATACGGTTCCTGGCCGGTCGAGCAACCGGCACTCCAAATGCGGAGCCGTCTTTCTTTGGCCTTACGCCGGAACAGGCGCGGCAGCACTTCCTGGCTCAGCGCGCGGTAGTGTTCACGGTTGCGAAAGAAGGACGTTTCATTTACTACTAACTCCTCGACCAACCGGCGCATTTCGTGGCTGGAAGAGGGTGCGGGTGTTTCGCCAGGGTTGTTAGCATTAAGAGTGGTGGTCGGTTCGCTCAAAAGTCGGTAATAGGTGTTGTAATCGTTCAGCTCAAGCGTAGCCATTCGTTCGCGTACTGCCGCACCCATCACGTTCAGCTTGTTCTCGTCAAAGAACACACCGCTTTTTTCCTGCAACAGCCGCCGAAATCGCTCGAATTGTTCGGAGCTAAATTCGGGCAGATTGAGCAATCTCTTAGCCTGGTAAGGTGTACTCATAGAAGTTACTCCCTTCCAGTAGATGCGTGGGGGTTACCGTTAGAAGACGTAGGGCTAATTTTCGTTCCCGGTTTGTGCAATAAATTAATCAGTCGGTCAGCGATGTTAGCCAGGGGTAGCACTTCACGCGTACCTCCCTTGTTCACTGCCGCCTGAGGCATCCCATAAATCAGGCTGCTTTCTTTGTCCTGCGCAATCGTATAACCCCCGGCATCGTAAATCGCCTTGAGACCTTCGGCTCCGTCGTTACCCATGCCGGTCAGCACGAGGCCAATTGTGCGCGACCCAAAAACCGCCGCCACCGACTCCATCAGTATGTCACCATTCGGGCGTAGGAAGTTCTGGCTTTGCCCCTCCCGCAGCGTTCTCACCCGCAAATCCCGCCGCACGACCAGATCGGCCCGGTCGGGCGCGAACAAGACCTGACCGGGTCGCAACATCTCGCCATCGTCGGCCACACGCAGTTTAAGGACAACTTCACGCTGTAACCAATCTACCAACCCCTGAGTAAAACCATCTGAAATGTGTTGCACTATCAGCACCGGGCTAGGCAGATTCGCCGGAAGCCGTTTGAGTATAGCCATTAAGGCACTTGGCCCGCCGGTTGAACTGGCAATGGCAATCACCGCAAAATGTGGCGAAGGCGGAAAGTTAATGGTTGTGCGCACCTCCGGCGGGAGCAACTTCTCTTTGGGAATAAGGATTGCGGGCGGTGGTGTCGCATTGATAGACAGCAGGGCGTTTGTGGGATTGACCAATTGTTTTGGTTTTCCTGGCTCCCGGTGCGCCGGGCGGGGCAATCTGACCCCGGCCAGAAGTTTAATCTTAGCGATAAGCTCAGTCTGATGGCGTTGCCATTGGGCTTCGTCTGCCAGGGAAGGCTTTTCCATTACATCGAGTGCGCCTGCCGCCAGCATCCGAAGTGAAACCTGCACATCTTCCTGGAGTTTGCTGCTGGTGATTACCAGGATCGGGGTCGGGTAGTTTGCCATGATCCATTCGACCGTAGCAAAGCCATCCAGCACTGGCATCCACACATCCATTGTCACCAGGTCGGGCGAAAGTTCAGGCAGCATTTTGAGCGCGGCCTGACCATCGGGAGCAATCCCAACCACGCGCACCCGCCGGTCTGCCTCCAGAGTATCCTTGAGGATACTGGCAACTACCGCGCTGTCTTCAACTATCAAAACCTTAATTGTCGCCACAATCTGCTCAGCATCAGACGTTAAAGGTTGGAAGCAAAAGAGGTTCCCAGCCGCTCAGCCTCCATGTCAGGCACAAGTCTGGGGAATTCAGAACTTTAAAAAGGTAATTTACCGGGAGGCCAATCTAACTCATCATGGGGGCAGTTGAGCCGGTACCGTTACTTCCGGTCGGGCCTTCTTCATCCAGGCCGCGCAAACGAAAGACAAGTTTAACTCGATAAGGTAAGTCCAGCAAATCAAATTCTTTAACCAGATAGTCGTCAGCCCCTACTCGAAAGCCTGCCAGCTTTTCCTTGATATTACCTCGTGAGCTTAACATCACAATGGGCAGAGATTGTGTCTCGCTTTTTTCCCGTAGCCGTCGGCAAACTTCAAAACCATCTATGCCCGGCATGTACACATCCAGAATCATCAGATCAGGAATAGACTCGGCTACTTTATCGAGGGCTTCTTCACCGCTATAAGCCAGTTGCACATCGTAGTTATTGGCTTCTAGTTTTGCTTTAACCGCTTCGGCTACCAAAGCACTATCGTCTACCACTAGAATTTTCCGCTTCGACATTGGCTTCTCCTGATCTCCCTAAAACCTGAATGTGTAAATTGCTCTGGGACGTTTCACGCGAGTGGCACACCTAATGTTTGCCAGCTACCCGTCATTAATATAATTATAGCACACCCCTAAGACCTGCGTGTTTAACACAGAAAGCCAAAAGTCCCTAACTTGTCAAATACTCTATCGTATTGAGTAGATTAGCTTGCTCGAAATCACCTTTAGTGATGTAAGCTTCCGCTCCGGCTTCGATACCCCGGCGTTTATGGTCATCGTTATTGAGCGAAGAAACGATAATGACCGGCAATCCGCGCAAAGCGGGACTAGCTTTAATCGCGGTCGTCAACTCGAACCCGTTCATGTTGGGCATCTCGACATCGCTAATAACCAGATCGTAGCGGCTATCCCGGCTTAGCATTTCCAGGGCGACCGTGCCATCATCGGCTAATTCGACAATGTAGCCCTGCGCTTCCAGGATCGAACGCTCAAGCTCACGGGTAGTGATGCTATCGTCCACCACCAGGATTCGTTTAGGGGCGGCGGTTTTTTCACGGCCTTTACGTAATCCTGGCGCGGCACTTTGCCGAGCCGTTACGATTAAACTTGGTACATCCAGGATCATCACCACCTGTCCGTCGCCCATGATAGTAGCAGAGTTGACGTGCGGGGCGCGGGTCAAGAGGGGACTAAGACTTTTAACTACGATTTCGGTTTCGTCCACCAACTCATCCACCAGGAGGCAAATGCGGCGGTCGCCACTGCCGATTACCACTGCCGGAAGTCGCTCTAAGGTGGTTTGTCGCCCCTGCCGGTCTCGGTTTTGCTCCTGCAATTCGCGGATGCGGGCCGTCGCCCGTGGGTCGGCCAGGGTCAGGCCGACAAAGCCATCCCCGGTTACGGCTTCCCGGTTAGCCTGACCGTTACCATTGTGATAACCACCCTGGCTAGGGCCGGTTCGTTTGGCCGGGGGGTTGTGTCCGTTCTCGAAAGTCAGGTTCTGGGCCGTAATACCGCTAAGCTGGGCCGGGTTATACGCTTCGTGGGCCAGTTCTTGATGCCGGAAAATGGGATGATCGGCTCGCCCAGGCCGTCCAATCAAGTCTTCCAGCCGTACCAGCGGGATCAGGGAATTGCCATAGCTGGTTACATCGCGCCCTTCTCGGCTCCAGACCCGTTCCATCTCAAGGTAAAACATTGACTCGATAGCCGGAGCCAGGATCGCGTAGATAATCCCGCTTACGCGAACCAGTAACGCCCGACTGGTTGCCATCGTAATCGGTACCCGCAGCGTCACGGTGGTACCCTGTCCAAGTTGGCTATTGACGCTGACCTGTCCACCCAGGCGTTCCAGGTTCGTTTTGACAATTTCCATCCCAACTCCGCGCCCGGCCAGGTCGTCTATAATCGGGGCAGTGCTGAACCCCGACTCGAAAATCACATTTACAATATCTTCGTCCGACATCGCCAGAGCGCGGGCTTCGCTATAAATCTTCTTCTCGATTGCTTTCTGGCGAAGTTGGGCTGGATTGATCCCTTTGCCGTCGTCCGAAACACTAATAGTAACAAACCCACCATCCTGGGTTGCACTTACGATCAGTCGCCCGGCTTTGGGTTTGTTGGCCTCTAGCCGTTCCTGGGGTAGTTCGATGCCATGCACCAGCGAGTTTTTAATAATTTGAACCAGAGGGTCACGAATACCTTCCAACACTTTCTTGTCCAATTCGATTTCGCCCCCCTGCTGCCGGAAATCGGGCAAATCGCGCCGCGCCTCCTTTGCCATGCTCCGCACCGCCAGGGGAAATTCCTGGTAGATCGTCTCAATCGGCAACATCCGCACGCTTTTAACGTTATTATCCAGTTCGTCCACCCGGTTGACCAGTTGGCTGGTATTTTCTTCGTGGTCTCGCAGAGTATTTTTGACCAGCATCTCGATTTGCTGATCAACCTGAGTAAGCCGAATCAAAGCCTCACGCATTTCCTGCCAGGTCGTCACCTCGGAAGGATCTCGCCCACTGTTGGCGATCAAATTGCGCACCGGGCCGTTCAGACGCTGGCGTTGCCGGAGAAGGTCTTGCAAGGCCCGCAAGTTATTCAGCGTCGCCTCGGCCTCCATTTTGCCCAGCACCAATTCACCCGCAATATTCATCAGTTCGTCAAGTTTGCCCACATCCACCCGGATCACGTTATCGCTGAGTGCGCCAACTTTGCTCAGGACAATGGGGGGAAGCAGACTGGCCGCTTCCTGGCCCGCACCGGTCCCATTCGCGTCTTCGTCTGGTTTGGTCTCTTTAGAAGCCAGGCCGGACGAAGTAGCCGTAGCGGTCGAGTCGCCCGGCGTATCGAGGATTTGGGCCAGGCGTTTGTTCAGACCTGGCACGTTCAGGTCGGTTTTGTCGCCACGCAGGGCCGCTTCAACGAGGGTGTTGATAGTATCCACCGCTTCAAACAAGAGGTCGTTGGTTTCAGGTTGAAGGCGTAAGCGTCCATCTCGCATTTCGGCGAAAATGTTTTCCATCTCGTGAGCAATCGAGCTAATTTCGCCAAAATTCATCATTCGGGCACTGCCCTTGATAGTATGGGCAGCGCGAAAGACTTCGCGCAAATAGTCGGTATTACTGGCATCCAGTTCCAGATCAACTAGCCGGTGTTGCAAGCTTAGTAGTTGCGTATCGGTCTCTTCTTTGAATTTATTTAGTAATTTACGCCGGGTTTCTTCTAAGTTCATAAGGCTGACGTTTCCTGGCTCAAGCTCAGGCTGAACTGACTTTCAAGCTGGCTCAAGTATTCTTCTAGCTGGCGGGCTACCACCGGGCCGGGCATAAGTTCGCGGTTTCGCAAACCCAGCAGCGTCGTTTCAAGGTCTGTAGCCCGGTCGTTGAGTGCGCTCAAATCCACTTCTAAGATTTGCATCATCCCCAGATTGCCTTTGATGGTATGGGCGGCGAAGAACATCGTGATGATAGCATCGCGGTCTTCCGGCTCGTTCAAAAAGGGTAGATTTAGCCGCAGAGTAGCCAGGTTTTGGCTGGTTTCGGTTCTAAACTTATGGAGCAATCTTTGTCGAACTTCATCTGATAGTAACATTTGATCTGTTCCTGCCGGGGCGGTATACCGTCCGCTACCAGTCGTTTTAGGACTATATTTCAATATCTCAATAAAGAAAACTTCCTGGCAACACTTCTAACCTAAATCTTGCTTTCGGCCTCATCAGACACCACGCTGGGCTGGATGAGGGCGACGCGGCGAGCTAATTCTTCGTTCGAGCTACGGGCCTGATCGAGCAAAGCCTGATCGAGCCGGGCCGGTTCAAGCGCAACTTCGGCCCAGAGCTTTTCCAGGCGGGCCGCCACCTCCGCGACTTCCATCTGCCCTAGCATTGCCGCAGTGCCTTTGATGTTATGCACTCGAACGAAAAGCTGCCGCAAAACCGCTTCGGTCGTTTCAGGGTCGGCTGGCAAAGCCGGGGCGAGTTTGTCCATGCATTTCTGGATTTCTTGCAAATGCAGCGTGGCGTCTTGCCGAAAACGCCCGATCCATTCCGATTTTATCTTCATTATGATTCGACCAGTCGGCCCCGCTTACCGTATTGTTCCTATGCCTGGCGGTTATCAGTTATTGTCGTAAGCAACTTTTTTCAACATTTCCAAATTAATCAGCATTACCGGGCGTAACGTCGGAACTTCACCGGGAACTGTGCTACCGAAGCGGTTTAAGTCTGGTTCTGACTGAACTGGGAGTGAGGTTGGCCCATTTGGAGTGGCCCATCTACTGTTAGAACCAGAATTGTAAGCGTTGTTCTCGAAACTAACCGCTTCGCTCATAAAATCACTTAATTGTACCGGAGTCAGCAAATTAACCGGAGTAAGAAAAGCCCCTGTTTCTTCTTGCGCCAGACTTTCCCGGTCGAGTAAAGCCATTCCCCAGATTAACCGGCCCAGACGTTTCTGGCACAACCAGCCCGGCATAAGCCGTAAGTTATCCAGGGCTACCCCCCGCACCGCTATAACATCGTCAACGGCCAGCCCAAAAGGACTGTCCAGGCTACCATCCGGTTTCATTTGGCCGGTTAGCACAATCTTGCTGCGGTCTATTGGTTCGACCAGAGGCATTTGCAGCATCGCCGCCAGTTCCAGCACCCGCAGCCGCCCTCCGTTATAATCAATTTCGGCCCAGGGCCGCCCGTTGTGCGGGTCGGGCCATTGTTGCACCCGAATGCCCTCGCTTGTAGGCCGCACAATGTTGTATACCTGGGTCATTAGCAGGCCGAAAGGCTGATGGGCCGCTTTCACCAGTACAATTTCGACGCTATTCTGACGCGGGTTGGTGGTAGATGTCGCGCCCAGTTCGCCATAGTAACCGATGCCCAGGTTGGCCAGTTCTTCGGCGGCCCCGCCCACGTTTCTAAGCCCGGATCCCTCGAAACGGTTACGACCTCGCGCTCCTGCTTGTCCAAACCCTTCCCAACCGTTCATCCTTGCGCCCAACCTTTATTTGAAAATTACTGGCCTTGATTCAATTAGCCATACTAGGCTGAATTTCGCCGTCCGAGACAGCATTCAAGATTGCATCGAGGTTCAACAGGCCCAGCAATTTACCTTCGACGGTTAGTTCACTACTGATATAATTCGCCAGGTCTTTGTTGCTGCGCACGTAATTCTCCAGTTCGCTGGTTTTGACCTCGCGCACTTCCGTCATAGTATCTACCAGCATTGCCAGAGTATACTTGCCGTACTGGATAATCACAAAGCGGGCTGCACGAGTAGGCATTTGCGGTTCGAGGCTTAGTAACTCGTGGATGTCTACTAATGGGTAGATAGCACTTTTATGATTGACTACTCCCAGCACATAGCGGCTTGTTCCCGGCACGGGTGTCACCTCTAGCAGCCGAGAAACTACTTTGACCTTATCGAGCGGGATGGCAAACCATTCGTCGCCCAAATAAAAAGTCAGGAGCGAAACGAGCGGTTCCTGTTCCTGGTCGCCCTGGAGAGCCGCGGCCCGGCGTTCAAGTTCCAAAATTAGCCGCTCGGCCTCCGACTCTGGCCCGTTTGAATTGAGGGAGAAAGGATTGTTCATAAAAGCCTGGATTTTCTGACTGACTTGAGCTATAGCAAAAGATTATTTGCGCTTGCTTATAACCTGACAATACCATTATAACAATAACGTCCAGGCTCCTCAAGAGGTTGCGGTGTTACTAAAAATTAGAGGGTGGGCTGGGGTTTAGAAATAGAACCTTTTAGGGGTGAGCTTCCTGCTAACCGCCGACCTCTATTCTTTAATTTCTACTTAACGGCCCGGTTTTTGGGCGGACAATCGGCAGGCTGTTGATGCCTGGCCCGGTGCTGACATGTTCATTGCCATTGCCGTTAGGGTAAGCGTTGCCGTTGCCATTACCGTTAGGGTAAGCGTTGCCGTTGCCGTTACCATTGCTGTTAGGGTTAGTCGTTTCAGGCCGAGAGGAGGCTGGCTTAGACCTAGGCTGGATGTTCCGCAAAATTGGTTTTGTAGTGCCGGGTTCGGCGTTTTCGGCCTGAGCCAGCACCCGCCCGGCCTGAGTGTTGAGCGCATTCCGCACGGGGGCCGGGCGACGGCGCAATTCAAAACCTTTGAGCCGTTCGTATTCGCGGATATGGACAAGCCCGGCCTGGCCGTTGCCTACTCGCAGGTAAGTTGCACCTAGATGAAAGTGAGCCATGTAATGGTCGGGTTTGGCCCTGATCACCTGCTCCAACAACCCAATTGTTTCATCTAATCGTCCGGTTTCCTTATAGGCGACCGCCAGGAAATAAGCCGTTTCGACATCTTCAGGTTGCTTGCGATAGATCAGCTCGAAAGCAACCGCCGCCTCGTAGTACCGCCCTCGTTTGAGGTAGAGAATGCCCAGGTCGTAGCGAGCCGCTTGCCACTGCTCGTCTAGCTCGACCGCTTTTTGCCAGGCCACTAATGCCCGCGCTTCGTACCCGGCACTGATCAAAGAGCGGCCTAACCGATAATGCACCTGAGCTTCGTTGGGCAGCAACCGGGCGGCTCGCTCGAACGATTTGATCGAAAGCAAAAGTTGCCCCAGGTCGGTCAGCACTATTCCCAGGCTCAGAAAAACTACTCCATCGTTGGGTTGCAAGCGGGCGCACTGCACCAGGGTATGATAACTTTCTTTGAGTCGTTGCAGGGCGCGATAGGCCAATCCCAGCTTGTAGCGGGCGGCAATATAGTTCGGGTCGTCGCGGAGTACCCATTTGTATTCGGCAATCGCCCGTTCCCATTCGCGCTGGCGGGCCAGGATATTCGCCATAAAGTAGCGGGCGCGGGTTTCTTCGGGTTTGGCCTGCAACAAAGCTTGATAGGCCCGTAACGCCCCGACTACGTTACCCTGAGCCTTGAGTTCTTCGGCCAGACGGTAATACCAGCCAGGGTCGTGGGCCGCCGTAGCGAAATCCGGTTCGGTAGTCCCGACCAGGCTGCTATTGTGGACATAATCCGGCTCGACCTGCAAAGCTTCGGCGAAGCACTTGGCGGCTTGCTTCATTTCTCCGTGAGCCTGATGGAGGAGACCTTGATAGTAGATCGGTTCGGCGGCGTTAGGGCGAAGCTGGCGGGCCAGGGTGTAGGAAATATAAGCGTGAGCGTAGTCGCCCAGTTCGTGGTAACAGCGGCCAAGCGCAAAACGAGCTTCGTACAGTTCGCCGTTGTACTGCATCGCCACTTTGAAGGCTGCCACCGCTTCGTACAGCTTACTCAAGGCCCGCAACGCCACGCCCAGGTTGTAATGCCCTTCGGCCAGTTGGCCGTCAATCTGCACCGCGTTAAGGTATTCGTTAAGAGCATCGTTCCAGGAATCCAGGTAGGCGTAAGCGTTGCCCAGGTAGAGATGGATGATCGCTTTCTCCCGATCCCACATCTGGGTATACTCGTCGCCCTCGACATAGGCTGCGATCAGAGCTGTCTTGAATTCGGTTACGGCATCAGCGTACTGCCCGTCCAGATAGGCCCGCATCCCGGTAGAAAAAGCTGCGCCCAGGCTGGTGCCGCTCATAAAGCGTTCGCTGCCGCTAAAGGTATCCAGGTCGAGGATCAGCAGCCGATCATCCATTTTTTGTGAAACAACTTTTGCCGGGGGCATGCTCATTGCGCTACTCATTCCCCGCAATCCGCGCTCGGCCCGATTTGCCCTTTCCTCTCCCGCCCTCTGTCCAGATGGTAGGCCACCGCCAGATAGGGCACTCGGATTTAACCGGCCTATTTGACCCTCACCCATTCTACTCCCATTGCCTTTCGCTTGTGTGATCCCGTTTTCCCTGAAAGTCTGGACGCTACAGTTTCCCGCCTGTCGTCCTTTCTTTCTCCCTCTATCCTGGCACCTATTTTTGTAAATAGCTATGATCTGGCTTACAGTATATTAAACAGAAATTTTCGCGGTTTTTTCAAGTGCAAATCTCGTTTGGTCTCAATCCGGGCTAAATCCAGTTCGCTCCGTTCTCGTCAATCTCAACATGCGACTCGTCCGACAGGACAGAAAGCCTTTCGGTACGCACTCCGACCGGCTGAGGCACTCCGTTTCCTTCTTTCGTTTCGCCAGGCTGCGGGTGATATTGCAGCACCAGCACTGTAATATCATCGCTCTGGGCGGCACTTTCGGTAAAGATCGCTATTTCGGCTAAAATCTTTTCGACCATATCACTCGGCTCCAGGTCGTGGTTAGCCGCAATTGATTCTTTAAGCCGCTCGAAGGTAAATAACTCGCCCGCCGGGTTCATAGCCTCTACTACCCCGTCGGTGTAGAAAATGACGCTCGTACCGGGCAAAATCTTGATTACCTTCTCTTCATATTCGATTTCATCGTCAATACCGAGCGGCAAACCGGGTAGCTTTATCTCGTCCAGAGTACCGTTGAGCAAGATCGGATAGTTGTGACCGGCGTTCGCCAGGTGTAAATTGTCGTTTTGAATGTCAATAAAGGCGTAAAGCATCGTGACCATTCCAAAAGAGCGTTCGGCCTGAAGAGCCAGGTTGACCGACATGAGAGTTTCGGCGGGAAAAATGCGCCGCCGGGCTTCGACCCGAAAGAGAGTGCGCACAACGGCCATCTGCAAAGCTGCCGGGATACCTTTACCGGCTACATCGCCGATAGCAATGCCGCTGATCCACTGGTCGAGATGGGGATGATTGATGTACTCGTAGAAATCACCCCCGACATCTTTGGCCGGAAGCGACCGGGCCGCCAGCGTCCAGCTACCACTGGTAAAGTGATTGGGTGGCATCAAGCTGGTTTGGATTTCGTGGGCCACTTCCATTTCGCTGGTGTTGCTGGCCGCTTCGTCGTGGAATCGCTGAAGCTGACGCTGAAAATGCCGCAAGAAGGTCGCCAGCGATAGACTGAGTGCCGCCAGAGCAGTCAGGGCCACCTGTGCTTCGCTGGCTTGCGGTCGGTCGAGTTTTAGCAAGTAGGCCAGGCTCAGGCTTAGACCGACCAGGGTAGCCCCGGCCAGTCCTAGCCGAACAATTCCGTAGCTATCTCCACGGCGTTGGCCTAAACCAACCAGAAGAGGTGCCAGCAAAATAAACAGATACTCGCCAGTCAAAAAGCTGGCAATCGTGACAATGGCGGCGCAAAGCAGGGCGCAATTTTGCCACATTCGGATGCTAAACCGGCCAGTTTCACTCAGCCAATCGCCGCCGACCACAAACGCCAGCACCCCTAGCCCGACCGCGAATTGAACCAGGACTGCCCCTAGAGCCTGGGCCGGGCTGGTTAGCACACCCAGCACACAGGCCAGCAGTACCAGGGCTACAATCAAGCCCAGGCTGATCACGTACACTCTGCGATTGGCCTGAGTATTTTCACCCGGCAGTAGTGTTGATGGTATATGTATTTGTGGCTCGTTTTCGAGCATACCTGATTATCCTGTTCTGAAAGACGAAGTTTTAAGCCCGCATTAGCGGTAGTAAATCTTCCATTTTGGCAATCGGCATGTAGCGCAGCATATCTACCATCTCGAAAACCTTGCGGTGATGGGCCGTAACGTTGACGGCGTAAAGTTTTTTACCCTGCTTGCGGGCTTCGATTACTAACTTGAGCAGAGCCGAAATCCCCGCCGAATTAATAAACATTACCGAGCCAAAATCCAGCACGGTTGTACCCTTCATCTGTTCGCTGGTATTGGCAATTTCCCGCGCCGATACCGCGTCTACGCTATCGTTCTGGATGTGGATAATCGTTGCCTCGTTACCCTGGTCAATCTTAAGGGCCATTTTTGTACAATCCTCTCTGTATCTACGTTTGCCAAAAGGGACTGCCCGGTTCTATTCGTGGTTTGGCCCGCTCTTTTGGTCTGGCCCTGCTAGTTCGATGTTAAAACTGAGGGGGTTGTTTGGCCCCTTTGTGAGGTTGAACCACATCGTAAATTCGGTACCCTGGGCGTTCGAGCGCACGTCCACGTTATCTACCAGCTTTTGGATTAGAAAGATACCCATGCCACGGGTCAAATCGTGGTCGAGGCGGTCTTCCATATCGAAAACATCGGGGGTAGCCTGCACCTCGCTGGAAGCCCCGCTCCACTGGCCCCGGTCGTTCACCTGCACTGCCAGTTGGTTCTTGTGAATGTAGAATTTCACGCCCACTTTAACGTTGATGTCGCAATTGTTGCCGTGTTCGATGGCATTTGTAACAGCCTCGCTGACGGCCAGTTGTAAATCGGCTACGCGTTCTTCGTCAAAGCCAAGATATTTGGCGACGACTACGGCACTTTCGCGCACGACGCGCTCGAATACCAGGTCGCTAGGAATTTGAATCTCAATATCGTTGAAGGCCGGAGAAGGCTTCACGCTATCGGCCAACTGATTAGTTGCCATCAGAATTTGCCGCCTTTCAAAAACAAAAATGATTACTATTAATAAGCAGTGCTGCCGGTAGGAGCGACGCGAATACCCCGCCAGAACTGGTTTATATTACCTGGAGTGATTGTTCCCGTAGCAAATAAGGGGCAATCGGCGGATAAACTAAAACTACTCAGCTATCTTTTCTCAGATTTGCTACTTTTAATTATAGCCCCTTATAAAATTCGGCGCAAGAGAAACTCCCAGCCCGGAAGTACCAAGCTTATCCCAAAATTTATTGTAACGGTTAAACCTTACAAAGAACCTTACTTTAATCGTAATAACACCTATCTTCTTAATATTAAATAAATTTTGCATCTCAAAAAGAGGAAATACGCCGTATTTCCTCTCTGGTTCCTTTTTGAAGTTGAAGTAAGGTTTGTCTCTTTAGACCACTACCGGGGCAAGTCGGGTGGCAAAGCCCCCTTTGAGCTAGTAATCGGGAAATTCGAGCGTGGTAATCTTGCCGGGTAGCACCACTTCGTTTAAATACTCGACCGCACGTTGCAACACCTGGCGTTGCAATTCGGGCTGGTTAGGGTGGCCGAGCGAGTTTCCTACCTGAAAACCGGCAGGCTCGATAGCTCTGGGTGGCCGCATCTGGGCTGACTCTTCCGCCGAAACGGTAATCAACACGGTTGGTAGGCCAGTCATTTCAATCGCACGCTGGATCGCTACAACTGAGCGATGGCAAACGTGTGGTCAGCCTGCCGTAAGGATTACTGCGTCGGTGTTCGAGCGTTCCAGTTCGCGGGCAATGGCGGGGACAATCTCTTCGTAGACTCTTTTAAGCCTCATCGTGTAGCCCATCGTTACGATGTGCTTGTTGGCGACCCCGCCGATTATACCGGCTTCTTTCAATTCGCGCAGTCTCTCGATTGGAAAGACTACATTGATGTCTTTGAGCGAGTCGCTAAAATCGTAGTTGGCGGGTGTGGCGTAATTAACGGTCAGATCACTGACCTCAACGTTACCCGGCACTACGTAGAAGCGTTCGTCACCCTCCTCGTTGTAGGGTTCCTGGCTGGTAAGCCGCACCCCGGCTGTAGTCACGAGGCTAAAATTCATCTTGTCCAATGTTTTGAACATGGGGGTGTACGGGACACACCGCCGCGAGATTTCCATCGGCCCTCCGCCTTTCTGTTTAAGCCAATAAAATTAACTTTTCATGCAATCAGCCATCAGGCGCGACCCTTGAGGGTTAACGGCTGATGGCTGATTGCTAAAAATTAACTTCTACAGGCCGCGAAGCACCTCGAATAAGTCTTCGTTATCAGGCTGCTTCGAGATGTCGTGAACATCTATGTAAGCCAGTTTGCCTTCTTTATCTATAATAAAGAGAGAGCGTTCGGCCATACCTTCGGCGCGCAGGACGCCAAACTTCTGGGCGACCTCGCCGTGGGGATAGAAATCACACAGAATCGGATAATCCAAACCTCCGAGGCTTTTGACCCAGGCGGTATTGCTGGCTACACTATCAATTGAGATACCCAGAACCTGGGCATCATAGCTCTCAAACTTCGCTAAATCAGCGTTGTAAGCGGGCATTTGAACCGTTCAAACAGGTGTCCAGGCAAACGGGTAGAACGCAATTACGACGTTCTTTTTCCCCCGGTAGTCGCTCAGGCTAACGGTATCTGTATCGCTAGTACCCTTCGCGGCGGGGAGAGTAAAGTCAGGAGCCATGTCGCCTACTTTAAGCGTTTTGGTCTCTGACGCAACGCTATCCGTTGGCATAGGTTGCAATCTCCTTTCAAAAGTTCTAAAATAATATCGAGCATAACACAAGCGTTATCATATATTTTACACTTATGTTATACAATTATTGTGCGAAAGCTCAACACGGCCCAACTTTAACACAACTAAGAGGTGCTGTCAAACCAGAAGCGTTAGTTATCGAGAATGATTTTAGTTAAATAATGCGGTATAATGAAGAAGTATTTAGAATTGTCCAGGCTCGTGGCAACGCGTTAAGGTGTTTAGTCGAAAACAGGTCAAAAGATTAGACAAAGGTTTAGCAAAGCTCCTTGCATTAACAGGCCAGTAGTAGGAAAATTGTCTACAACCTTTGCTCAACTCCGTTAAAATAGACGGCGTAAAATAAGCCGAGATTGATTAATTTACAGAATCAATTGTTCTCGGCTCTTCAAGAAAGAAAAGGCCGGGATAAGGCCAGGTTTTGCGCAATCTGGTAGGAGTATGCTTTCAGGTGGAATTGGAGCAAGAACTGGAATCGTTGCGGGCGGAACTAGCCCGGTTGCAGCAGGGCGAGTACGCCCCGGCTAATTCCGCTCGAAATTCTGAGTCTCAGGTTTACCAACAGGCCGCGATAGCTCACTTCGGGCAAGAGGCTCTAGCCCAACCTGATCTGGACAAGTTGCTATCCCAGGCCATGCGACTGGTAGCCCAAACCCTGCAAACCGAATTCTCCACCAGTGTTTATTTTCTGCCACAATCCAAAGGGTTGATTATGCGAGCAGCCTGGGGTTGGCCTACCGACCCAACTGGCTGCCACTCTCCCTTGATAGACCCGCAAACAATGCTCGCTTACGCCGCCCGTAACCCACAGCCAATTATAGTTGAAGATTGGGACAAGGAGACGCGCTTTACCTGCCCTCCTTTAATTCGAGATAACCGGGTTGTTAGCAGTCTGGCCGTGTTGATCGAAGCAGGGACGGAGCAGTTTGGCAACCTGGGCGTTCATACTACCACCCACCGCCGTTTTAGCCCGGACGATATAAGCTTCTTACAGGCTATTGCTAACATCCTGGCGACGGCTACGCAACGCTGGCAAGCCCAGGAAGAATTGCAGGAAGCTTTGGGCCGCGAACGACAGGCCCGGCAAGCTGCCGAACTCGCCGCAGAGCGTAACAGCCGTCTCCAGGCTGTCACGGTCGCCCTTTCAAATGCCCTTACACCGTTGCAGGTGGCTCAGGTTGTGGTGGCGCAGGGCGTCAGTACGTTAGGGGCTACCTCCGGGGCGGTCGCGCTTTTGACCCCGGACGGCCAAAGCCTGCAACTGGTAGAAACGGTCGGTTATCCAGCAGCCCTGATTGAAGAATTCAGTTCTTTCCCCGTGTCGGCTCCGCTTCCTCTAGCCGATGTAGTGAGGGCGCAGCAAGCCGTTTGGGTTGAGTCGGTCGCCGATAGCACGACGCGCTATCCGCATTTAATCGAGACGATCTCTAGCCTGGGGCTGGGTCTTAAAAATCAAGCTTATGCCTCTTTACCCCTTGAGGTAAGTGGCCGCATCATTGGCGCGATAGATTTAGGCTTTACTCAAGGTCATCGCTTTTGGTCAGACGAGCGCGAATTTTTGTTAACGCTGGCCGGGCAGTGCGCTCAGGCTCTCGAACGCGCTCGGCTTTACGAAGCCGAACGTTTAGCCCGTACCAGAGCGGAGACCGCCACCGCTCGGCTGGCTTTCCTGGCTGATGTCAGTGATTTACTGGCCTCTTCGCTCGATTACACCACGACGCTGGCGAATCTGGCTGGCTTGATCACCCCGGAAATAGCGGACTGGTGTACGATTGATATGTTAGGGCCGGAGGGTCTGGCTGGTGGTCAGATCGAGCGATTGGCGATGGCGCACGCTGACCCGGCCCGCGTGCGATGGGCCGAGGAGATGCAACGCACCTATGAACACGACCTGAACGCCGCCCAGGGAGTCCCGGCAGTTTTGCGGAGTGGAGAAGCCGAGCTTTATCCTGTGATTACAGACGAAATGCTGGTGCAAACTGCCCGCAACCCTCAGGAGCTGGCAATGCTTCGGGAGGTCGGTTTTTCTTCGGTGATGATCGTGCCTCTAACCGCCCGTAGTCAAACTATTGGAGTTATTTCGTTAGTATCGGCAGATTCGGCCCGAATTTTTAACGGGGATGATCTGGAGTTTGCGCTGGAAATTGCCCGTCGCGCCGCTCAATCGGTAGACAATGCCCGGCTTTACCGCGAAGCCCAGGAAGCGGTGCGCGTTCAGCGTGAACTCGACTACCTCAAAGATTTGTTCATGTCCACTGCTACCCACGAATTGCGTACTCCCCTGACTTCGATCCGAGGTTACACTCAGCTTCTTCAACGCAGCCTGGAACGCCAGCGCACCCAACCACTCGAAGTGAGCAGCGAGGCGGGAACTAAGGCTCTTGAACGGAATTTGCACTCGGTCGAAGTGGTGATGCGCCAGGTCGGGCGGATGAATGATTTGATCGGTGAGTTGCGCGATTTTACGAGAGCGCACAAGGGTAAGTTCGAGCTAAAGCTTAATCCACGGGCCGACTTGCTGGAAATTGTGCAACGTGTGATCGAGCAGCAGCGCACTACCACCGAAGGCCATCCTCTGACGCTCAAAGTGAGTGGCGAAAAGTTTCTGGGGCGGTTGGACGAAGCCCGGCTTGAGCAGGTTTTGCACAATCTGGTCTCGAACGCCATGAAGTACAGCCCCGAAGGTACACCCGTAGTGGTGAGCCTGGAACGCCGGGTGCTGCCAGCAGAAGGCGGAAGCGCAACGGGTACTCAGAGCGAAGCCGTGGTCTGGGTGCAGGATCAAGGGCAGGGCATCAGCCTGACCGAGCAGGAGCATATTTTCGACCCGTTCTACCGCGCCCGCGCCCAGGAAAATTCCGGGGTGGAAGGGCTGGGCCTGGGTCTGTTTATCAGCCACCAGATTGTTGTACAGCATGGCGGCCACATGTGGCTGGAAAGCGCACCTGGGGCCGGTTCCACTTTCTACTTCTCGCTTCCGCTAGAGGCTACGCCGGATTTAGAAGGCGCAGGCCGAGGGTCGGTGCAAACTGCGTCGGTGGAAGCGGGACGCCTTTAGCTTCCCCAACACTCTGTTGCTAGAAAGAATTTCATGACGACCGCCATTCACTGGTTCCGGCGTGATCTGCGTACCCTCGACAACGTGGCTCTGGCGACGGCGACCGATCAGGCCGATCAGGTGATCGGGCTGTTTGTACTCGACCCAAAACTTACCGCCGCTCCCAAAGTCTGCCAGGCCCGCCTGGCCTTTATGTACAGCGGTTTACGGGAACTGGCCCAAAAACTGGAAAAGCGCGGCGGGCGGTTGATCGTCCGCCGGGGTGAACCAGTGGCCGAATTGCGCCAGGCTTTACGGGACGCCCAGGCCGACGCCCTTTATTTCAACCGCGACTACACTAGCTACGCCCAGAAGCGCGACCCGCTGGTTGAAAAGACCTTGAGTGAAGAAGGTTTTCGGGTCAGTTCGCATAAAGACCTGGTGGTCTTCGAGAAAACCGAAATCCTGAGCGGTAGCAATACCCCCTACACGGTTTACTCTCCTTACAAGCGACGCTGGTTGGCCGAGATCGGCCAGAACCCGCCGGAACGAGTCGAGCCACGCTGGGAAAGCCTCAAGTTAGAGCAGCAGACCTTACTTGAGATGTCTGGCCTGGAAATTCCTGCTCCTCCGCCTGGTTTCGAGGAAGCTTATTTTATGCCCGCCGGGGAAGACCTGGGCCGCAAAATGCTAACAGCCTGGGCCGGGGCTTTGGCCGGTCGAGATGCCAAAAGCGAGCATCACCCGCCAATCGAAGCCTACGCCACCGAGCGTAATCTACCGGCGCACGAAGGCACGAGTCGCCTTTCTGCTTTCTTGCGTTTTGGAGCAATTTCACCCCGCCAGTGCTACCGGGCGGCGATCAATGCCCGCGAGCGGGCTAACCGGGTCGCCCAGCAAGACGGTTGCGACACCTGGATCAGTGAGCTTATCTGGCGCGATTTTTACTATCAAATTATGTGGAATTTCCCCCAGGTAGCGCGTGAGTCTTTTCAAGCCCGCTACGGACAACTGGAGTGGGCCGTTAACGCCGAGCATTTCACGGCCTGGTGCGAGGGACGCACGGGGTTTCCAATCGTGGATGCCGGGATGCGCCAGCTTAACCAGATCAACTGGATGCACAACCGTCTGAGGATGATTACGGCCAGCTTTCTGACCAAAGATTTGTTGCTGGATTGGCGGTTGGGTGAACGTTTTTTCTGGGAAAAACTGGTGGACGGCGACCAACCCTCTAACAACGGCGGGTGGCAGTGGTCGGCCTCGACTGGCACGGATGCTCAACCTTATTTTCGCATCTTCAATCCAACTTCGCAGGGTGAAAAGTTCGACCCAACCGGGGCATTTGTCCGGCAGTGGGTGCCAGAACTGGCCCGTGTGCCGGACAAATACATCCACGCTCCCCACACCATGCCTCCGGCCATGCAACAGCACCTCGGTATAGTGATAGGCCGGGACTATCCCGCGCCGATAGTTGATCACAAGCTTGCCCGCGAGAAGGCTCTCGAAGTGTACAAAAAGGTCGGCTAAGGTTTTTTGTTTACTTACTGCTAAGGGGTTAATGTTTGCCGTGACAAACTAAAAAGGGAACGTCGTTCCCTTTTTAGTTTGTCCAAAATTTCCTATTTAACGATTCGCAGGTTCCCGCGCCGTCCTTTGGTCTCGCCTGGCTTGGAAGCCGGAGCGGGGCCGGTCGGTTGGGCCTGGGCCGCCCTGCGCCGGGAGCGGCCTAAGCCTTCTTCTACTTCGGCAAATTCGGCGGCTTCCTCCTCAGCACTGTCCTCGTCCACTTCGGTTGGCACGGCTTGCAAGTAAGCGTGGTCGCCCCCTCGCCCGCCGTCGGGCAGAGCCAGGGCAGGAGCAGGCAAAGCATTGGGTTCGAGTTCCCGGTATTCTCCTTCGGTTACTTCGCCCAGGTACTCGCTGGCATCCAGAATAGTGTAGCGATAACCTTGCTCGGTCAGGAAAAGCTGGCGGTTGGCTGCAAAATCCTGGTCTTTGGTGTCGCGAGTGACAATCGAGTAAAAATAAGCCGATTGACCGTCCGATTTAGGCCGTAGGATGCGGCCCAGACGCTGCGCTTCTTCCTGCCGCGACCCGAAAAGACCAGATACCTGGATCGCAACGTTGGCGTCGGGCAAGTCAATCGCAAAATTAGCCACCCGGCTTACGACCAGCAGTTTGATTTCGCCGCGTTTGAACTGATTGTAAAGCTTGCTGCGTTCCACATTGTTGGTTTTACCCGTGATAAGGGGCGCACCCAGCATAGCAGCCAACCGCTCAAGCTGCTCGATATACTGACCGATTACCAGTACATTGTCGTCACGGTGTTGTTCCAATACTTTAAGCAGCACCGCGTACTTGCGCGTGTTCATGGCGGAGCGGCGATACTTGATCCGGTTATCTTCTTCCAGCACGTATTCCATCCGTTCGGCGGCAGGCAGGTCAACCCGTATCTCGAAACATTCGGCGGTGGCGATCCAACCTTGCGCCTCAAGTTCTTTCCAGGGCATATCGTATTTCTTAGGGCCGATCAGCGAAAACACGTCCGTTTCCAGGCCGTCCTCGCGTACCAGCGTCGCGGTCAGGCCGAGGCGTCGCTTGGCCTGGATTTCCGTCGTGACCCGAAAGACCGGAGCGGGTAAGAGATGCACCTCGTCGTAGATAATCAAGCCCCAATCGTGGTTAGTAAAGAGTTGCAGATGCGGAAATTCACCGACTTCGCCAGTCTCTTTGTTGACCCTTTGAGGCCGGTAAGTGATTACCTGATAAGTTGTGACGGTAATCGGCTTGATCTCTTTGCGGTCGCCGGTATATTCGCCGATCTGGTCGGGCGTGATCGAAGTTTTGTCCAGAAGTTCGGTGATCCATTGCCGCACGGCGATTGTGCTGGGCGTGAGGATCAAAGTATGGCATTGCAATTTGTCCACCACGCCCATGCCCACAACTGTTTTGCCCGCTCCGCACGGCAGCACCACTACGCCGCTTCCGCCACTGTAGCTGCCCTCGGCATAGAAAGCTCCCACCGCGTCTTCCTGGTAATCACGCAATCCAAAGGGTCGCCCGCCTACGGTGGTTTCGCGCAGCACAATTTCGAGCTGCGCACCGGGCGTGTATCCGGCCAGGTCTTCCGCCGGGTAGCCGATGGCGACTAGAACTTGCTTGACATAACCACGCTTGGAGGGGTCTACCTGCAAAGTTCGTTCGTCCAGCCGTCCCACCAGGTAGGGTTGCATGCTTTTGTTGCGCTCGACTTCGACCAGCAGCATTTTGTCCTCGCTGATCAGCACCATGCGGCCATCCTGGTAAAGCAGCTTGATCCGCCCGTAGCGCGAAATATAATCTTTAATATCGGTAGTGATATTGCCTGGCACCGGGAATTTGCTATAGCGCGACAACGCCTCCACGATATGCTCCGCTCCTACTCCGGCGGCGGCAGCGTTCCAGAGTGAAAGCGGCGTGATGCGGTAGGTATGGATATATTCAGGGCTTTTTTCCAGTTCGGCAAAGCGACTTAGCTCGTCACGGGCCGCTTCGTACAGGTCGTTGTTGACTTCGAGCAGTACGGATTTATCACTTTGAATAATTAGCGGATTAGTTGGGTTATAACTCACGGTATTTCTTTCCTTCCAAAATCTGTTTCCGTTTCGTTCTTTTGGCCTATTTTCGGCTATTTTTATATTTTCTGCCTTTTTCCTTTGATCACCTAAAGATTATACCTAACCAGGCCAATGTTGTACACTCCCTTGCTCTGTTTGGGTGAGCGTCAGATTTTTGCAAAAGCCCTAAATTGAGCTTTACCGATGGGCATCCTACGCCAAGGATGCTCAGCCGCCGGTTTGCTTGACCGGCCTTCCTCGCTTTTAGAGGCTGCAATTATCACCTTCACTCTGGCTTCATTCTCCTCCGCCTCTGTTTGGGCTTTGACTTCCCGGTCTACCTTACCTTTACCGCTTCGGCCCTC
>JBBRBE010000084.1:0-26622 GCA_038206175.1 Chloroflexia bacterium
ACGTTCATAAAAACGTATATGAGGGAGTAAATTAGCACTGACGAAATCGCGTCGTTCTGCCGGTCGCGGGAGGAGGTGCTAAGGTAAGCCGCCAGACCGACCATAATATAGCCGGTATGGGCAATCGAGGAGTAGGCCAGCATGCGCTTGACGCTGCGCTGGGCGATTGCCACCACGTTACCGAGGGTCATCGTCAAAACGGCCAGCACCGCAATGATAACCGACCACTGCTCGGATAAGGCGGGCAAGCCCTGCACCATCACCCGGATCAGGGCGGCAAACCCGGCAGCCTTCGGGCCAACTGACATAAAAGCCGTAACGGGCGTTGGCGCACCTTCGTAAGCGTCGGGCGTCCAGACGTGGAAAGGGACGGCGGCAATCTTGAAACCAAAACCGATAATCAACATCAGCATAGCGAAAGTCAGGCCGGGGTCAGTCGCCAGGGCGGGTTGCTGCGAAATAGCCCGATTGATTTCGCTCAGGTTGGTCGAGCCAGTCATGCCAAAAGCCCAGGCCATGCCATAAACCAGAATTGCCGTAGCGAAGATGCCCAGCAAGAAATACTTGAGTGAACCTTCCGCCGAACCCTTATCGTTGCGGCCAAAAGCAGTCAGGATATAGCTGGCAATCGAGGTTAGCTCGATACCCACGAAAATTCCCATGAGGTCGCCCGAAGCCGCCACGATCATCATCCCCAGGATCGAAAAAGCCTGGATTGAGTAAGTTTCGCCGATTGCAATTTGCCGTTTCATCGAATAGGCTGGGGTGATCAATACGACCAGAATGCCGGTGATCAAAAACACAATTTCAAAAAAACAGCTAAAATTATCGCGGATGAACATACCGCTAAAGGAAGTTTTTTCAGCGTTTCCGTAATAATAAAGGAACCCCGAAGCTACAATAGCTCCGGCATAACCGGCAATTGCCACGAAACCCAGTTGCGGGCGCAGGCGGAGCGGCACTACCATATCCAGAATTACCAGCAGCACCGCCATCACCAGGACGATAAACTCCGGCAAAATGCGGGTAAAATCGTCGCCGCTAAAGCCAGGCTTGGCGGTACTGATCTGGAGCAAAGTTTGAGTAAAAACAGACACTTTTCGTCTCCCCTGTTCGGGTTATTTTTCTTCTCTTCTTTTCAAATCGGTAAGAGCAACCCTGTGTAGTGGCCCTTACTGTATCGGAAGGACTATTTCTTCCACAAGTCCGTAAGAGCCAGCAGCGTGTTGGAGTGTTGGGCCATCGTGATGCTCAGGCGGCTACCACTGGTGGTCAGGAAGTCCAGTACAATGGCTGGAACTACGCCGCACACAATCGAGAGAACCGCCATCGGGATAAAGGCCAGACCCTCGGCCAGGTTCAGGTCGGGGAATTTCGCCCCGTTCGCCAGAATATCCGGGTCGGCGTGATGGCCGTGAGCCGCGCCATGGCCTTGTAATTCGTCGGTCGAACCCTTTTCCGGGAAAGAGTCTGTGCCAACCCGGTTGGTATCTGCCCCTGCCGACATTCCTACCGCCGGGCCGCCAAACTTCTCGTAGTCGGGCGTATCGCTCGAACCGTGCGGCGGTTCGTTCTGTGCGCCCGCCCCGACCGTGCGGCGGTTCGAGGAAGGATCGTCCTTGAAGGCCGGGTCGGAAGTTTTCTGGCCGTGATCATCGTGTCCACCCTGGCCGTGGTCGCCATGTTCCTCGGCTACCGCCGGATCGTAATCGCCTACTTTACCAAAGAACACGCGCTGATACATCCACAGGAGGTAAATCGCAGCGTAGATAATCACGAAGGAAACCCCAAAAGCGATCCAGCCGTTGACCCGGAAAGCTCCCTGCATCACCAAAAACTCGCCTACAAACCCGGCAATCCCTGGCAGACCGAGCGACCCCATCGTGTAGAGCAGGAAAACCGTCGCGTAGACCGGCATACGGCTGGCGACGCGGGTGGTGTTCTGAATCGTCTTAATGTCACGAGTGTGCAGCCGTTCGTAAACCACGCCCACCCCCAGAAAGAGGCCACCGGTCAAAAGACCGTGCGCAAACATCACAAAAACGGCTCCCTCGAAAGCCTGTGAGTTCGCCAGGAGCAAGCTATTACCCGTGCGAGGCGTATTACCGCCCAGCCCGGCAGCAAAAGTGAAAAGACCCAGGATTACAAAACCCATGTGGCTTACCGAAGAATAAGCCACCAGCTTCTTCATATCGGGCTGCACCAGGGCAACCCAGGCTCCATAAAGGATCGCTATAATCGAAAGAGCAATCATCAAAGGCGCAAGATCGCGGCTGGCATCCGGGAAAAGCGGTAAGTTAAAGCGGATAAAGCCGTAGCAACCCATTTTAAGCATTACACCCGCCAGAATCACACTTCCCGCCGTCGGAGCCTCGGTATGGGCGTCGGGTAGCCAGGTATGCAACGGCCAGAGCGGAACTTTGATTGCAAAAGCCGCTCCAAAAGCCAGAAACGCTAGAATCTGGAAAGTGCCATCGAGCGGACGACCTGCCGTAGCGTTAGTGATGTCCTCGATGTCGAGGGTAAAACGTCCCACCAGCGGCGCAGCCTGGAAATAAAGCGCGATAATGGCTACCAGCATCAAAAGGCTACCGACGAGCGTATAGATGAAGAATTTGTAGGCAGCGTAGATGCGGTTGGCTCCACCCCAGATACCGATCAGAACAGCCATCGGGATTAGCACAAGCTCCCAGAAAATGTAGAACAAGAAGAAGTCGAGCGCACAGAACACCCCGACGAGACCTACGTTCAAAAGCAGCATCGTTACGAAATATTCGCGCACCCGACTCTGGATGGCGTGCCAGCTTGCCAGCACCGCAATCAGAAAGAGCAGACCATCCAATTGCACCATCAGGATCGAAACGCCGTCCACGCCCATGTGATAATTAGCCCCAATAGAGCTAATCCAATCGGTGCGTTCTACATTTTGGTAGCCGCCCTGCCCACGCGTAAAGTTGAAGGTTGTATACAGCGACAGGCCAAAGTTAGCCGCCGTAATCAGTAGAGCCACCCAACGATAGGCATTTGCGTTGCGGGTCGGCAGTATTGCGATTATTACCGCTCCCACTAGCGGCAGGAAAGTCATTACAGAAAGCATGTGTTCTTTCTCTGTCTTTTACTTTAGCTTACTCAAGGCCATTCAATCAAAAACTAGCCCGTTTGTTACTTGACCAGGCTCTGCAACCCCAACCCCTTCAGGAGCGGCGTCAGGTTGAGGGCAAAGAAAAGGCCGACAATTACAACGAGGCCGATTGCCATGAACAAAGCGTAATTGCCTACAAAGCCGGTTTGCACTTTGCGCAATTGCTGGGCACTCTGGCGGGTCAGCCAACCGACCCCGTTTACGGCCCCATCAATCACGTACTTGTCGAACATCCGCAAAAGGTTCATCCACAACAGACCAGCCTTGACCAGCACTACATTGTTGATCTCGTCGAAATACCACTTGTAGCGCGAGACGTAGTAGAACGGCCCGGCCAGTTTTCCAGCGCGTGCCGGTAGAGTTTCGCGATTGCGATGGTACATTATATAGGCCAGACCGACCCCGGCCAGCGCGACGATGCCCGACACGATCAGCAAAATCAGAGTTTTCTCGAAACTTACCTCAGGAGCCTTTTTAACAGCCAGGGCTGGCTCGAAAGAACCGTCCAGGAACGACTCGAAAACATTGCTGCTAAAGCCGGTCAACACATTCGGGATACCGACATAACCCGCCGCGATAGACATCACCGCCAGGAACAAGAGCGGGAAACTCATGTTGGGCGGGTTTTCGTTCACCCGGAGCGGCGTGTTGGGACCACTGGCGGTATTGGCCGTGTTGTAACCATCCGTGAAATTCACGATCTCGCGGGGGTTAAAGTTAGCGATACCGAGTTCGGTTGCTTTGCGGCTCATTCCTTCGTAGGCCAGGCGGTTCATTGCCATTGGCAGTCGGAAGTTTTTGCCAAAGAAAACCGAGAAAATCATACGGAAGCTATAAAAGGCTGTCAGGAAAGCCGCGAAAATACCCAGAGCGTAAATCACATAGTTGAAGGGCTGGTCGGCTCCACGGGCGAAAGTCGTACCCAGGATTTCGTCCTTGCTCCAGAAGCCCGCCGTAAGCGGTACTCCGGCCAGAGCCGCCGCTCCAAAGCACATCGCAAAGGCAGTCAGGCGCATGCCCTTACCCAGGTTGCCCATGTAATCCATGTTCTGCGGGTCGAGGCCCATTCGCAAGAGTTCGTCTTTGCTGTTCTTGTCCACGCCGTACTCGATAGCATGTTCCGCCGCCTCGAACAACTCAAATCCAACTTCCTTAGCTTTTTCCGGGTCGTTCGGGAAGCGTTGCTTGGCCCAGGCATCCGCTTTGTGCTGAATTTCGTGGAAGCCTTCGTGGATCGTCTCCTCATTGGCGTGGATCACCGAGCCACATCCCAGGAAGAGCAACCCTTTGAAGAAAGCGTGGGTCATAAGGTGGAAGAAAGCGGCCACCCAACCGAACACGCCCAGGGCAAAGAACATATAACCTAACTGGCTGACCGTCGAATAGGCCATTACCGCCTTGATGTCCTTCTGAGTACATCCAACCGTACTTCCAAAGAAAGCCGTAGCGATCCCGATGATCGAGATAACCAGCATAGCGGTGCTGCTATTGGCAAAGAGCGGGCTAACCCGACCGACCATATAGACACCCGCCGTTACCATCGTGGCGGCGTGGATCAGGGCCGAAACCGGCGTAGGGCCAGCCATCGCGTCTGGCAACCAGACGTGGAGCGGAACCTGAGCCGATTTGCCCATCGCTCCCATAAAAAGCAAAAGACAAAACAGCGTCAGTACGGTCTGGTCGAGCCGATTGCCCGCGATAGCTTCGTTCATTGCCCCGAAAACGTTCGCGTAGTTCAGGCGGTCAAAGCCGTTCGTACCGCCGTGCTTCGCAGCGTAATCGTTACCGATTGGCCCTAACATCAGGACGAAAATCCACATGATACCCAGCCCGAAGCCGAAATCACCGACCCGGTTGACCACGAAAGCTTTGACGTTCGCAGCAGGGGGCAGGAGACGACCCCAATCGTACTTCTTGCTAAACCAGAAGCCGATCAACAAATAGCTGCTCAAACCGACGGCTTCCCAGAAGACGTAGAGAATCAGGAAGTTATTTGCCAGCACCAGCATGAGCATGCTAAAGGTAAAGAAAGGCAAATAAGTGTAGAAACGGTGGAAACCGTTGTCGTCCTTCATGTAGCCGGTGCTAAAAATATGCACCAGAAGGCTGATCGTGCAGACGACTATCAGCATCATAGCCGTGAGCGGATCGAGCAAAAAGCCTACTTTGATTTGAAAATCGCCGCTCGGTATCCAGGTGTAGACTTCCTTCACCTCGATCCGGCGAAGATTTTCGCCTTCGGCTTCGGCCTGGGTCGGAACTGCCCCGGAACCTTCTTTTTTATCGCCTTCCTTCACCTGTGGCCCGTCAGGGGTAGGTTGAGGCTGGGTCTGTGCCAGAGGAGCGGCTACTTTCACCGCACCGGTGTTGGGCTGAGCCAGTACCAGCGACGAGGGGACGCTGCCGGTCTGGGTTTTCTTTTCGACCGTCTGCGGCGCGGGTTGGCTGATCAGGAAGGACAGGCAGATGATCGAAATTACCAGCGATGAAAGGATCGCAGTAATACCGATAAAAGACGTGGCATAGCGGATATTAAGCTGGCCGGATGACAGGCTTTTCTTGGCTTTACTTCGCAAAAAAACTATGCTCAATAAGCCATTAAGAAGGGCTGCCGCCAGGGGAATAGCCGGTACAAGCCATAGAATGCTTTCGATGTCTTTAGCAGTCATCCCTACCTCGGAGGATTAACAATTAATTTTTCTTCTATGCCTGACCCACCGCTTCCGGGCCAGCTACATTTTTATAAAACAAATTTGAAACAAAACGAGCAGGAAAATTGAGCATTACTTAGAAAACGACCGAAGTTAAAATATAAATTTTAGCTCCGAAGGCTGATTTCACTCTTTGAGCAGGTCGAGTTGGTCAGCGTCAATCGAGTCGTTTTGACGGGACATGCTGACGATAATCGCCAGACCGACCGCTGCTTCTGCCGCCGAAACCGTCACCACGAAGATAAAGAAAGCGTCTCCGGCAAAGTGAACCGTCGTGAACGAACGAGCAAACCCGACCAGACTGATATTTACGGCGTTCATCATCAACTCGACGCACATAAAAATCACCAGCACATTACGCCGGATCAATACTCCAGCCATCCCGATGGAGAACAACACCCCGCTCAGGATTAAATACCACGCTACAGGAATCATCTCTTTGTTAGCTCCTGTGGAAGCAGTTAGGGTCGCTTCCACTCTTTGCTCACACTTGGTCGGTAATTGTAATCTACTTTCGCATCGTCAGTTTGCGCTCGGCTGCCGCCGCCAATCGCGCATCCCGCGAAGTTTTGGCGGTCGCGGCCAACTCTTCATCCCGCTTAATACCTTCTACGTATTGCGGGCTGTCCGGCAGAGCCGAAGTGAGCGAGATACCACGGCCAATCCGACTGGGGCCGCCTTCACCGGCATCATGTTCGATGCTACGCCGGGCAATCACAATCGCGCCGATAGCGGCAATGAGCAGAATTAGCGAGGCCACTTCAAAAGGGAACAAATAGGTGCTGTAAAGCTCTTTACCTAAAAGTGCCGGATGACCACCCGTCGTTGGGCTAAGGCGTTCGCCGTTCGGCCCACGCACATCGGCCAGACCAATCCCAGTCCCGCCAGTGGTGTTACCTTGCGCGTCCTGGTTAGGAATGCGCGTTTCACTTACGTATTTAACTGAGGCGGCCACCTGGGCTGCTTGCCGGTTATTGGCATCGGTAATCTTGCCGCCGTTGAGCAGGAAACTCGACCCGAAGATAACTGCTACTACTTCGACCAGAAAGACCAGAGCCAGCACCGGCCCCAGGCGACTTTGGAAGAAGCGCAATTTATTGAAGCTTGGGCCGGGCCGCACCTGCAATAGCATCATTACGAAGAGGAACAGCACGACAATCGCGCCGGCATAAACCAGTACCTGAATGGCAGCTAGAAACTCGGCCCCCATCAAGATGTAAATTCCGGCCAGGTTAAAGAAAGTGAACACCAGCATCAAAGCCGAATGCACCGGGTCTTTCATCGCCACCATGCCAATGGCACTCAGCGTCGCAACTACGGCCAGCACAATAAAAATTATTTGCTCAAGAACCATTTTCTTATACCCATTCGCTTTTCCAGTTTACCGAGAGCAGTTGTTTGCCAGGAAATACAAACCTTATTCCAAAATTTTACGGTCTGCTACAGGCTTTCAGGATCAATTCCTAATTCGCGCAGCTTTGTCCAGGCTTTCTCTTTCGCTTCTTGTTCAGCTTCTTTCGCTTCTCGTTCAGCTTCTTCACCATCAAAACGTTGATTTCCGGCCCGGTCGTAAAGCCTGAGCCGCGTACCGGCGGAGGTAAGCCAGCTATCGAGGGCTTCGCTCCACAACCAACCACGCCCGTCTGCTTTTATTTCCTGCACTTCGCCCTTAGCATAACGCCAGCCCAACAAGCGGGTTGATTTATCTCGCCAGACCTGCGAACGCTTTGGATCAAAGGCAAAATATTCCAGCGTGCCTAATTGCTGGTAGCGGGCAATCTTCTCGCTTAAATCGTTTTCCCAGGTTCCATCCGAGCTAATCTCAAAGACTACTCTGGGAGCGGGTCGGTCGGGTTGATCCATCTGCCAGCTAGTAAGCTCATCTCGTTCGGCCTGGCTTAAGACTACCGGGTAAACCGCTACATCCGGCACTACTTTAGAATAGCCGGGCTGCACAACCAGCAAATTGCTGATTACATACCAGTCTTCTAAACGAAAGAGCCAGGCCAGTACGCTGACCAGATAATGAATCGTCTCGCTCTGGGGGCCGCTTTCGGGCATGTCGTCTTCTCCGAACTCTGCGTATATCTGCCGGATCAAATCCGACGCTTTCAAATCCTGGATAGACATACCTTCAGCCCTCGTACAGAGCCAGGAAACGACCGGCCTGATCGGCGCCTGACCCTTTTTTATTTATTGCCCTCTACTTATCGCTGTCGTTTTTAACGGTGCGACCGTCAGTTTTGGGTTGCTTGCCCTCAATGTCACTCTTGATCTCAAAGCCACCTTTCGATCCGGCCTGACCGTCCTTGTCCTCAATAATCTGGTGCGTCATCGTCGGCTGAGTATCGGCAGCCGTTAAAAGATTGGTTCGGTCGTCCGGGCCAGTCAGCACTTCGTCGGCATATTGCTTGGCGGCGGCGGAAAGCGGATTCTGGCTATCTTCCGGCAGGTACTTGTTTTGAATCTCGCGCAATACCGGCGGCAGATGACCCTGAGCCAGTGGTTTACCGGCTTGCTCCTTCTCCAGATATTTCTCGTAAGGCATCGGGTAGCCATGAGGAGCAGTACCCATTAGCGGCTGATGGCTTTGGAAATTGCCGCGCTGAATCCTGATATCAAGCTCTTTATGCTTGGCAAAAGCACTGGCGACCGGCAACCCATTAGCCGTGGTGATGGCCGGGAAGCCTGGTTCTTCGATAGCTTGCCCGGTACGCTCGAACTCTTTGTCGGCCAGCTTTAACATAGCCTCGGCGTCCAGCACCAACTCACTTCGTTCTGTCACCGAAAGCTCAAATTCGTGGGTCATAACGAGGGCCAGTTCCGGGCAAACCTCTACGCACATTCCACAAAAAACGCAGCGGCTCATATCGTAAAGATAAATCTTGGCGTTGCGGATACCGTGTTCATCCACTCCGGGTACGACAGTCAGGCAATTGGCCGGACAAACCGCCGAACAAAGGCCACAACCTACGCAACGTTCCTTGCCGGTATCCTGGTCGCGCACAAAAGCTACCGCACCACGAAAGCGCGGATGGAAATTACGCATTTGCTTGGGATACTGTATCGTCAACGGCTTCCGAAAGAAGTTGCGTAGGGTGATACCCATACCTTTTCTTATTTCGTTTATCTCGCCTAACATTCTTACTGCTCCTTGCCAGAGGTATCGGTATGTGGCCGAACCTGGTTTATTTAAGTTCCTCGCTGGCTACAACACGCCTACTTCCGCAACATTGGACTTACTCAATTTGTCTATTTACCGGCAAACTTGAGCTATTAAAATAAAATGAACCTTACTTTCAAGAAACTTGGTCCGACTACAGGCTTTCAGGATCAATCCCTAATTCGCGTAGCTTGGCCCAGGCTTTCTCTTTCGCCGCTCGTTCGGCTTCCTGCCTCTGGCGAGTTGTTTCCTCAGCTCGCCGGGCGGCTTCCTCAGCTCGCCGAGCGGTTTCCTCAGCTCGCCGAGCGGTTTCCTCGGCTTGCAAAGCAAGTTGCTCGGCACGCTGTGCGGCGGCTTCTGCGTTCAGGCGTTTGTGGCCTTCGCGGTCGTAAAGCTCGATCTGAGTTCCTTCTGCTCCGACCCAGCTTTCCAGCGTCTCACTCCAAACCCAACCGCGAATGTCTGCCGGTAAAACCTGGGCCTGGTTGTCCACATACCGCCAGCCCTTTACCCGTGTCGTTTTGTCGGGCCAGAGTTGCTTGCCGTTGGGGTCTACCGCAAAATATTCGCGCACTCCCAGATGCCGGAAGCGTTCGATCTTGTCGCCTATATCGTCATCCCAGGTAGCGTCCGAGCTAACCTAGAAAACCATCAGGGGAGCAGGACGATTAGGTTGCGCCATAAGCCAACTTTTTAATACGTCGTGTTCGGCCCGTGAAACGCGCACTGGATAAACCGCTACATCCGGGGCGACTTTAGGGAAGCCAGGCTGGATGATCGGCACATTTCCGATAATATACCAGCCTTCGAGACGGAAAAGGACTTCAAGGACGCTTATGAGATAGCGGATCGTTACGCTTTGCGGGCCACTTTCGGGCATTTCGTCCTCACCGAACTCAAGGTAAATTTGTCGGATTACCTCGCTCTCATTCAGGTCCTGGATTGACATGCTTTTGTCCTCGTCCTCGTTCTAACACCATGTCAGCCTTAGAGGGAACCACGATAGCTTTAGCAAAGCCGTACACTTCTCAAAACTAGTGGTTGCTTTGCTAGTACCACCACCCGAATTGCACACCCAGCACTTTGACGATAGACGTAACCACCAGATTAGTGATAGCTATCGGGAAAAGAACCTTCCAGACCAGGCCCATCAACTGATCATAGCGGAAACGCGGCAAAGTCGAACGTATCCAGTAGTACAGGAACAGGAAGCCGGCAAATTTCAGGAACAACCAGACCGGCCCAGGTATGAATTCAAGGAAGGGGAAAGGGGCCGCCCAACCGCCGAAGAAAAGAGTCGCCGCCAGAATCGCAATCGCGTTCATGCTGATGTATTCGGCCAGGAAGAAAAGGCCGAAACTCATCGCACTATACTCCAGGTGGAACCCGGCCACCAGTTCCGATTCGGCTTCTGGCAAATCGAAAGGGTTACGGTTGGTTTCGGCAATTCCGCTGATCATAAAGACTACAAAGCCAAAGAATTGCGGGATAAAAAACCAGACGCTGGCACGCTGCTGCAACACAATGTCGTTTAGATTGAGCGACCCGGCCTGGATAAAGATGCCGATCAACGAAAGGCCCAGCGTCAGTTCGTAGGAAACTACCTGCCCGCTAGAGCGAAGGCTACCCAGCATCGAATATTTGTTACCGCTAGAATAACCCGCCATGATAATGCCGTAGACGCCTACCGAACTAAGAGCCAGCATGTAAAGGATGCCGACATTGAGGTTAGCCACGGCAGGGCGCAACCAACCACCCAGGAAACCTTCGGTACTGGCATCTCCCCACGGAACAATAGCAAAAGCCGCTACTGCCGGGATGAAGCCGAAAGTCGGAGCCATAATAAAGACGTACTTATCGGCTTCACGCGGCAGGATAAACTCTTTAGTGAGCAGTTTTACGGCGTCAGCAATCGGCTGGAGCAACCCGATAGGGCCGGTGCGGTTGGGGCCGTAGCGCAATTGCATTCGAGCCATCACTTTACGTTCGGCCCAGGTCTGGTAAGCCATCGTCACCAGCACCACGTTCATGATCACAAAGAGCGTCACAAAAGTTTGCAAGAACCAGATCAATGGTTCCTGGGTAGCATTCACGGCCTGAGCAGGTGCCGCAACCTGGGCCGCCGTACCGGCATCAAGCAGTTGAGAGGTTGAAAACATATTTTTGTGTTTTCCTAAAGCAGTTCTAAGTTCAGGGTTCTAAGTTTTGAGTAGCCAGGAACAAAATATTTTCCTCAAACTAGCCTCAAACTCAGAACTTAGAACCCTAAATTTGTCGTCTAGCGGTCTACTTCGCCCAGCACAATGTCAATTGTCCCGATGCAGGTGATCACGTCAGACATCATGCGGCCTTCCGTCATCAGGGGCAGCGATTGCAAATTAACGTAGCTAGGAGCGCGAATTTTCATGCGGTACGGGTGGCTCGAACCATCGCTGATGATGTAAAACCCTAACTCACCCTTCGAGCCTTCGATCCGGCCATAAACTTCACCGACCGGGGTTGGGAAGCCGTGGATCACCTGATAGAAATGGCGTTGCATCGCTTCGGCCTGGCTCATCGCCAGTTCTTTGGCGGGCAGCATTACTTTCGGATCGTCGGCCTTGACCGGGCCGGGCTTGAGATGCTTCATGGCTTGCTCGACAATCCGGCAACTCTGCAACATCTCTTCCATCCGAAGCAAGTAACGGTCGTAGCAGTCTCCGTTATTTGCCACCGGCACGTCGAAGTCCATCATATCATAGTAGAGGTACGGCTCGTCCTTACGCAAATCCCAGTTAATGCCACTGGCTCGCAAGCTTGGGCCGGTCAAGCCCATATCAATCGCGTCCGCTCCAGTTACGATGCCGACATCTACCGTGCGATCCATAAAAATCGGGTTCTTGGTGACAAGCTTCATGTACTCGGCGTGGGCTTTCGGGAAGATGCGAATGAACTCGTTAACCTTCTCCTCAAAACCTGCCGGGGTATCGGCCAGAAGGCCACCGACGCGGCAGTAGGAAACCGTCAGGCGTGCGCCGGAACACATCTCGAAAATATCAAGGATCATTTCGCGTTCCCGCATGGCGTACAGGAAGGCCGTAATAGCTCCGATGTCCATTACGTGAGTGCCAAACCAGACCAGATGGCTGGCGATGCGTTGCAATTCCATCAGGATCAAACGCAGCCACTTGGCCCGCTCCGGCAGTTCCAGGCCCAGTAGCTTTTCGACCGCCATCACAAAGGCCACGTTATTATTGAAAGGCGAAAGATAATCCAGGCGGTCGGTGAGCGGAATAATCTGGTTGTAGTATTTATTCTCGGCCAGCTTTTCCGTGCCACGGTGCAAATAACCCGGCACAGGGTCGCAGCGCATCACTACTTCACCTTCCAGGTCAAGCACTACTTGCAATACCCCGTGGGTAGAAGGATGGCTTGGCCCCAGGTTAATCCGCATCCGTCGTTCGCTTTGAGTATAAGCAGAGTTATCGGGTGCTGTCTCGTTTCTTGTTTCTTGCATAGCTTTTTCCTAGTAGCCGTTAGCTTCTAATCAGTAGCTTTTAGCCCTGCGAAATTTTAGGGCCAGAAGTTACCGACTACAGGCTAAAGTGCTAAATATCGTAGCCTTCCACCGGGTAATCTTTACGCAACGGGAAACCTTCCCAATCGTCGGTCAACAGGATGCGGCGCAGGTCGGGGTGGCCGTCGAAGATGATTCCAAACAGGTCGTAGGTTTCGCGTTCGAGCCAGTTAGCCGTGCGCCAGACCGGGTACAGACTCGGTATGTGTTCGGTAGTCTGGGTCTTCAGGCGCAGCCGATGAGCTTTACTCAACGACAAAAGATGGGTAATCACGTCGAAACGTTCGGGCCGCAAGGGATAATCGGCGGCGGTTTCGTCAATCAGCATATTGAAAGCGCAATCGTCGTCCGCCTTCAAAAACTTGTGGGCTTCAAACCAGGCTTCGGGCTTGACCCGAATCGTAAGTTCGTCCCGGAATTCGGTTACGCTTAGAACCTGATCACCAAACTTTTCGTGCATCCGGTCTCGGACGACGTTGAGGCTTTCCTGTATCGGCATCCTGTTCGTTTCCTCTCAAGACATAGCAATAGCAATTGAAAAACTTTTTCTCAACTGCTACTGCTCAACTAAAACTTGTTGTTCGCTTACTTATCGCTGGTCGAACCCGGTTGCAACATTCTGCGCTTGGCGTCGAAAGTTTCCAGGTCTTCGTCCAGGTGAGCGGCATAATCCTGGGCAGTTGGCACTTTGATATGGCCGGGCCGCAAGATTTCATGGACATTGACGGTAGGTTGAGCCAATGGATCGGTTATAATTTTTTTCTTACGAATGGTGCGGCCCGCCCCGATTTTCTTTTGCAATTCGAGAATACCATAAGTAATCGCTTCCGGGATCGGCGGGCAACCTGGCACATAAATGTCCACCGGCACTACCCGGTCAACTCCCTGCAAAGTGCTGTAAGAGTTGTAGATATTACCGCTAATAGCGCACGAACCGATAGCGATCACATATTTCGGTTCGCTCATCTGGTCGTAGATAGTTTTCACTACCGGAGCCATCTTCTTCGTTACAGTACCAGACACCAGCATCACGTCCGACTGCCGGGGCGAAAAGCGAAAGAGCATCCCGAAGCGTTCCAGCACGTCGAAGCGACTGTAGCCGACCGCCATCATTTCGATAGCACAGCAAGCCGTTCCCATAATTAAAGGCCACAACGAGCTTTTCTGACCCCAGCCGAATAGCGAGTCTACCGTCGTTGTAATGATGTTATCTTGAAACTTGTTTTCTAAAAGACCCAATCTAATGCTCCTTTCTTCCAGGCGTAAGCGTAACCCAACAAAATAATAAAAATGAAAAGCAGCATCTCGATCAAGATAAACAACCCATCGCCCCGGCGCACAAATCCGTCGAAGTTGATCGCCCAGGGGTACAAAAAGAGTGCCTCAATGTCGAACAATACAAACAGCATGGCGATGATGTAGAAACGCACGCTATAACGTTCACGGGCGCGGCCTACTGGCGGCACGCCGCTTTCGTAAGGAATGCTCTTCATAGCACTGGGTTTGTTGGGGCGGATGAAAATACCTAGGATCAGGAGCGTTACGCCTACCACACTTACAACTATCAAAAACATTGCCACCGATAGGTAAGCCAGGTTAAAATTTTCCAGGGATAAGCGGTCTATCATGAGGATGCTCCTCGTTTGGTTCATTTTCAACTGTCAGGCCGGTTGCCAACGCCGATTGTTCATCGTTCCCAAAGTTCGTGACTTTATGAACAATCTCTATTCAGAATTATAGCATAGCGACCCTCACCATGCAATGGAAAGCGATTTATTCGCCTGTAGATTAGAGAGAAATTAAGAGGATCAATACGGGTAGGTTGTGTGCTAATAAACTTTAGATTTGGGTAAGAAAAGCCGGAGAGTGTGAAAAAATTGCCGCACGTTCGAGCGGCTCCGCAAACTTAACAAATCCATTCCAGGCGTGCTGCTCAGGATATTGACGAGACAAACTTTAGGGCTGATCTGGCTGACCCGAATACTCAGACGTTCGAGGCCGGAAGGCAGCATCAGTTCGACCGTACCCTGCTCGAAGTTCATGTCCTCGATGCGGGCAAAAAGATGCTGAGCCGTCTTTTCGATAGCGGGCAAAAGTTCCTCGCGGCGCACTCCCACCCGGCGTTGATGGTTACGCAGGTGTGGCCCCGACCCGGCAGGTTCTACCGTAGGTGGTTCGTCGTAGCGCAAAGGCCGCAACGGTTGTGGGTTATTCATCAAAATGTTTTCCTTAAACTACTTACTTACCCTTGATTGCTTCCAGGCCATCCAGAGCGGGCTTGTAGTCGGCTTTGAGAGCAATCGCCCGGTTGTAAGAGTCGCGGGCTTTAGTAAAGTCGTTTAGCTTAGCGTAGGTATTGCCCTGGTTAGTCAGGTAGATATAACTACCACTAAAAAGTTTGATCGCCTGCGAGTACGAATCGAGAGCGTCTTGATACTTACTCTGATAGTATAACGCATCGCCCAGCGCATTGTAGCTCAGGTCGTTGTTGGGCGAAAGCTGAGCCGAACGGCGGGCATAGGTTTCGGCTTCCGGGTAGCGTTTGAGGTTAAGCAGAGCCAGGGCTGCCGAGAGTGGGTACGAGCCACCTTTAGGGCTGAGTTCACCGCCCTTTTTGGCTGCATCCAAAGCTTCCTCGTTGCGGTTCTGGTTGCGAAGTGAAATGCTCAAAGCGGAATAAGCCGAAGCATAGTTCGGGTTCAGCTTGATTGATTTACGGGCTTCTACTTCCGCTTCGGGATAGCGAGCCTGGGAATTAAGCGAAAGCGCAATATTGTAAGGGTAGATCGCACTGGTACTATCCTGCGATGCCGCCGTCCGAAATTCCTTTTCAGCGTCGGTATATTTGCTCTGACCTTGCAGGCAACGGCCCAGAACGTTATGATTCTCAGGTTGACCAGAATTTAACTCGACCGATTTACGGGCCAACGGTTCGGCATCGGCGTAGCGATCCTGATCGATCAAAGCGTTCGCAATATAGCGCAGGTACAACCAGTCGTTCGGCTTGAGCCGCAAAGCCTCGCGGAACTCCTTTTCGGACGCTACAGCCCGGTTAGTTTCGTACAGAGCCACTCCCAGGTAATAATGGTAACTCGCGTTGGTCGGCTCAAGCGCGACCATCTTACGGCTTGGCTCCTCCATCTCGGTATACATATCGAGGTTCAGGTACGAGCGGGCCAGATACTCGTAGTAACCCGCTATCGTAGGGTCGAGCTTGATCGCCGCCTTATACTTTTCCGCCGCATCTTTGTAGTTCTTAGCGTTAAAGAAGTTATCACCCTCTTTAGACAGGGCCAACGCCTGTTCTTTGGGCGATACACTCGGCGTCGGCGTGGCCGGTACTGCCGTCGCTGTCGGCGGAACGGCGGTTGCCGTCGGCGGAACTGGAGTAGCGGTGGCCGGTACTGCCGTCGCCGTTACGGTCGGCAGGGCGGCGATAGCCTGCGCTGTGGCCGTCGCGTTCTTACTATCGCTGTTGCCGCCGCCCAAAAGCACCACCCCAGCGATTACCACTGCCACCAGTCCTACCAACAATCCGCCCAAAATCAAAGGCAAAGGGGAACCTTTTTTACGAGCAGGAGGAGGCAAGGTGTAAGGGCCAGAAGGAGGCGGAGGCGTGGGCGGGTTATAACCACCGTTCGTAGCGGGAACATTGGCGTTATAAGGGCCGGAGGGTTGGGGCGGCGGCGATGGCACAAACCCGGCGGTCGCGGCACTGGCCCGATATTGATAGCCCTGGCGACGGTATTCTTCGTGCCGCCGGATAACTTCGGGGTGCTGCGGAAACTGGCGGCGAAGTTCTTCTAGTCGGTCGAAAGCCTCCTGGTAACGCCGGGTATTTTCCAACCCGTCCACCCCGGCCAGTTGGGTCGTGACGAAATCGCCCGGAACCGTCACAAACTCGGTTGGAGCCGCCGAAAGAGAGGGCCGGGTTGGGCCGATAGCCGCCAGGTAAGCCGCCGCCAGTTGTCCGGCGGTCTGGAAGCGATCTTCCTTGCGCTTTGCCATTGCCCGGTCAATTACGGCCTGAAGTGGGGGCGGAAGTTGCGGTTTGAAATCGCGTAGCTGCGGAATAGGCTTCTGAATATGGCTCATTACGACCGAAATAGGCGTATCGCCCCGGTAAGGCACTCGGTCGGTCAGCATCTCGAACAACACCACACCCAGCGAGTAAACGTCACTGCGGCGGTCGAGCGGATCACCTACGGCTTGCTCAGGGCTCATATAATCGGGCGTACCCAGGCCGGTATTTACGGCGGTCAGGGCTGAATCGCGGCTGACATCTTTGGCAATTCCAAAGTCACCCAGGGCCACCCGCTTGCCCGCTTCTAAAAAGATATTACCTGGTTTAATATCGCGGTGTACAATATTGGCTTTTTCGTAGGCGTAATCCAGGGCCGAGGCCGTCTGACGCAATATCTCGACAATTTCTTCCAGCGGCAGCGGCCCGGCCACTAAACGATCACGTAAGGTTTGGCCGCCTTCGATCAGTTCGGTGACAATATAGGAATCACCACCCGGCACTTCCTCATAATCAAAAACAGTTACAATATTAGGATGTTTGAGTTCAGAAGCCAGTTCAGCCTCGCGCCGGAAACGTTCGAGCGCACCCGGTTGAGCCGTAAATTCAGCTTTGATGATTTTCACCGCCACATAGCGGCGCAGAGGCGGCTTGAAAGCTTTGTAAACCGAACCCATTCCACCCTTACCCAACAACCCTACTACCTGATACGGCCCGATGTGTTCAGGAAAAGTTCCAATAGTCATGGTTAGGACGCTCCGCTAAAAGCTTACTTTAAGGTAGTCAGTAGCATTAAAATTTGTAAAAGACGGCGGTTCCACTTCTGGAAAAACACTGTGCAATAAGTAAATTTTACCATAATTACTCAAAATAGTAGCTAAAATTACGGCTGATTTTAACAGCATGTTAAAGAAATGGCGGTGATTTACCCGTGACTAGCCATCCACTATAGAGTATAATGACCGTTACAACGAATGTCGCATAAAAGTTAGGGTATTGCTTATGTTTGCAAAAAATCGTTCCCTCTACCGCCGCTTGAAAATTCTGGGAATAGGCCTGAGCCTGACCTGGCTGGCTGCACTCCTGGCGGCTTGCCAGTCCTACAATGGCTTCCCGACGGCAGTGCCAGAGCCGACCGTGGCGGCTACGCCAACCGTGCGCTCGGCTCCTCCCGCCCGGCCTACCTTACCCCCGCCACCGACCCCAACTCCGCGCCCGACTCTACCCGCCGCCCCCACGTCTGTGCCGCAAGACCGGGCCGACCTGCTCAAAGACGGCTTCGAGAAGATTCTAGGCAACTATTACCACAAAATAGATAGTGCCGACCTGTACGAAGTGAGCTTGCGCTCGATTGGCACCACTCTGGAGCAGGGCGGTGTCGCTAACCCTGAAATCCCGCTCCCTGATTTTAGCGATGACGACAATAGCAACTGGCAAACCTTCTTGAACGCTTATTCTATAGTAGTGGATAAGTACAAGACTCAGGTGGATGAGAAAATCCTGAGCCAGATCGCCCTTAACAGCGCGGCAGGCTCTTTGCAGGATTGTGAAACCGGCTTCTTTTCGGCTACGCGCTCTGAAGATTACCTCGTGCGCCGCAGCGGTCAGGGAACGCTCTTTGGGATCGGGGTTGAAATTCGCAGCTACCAGACTAGCAACGGACGCTGGCAACACCTTATTTCACGCACTATAGCGGGTGCTCCGGCGGAAAAAGCGGGCCTCAAAACCGGCGATCAGCTTTTGAGCGTGGATAACACCGATGCTACCGCCAAATCGGGCCAGGATATTGTGCCAATTTTGCAAGGACGCACCACAAACGGCGGGCAACCTCTGCCCAAAGCAACCTTGAAAGTGCGGCGCGTTGGCGGCAAGGAAGAAACTATCGAGATCACACGGGCGGCGGTGCCTTTGCCGGTCATCGAGAAAAGTATTCTACCGGACAAGATAGGCTATCTTAAAATCAGCCGGTTCCCCGTCTCTGACCAGAAAGGTCTGGATGCTAACATCAAGCTTTTTGCCGCGGCATTGGACGAGTTCGATAAAAGCGGGGTGACGAGTTTGATTGTAGACCTGCGCGGCAATGCTTACGGAAGCGTGCGGCTTTTGCAAAGCTATTTAAGCTATTTCATTAGTAGCAGCGAACTGGTCTACTTTAGTGGCCAGGACAGTTCTAGCGGTACGCGCCAATACGCAACTCTGGCAATGCCAAGCGTGAAGGATGTCAAAGCTACCGACAAGCCGCTGGCCGTCCTCGTGGACGGTGGCACTACCGGAGAAGCCGAAATTTTCGCTCACGCCATCCAGAAAGCCAAACGCGGCACGGTGGTGGGCGAAACGTCGGCAGGGTGTCTTAACGCTTCCGTTCCGCTCGTTCTCAACGACGACTCAGTACTCAACGTGACGACTTACCGTACTATTTCCGACCTGACCAAACCCGAAAGCGTGGTCGCCAACCTGCAACCCGACCAGAAGGTTGAACTCGACCCGCAACTCCTGGCCCAGGGTAAAGATAGCCAGCTTGAAGCAGCCATCAAAGCCGTCAAGAAAAATTAGGAGCCTGACGCCAGCGATAAACAAACCTGTCACCAACCAAAACCGAAACTAACCGAAACTTAAGTTGAAGTTTAAGAACGATAGATTTTCAGAAACTCTTTTTTTAGGAACTCTTTAATAATAGCGAAGGAGACTCTCAGATGAGCGCAACCCTTACCCAGCCTACTTTATTTACCGAACGTTGCCGCCAGGCCCAGGAGATAATGACCGAGGCGGGCGTAGATTACCTCTTTATCGGGCCGGGTGCGGATATGCACTATTTGATCGGCACGCCCGGTATGCCCAACGAGCGCATGATGCTGCTGGTAGTGCCACGCCAGGGTGAACCGGCTATGATCGTACCGGCCCTGGAAAAACTGGCGACCAGCAAATACGCTACTTTCTTCGAGCTTTTAGACTGGCGCGATGGCGAAGGGCCGCAAGCCCGGCTTACTCAACTTTTGGGACAATCTACGGGGGCGACGGTACACGGAGCGGTAGACGACCATTTGTACAGTATGTTCCTGCTGGATTTGCAGGCGGTTTTACCCGGAGCAAACTGGTCGCGGGCCAGCCAGGTGCTTAAAAAGTTACGGATCACCAAATCGACCCAGGAAATTGCTTTGATGAAAGAAGCCGCCGCCATTGCCGACCGTGCTTTTAGCGATCTGGTCAAATTGCCTTTTAGTGGGCGAAGTGAGCAGCAAATCATGGGTGAAGTCAACCGGCTACTCCTGGCGCATGGCCATAAGGAAATGCTCTTTTGCATCGTAGGAAGTGGGCCAAACGGCGCACAACCCCATCACCATACCGGCGACCGAATTATTCAACCGGGCGATGCCGTGATACTGGATTTTGGCGGCAGCTTCGGGGGCTATTGCAGCGATATGACCCGTACAGTCCTGGTCGAAGGCGGCCAACCCGACCCTGATTTCGAGCGAGTTTACCAGGCCGTGAACGAGGCCCGCGCCGCCGGACATCGCCAGGCCCGCCCTGGCGTATCGTGCGAATCGGTGGACAGCGCGGCCCGGCAGGTGATTAGCGAAGCGGGATACGGAGAATTCTTTGTCCACCGCACCGGACACGGGATCGGCATGGAAGTTCACGAGGAACCTTACATCGTCAGCGGCAACGACCTGCTCCTCGAACCAGGCATGGCTTTCAGCATCGAACCGGGAATTTATCTGCCAGGTCGCTTCGGGGTACGGATCGAAGATATTGCCATCGTCACCGAGAGCAGCGAGGAGAATATCAACCTCAGCACGCACGAAATTGTGCGAGTAAAGTAATTGTGCAAATAAGGTAAAATGAAGTTATTAGTCGCCACTAACAACCAGGGTAAGATCGCCGAGTTCAAACGGATGCTCAACTTACCCGACCTGGAACTCCTGACGGCGCGGGAAGCCGGATTGCCCGCCGACTTCGACCCGGAAGAAACCGGCACGACCTTCGAGGAAAATGCCGCACTCAAAGCCCGCGAATACGCTTTGGCGACCGGGTTGTATACTCTGGCCGACGACTCCGGCCTGGAAGTGGCGGCTCTGGGTGGACAACCGGGCGTTTACTCGAAACGCTTTGCCGGTGAAAACTTGAGCGGCCCGGAAATCAATCTGGTGCTGCTCGACCGAATGGTTCATCTGGCAGACGAACAACGTGAAGCTCAAATGGTTTGTGTGGTGGTACTGGGCGGGCCAGACGGTGCGATTATCGAGATACAGCGCGGCATCTGTCCTGGCAAAATCGCTCAGGCTTCCCGTGGTACTTTCGGCTTCGGTTTCGACCCCCTCTTCATCGTTCGGGGACAGGATGGGCGCACCCTGGCCGAGATGACCGGCCCTGAAAAGGATCGCGTCAGTCATCGCGGCCTCGCCCTCCGGCAAATCAATCCGGCCCTCGAACGGCTTCTGGCCGGGCAAATCTAACCTCACACTTTTAGAGATTTCATTAGAAGTAAACACTGTCCTGTAACCAAGTTTTCATAACTACCGGCACCGTTAAGCATTGTCATTCTGAGCAGAGCGAAGAATCTTGATGATAAGGCAAACTTTAGCTTATTCAAGAAGACTCTTCGCTCTGCTCAGAATGACAGATGGAACACTTACATCAGGCCGTTTTTAGTTATGTCAACTTGAACATTCTTTCTATTTATGTTTTTGTATGATATAATAGAAGCAAAATCTACTATACTATGAGCAATTATGAGCAAAAGAAGGTGTAGTTATGGCGAAGGGCCGACCGAAAATAGTATTCATTTGTGGCAAGTGCCAGGCGGAGAGTTTCAAGTGGATGGGACGCTGCCCGGAGTGTGGCGAGTTCAACAGTTACACCGAAACGATCAAAGCTCCCGACCGCCCGGTTAACTTCCGCAACGGTAGCGGCCTGAGCGAACCACGCACCAACCCGGACGGTACACGGCAGGGCAACTACCCGGTCAGCATCGCTAAAATCGAAGCAGAAAATTTCAAGCGATTGACTGTACCAATCGGGGAGTTCGACCGGGTAATGGGCGGTGGAATCGTGCCAGGCTCACTCACGCTGATCAGTGGCGACCCTGGCATTGGTAAATCTACCCTCTTGCTACAGGTTACGGCGGCCCTGGCCGAAACGCTTGGCTCAGTGCTGTACGTCTCGGCGGAAGAATCAGCCAACCAGATCAAGCTACGCGCCCAACGGCTTGGCCTGGCTCCCGACCAGCTTTATCTCCTGAGCGAAACAAACCTCAATCTTATTCTCGATCATATCGAGCAGATGAAACCTTCGCTGGTGGTGATCGACTCGATCCAGACGGTTTTTCTTTCGCGTAAGGAACGCAACGCCGGTGAAGACGATCTGACCTACGGCTTTGGTCTGGCGAATTTCGACGATGGCCTGGGAGCCGAGATGACGGCGGCGGCAGGAAGTGTGACCCAGGTGCGTGAATGTGCCGCTACTCTCATGCGATTGGCGAAGAAACAATCCATTCCAATCTTCCTGGTCGGACACGTCACGAAGGAAGGGAACATTGCCGGGCCGCGAGTGCTGGAACACATGGTAGATGCTGTTCTCTATCTCGAAGGCGACCGATTCCACCAGTACCGGCTTTTGCGCGGTGTCAAAAACCGCTTTGGCTCTACCAATGAAGTTGGAGTGTTCGAGATGGCGGGCGAAGGAATGATCGAGGTGAGTAATCCCAGCCAGGCGTTCCTGGCCGAGCGGATCAAGGGTGCACCCGGTTCAAGTGTGGCGGTAACAATGGAAGGCACCCGGCCAATTCTAGTCGAAGTGCAGGCTCTGTGCAGCCAGTGCTATACCGGAATGCCCCGCCGCACCGCCAACGGCGTGGATATGAACCGGCTACTGTTACTCAGTGCCGTATTGAGCAAGCGGTTAGGTGTGCCGTTGGGCAATCAGGATGTCTATGTCAACGTTGTCGGTGGCCTCAAGATAACCGAACCGGCAGCAGACCTGAGCGTAGCCGCGACGATTGTATCCTCTTACCACGAAGCCGAGATTGATCCTAACACCGTCTTGATCGGCGAGGTCGGCCTGAGTGGAGAAATTCGGATGGTCAGCCAGTTAGAGCGACGCCTGGCCGAAGCCGCCAAGCTTGGTTTCACGCGGGCCGTTTATCCTCGCAGTGCGACCAGCAACGGGCGACCTCTGCAACTGCCGCCGGGGTTCCAGGCTTACGGCGCGGCTACTCTGCAAGACGCTCTCGAATATGCCCTGATACCTAAAGATAACGAGGGCAGCGAAGCTAAAGGCAAAGCTAAACGCGCACGCAAACCCCAAAACAACAGCCCGGTAGTGGACGAGTATGGCGACGAAATTACTGCCGCCGACCTCGAAGCTTTTTAAGCCACTTAAAAATATTACAGAAGCAAACAATCCACATTGGCAACCCGAATGTGGATTGTTTATGTGTATAACTTTCCGGCAATGGCTTTTCTACCTGCCTATGTAATGGAAAAGGGGTGCTATACTAGAATAGATCAAAGAATTGAGAAAAAGAAGGAAAAGGAAAAGAAAAAGAAAAAATAGAAAGGTGGAACGCAGTGGAAGATTATCTTAATAAAATCAAGGGCTTACCGCTAGAACGTCTGGAACATCTGGCGGCAGCGTACCGCGAGACTATCGCTAAAATCAACTCAACGCTGCGAGAAGCTTCGATTGTCGGTATGGGTAGCATAGTAGAATATAACCAGCACGAAGTTGATAAGAAAAAGGCTGAACTGACCGAAATCGAACGCTTGATAGCAGAACTCAAAGCTAAATAACTCAAAAGCAGTTAGAAGAAATAAAAAAGCGGCCAGGCCGCTTTTTTATTTCTTCTAACTATTTGTACTGAGGTTCATCTCGCATATCTTAAATTAATAGAAGCAAGACGCGGCCTGGATTGAGTTATTCCTCGGCTGACATCCCTTCGGCCAGGCGTGCTGCTTGTTCACGCCAGCGTCCGCGTTCGATTCGGCTGGCAGGAATGCCGGTTTTCGTCTCGATTTCCTGGGCTGAAAGAGCGGCAAGGGTGGCGTAGGTTTTAATACCGGCCTCTAACAACCGCTTGTTAAAGATCGGGCCAATATCGGCAATTGGCAGAAAATCGGAAGTTTCCTCCTGCTCAACCGTCTCGGACTTGCTGTCCTCGATCTGAATGTTCTCTACCGGCAAATCTTGCAGCAAAGGAACCTCGGTCAACTCGGAACGCGGACTAGCGGCTTCCGCATCGGTCTCGGTGGCAGCGTCCGGTTCGGCATGGCGACCTTGTGGCTCCCCAACCATACTGATAGCGTCGCCGTTCATACTCTGAGCTTCCTCGGTAGTGCTGCTATCGCCGCTATCGGTGATGACGGCTTGTGGGCGTGGCCCGCTATTGCGAACAGTGTAGCGAGTAGTTATTTTTCCCTCGGCATTCCTGGTGGAAGCGGCTTCGGGTGCTTTAACCGGGGTAGAACCGGAAGGACTACTTACAGAAGTTGGGGTCGGAGTACCACCCAAAGTCCGGCGCAGCCAGTATATCAAAGTTACTACTAAACCTGCACCAACTAAAAATCCTAAAATTCTTCTCAAGGCTGCAATTCTCCTGTCTCCTGTAATGTTCGGTGTTCATTCGACGCTATTTATTTTAGCACGTTCTATGCCGAAATTCTACTTGAGTGAAACAACGGCTTTCGATATTACGATTACAGTTTCGCCGAGTTTAGTTTGACGGTCATAATATTCGGGGTCGGACTTGAGAATTTGTTGGTCAACTGGTTCTAGCTTCACCAGCAACCCTTCCAATATCCTTTGACTATCCAATGACCGTAAGTATAGCGCGTTGTAGGTGTTGCCGTAAAAAGTCGCTTTGCCGAAAAGTTGAAAAGGAGGTGGTTTAGGCTCTGCCAGCTTACTATTATAATATTTGCTGAGGGCTTCGAGCGGTTGTGGGCTAATATAGCTGGCCGAACCTTTGTAGTTAAAATAATAAGTGGGCAGAACTTTCTCGAAGTAAATTTCGGCATCGGTTTGCTGGTCGGTAAATTTAATACGACGAAGGGGGCGCACTCCTACCGGAACTGGAGCGTTATCCAGCACAATCGTTTCGGCGGTCTGCACCGGCGCTACTTCGATATTCTGACTGACGGTTGTAACGACGATCCACAAAATAAGAGCCAGACCTGCCAGAGGTGCTACCACTACCAGACCAAGTTTGAGTAAAGCCCGTCGCCAGCCAACCGATTTAGGCTGATAGACGGCTACTTTAACTCTGGCCTGCGGGCGGTTCGGACGCTCTGGCGTCACTATGGCCTCCTCGTCCAGGAGCCGACGCCGGAAGGCGCGGGCTGAAAGAGAAGTTGGGTCTTCGTCCATATCTTCCTGCCGCAACTTCTTACCAAGTCTGGAAGCCTTAAAGCTAATTCGAGACATTTTATCCTTTTATTTGAAAATCTCTAAAATCCCTTTGCCGCGTAGCTTATATCGCCACATAGCCTCTATTATAACAGCTTAACGAAACCTTGCTATAGGCCATTAGGGTTGTGCCAGGCCGAATGTAAAGTCCGAACCTTTCTGTGCCTGTGTTGTGTTCTTCGTCGTCCTGTCTCACCCTGCCTTGCGTTCTTAGTCATTCAGAGCGAAGCGAAGTAGCTGCCTTGACCAGGCTTAATTTTGTTTCTTGAAGAAGGTTATTCGATTCACCCACACCCAGAGCGTAACAGGCGGCACGAGGCAGAGTGGTAGCGGCACCATGCAGCCGCCGGGTAATGTTAAGTCAGCCCATGTTCCACGTGAAACATGAAGAAGTTGGTGAGCGAACGGGCCGGAACATCGCATTTAGCAATCCTCATTTAGCACATAGGTTTTGGTTTGTTAAGGCTCTGATTCTCGTACTATTTACCAAGTCGTCGGGGCTTTTGCTTTGCACTCTTTCATGTTTCACGTGGAACAAAGCCAACAAAAGCTTGTGGTATAATGACCCGGCCCTTCAAAGGGAGCGATACCAGATAAGCAGCCAAACGTTAGATATAAGAGCAGCCCTGATGTTGGTCTATTTTTTACTTTGTTGCCCTAACGTTTACTCTGCGATTGGAAAGGAGTACCCTAGTTTTGAAGTTTGCTTCACCTACCCGCCGGTTGCGGCTGGCGGTTATCACGCTAATCTTAGCGGCTTTCGCCCTCCAACTGGCTTTTATCTTACCTACAGCCACGCCTGTGCAAGCGTCCGAACCGGCCCAGGCCGGAACTATCCCCGATACCAAGCTGGTACCTTTCGGAACCAACACCTTTCTGGATAAAGAAGTCGAATTCTGGAAGAAAGAGCGCACTATGCAGCTTATCAACCAGGGTGGCATTAAGTGGATCAAGCAACTCTTTGCCTGGAACGAAATCGAGTTCAAGAAAGGCTACTTCAACGACGACAAGAACAAGAAATCAGCCTGGCTGAAATACGACGAGATAGTTAACCTGGCCGCCAAGTACGATGTGAAAATCGTTGCCAGGATTGACCAGACCCCCGGTTGGGCCAATCCTGCCGGAGGTAAACCCGGCGGACGCCCGGCTAACTTCCAGGACTACGCCGACTTCCTTAAAGCTTTCGTTCAACACTACAAAGGCAAAATTCAGTACATTACAATCTGGAACGAGCCTAACTTAGAGCGAGAATGGGTTCCGGGCCAGAAAGTTAGCCCGAAGGATTACGTTGAAATGCTCAAAGTAGCTCAGGCTGCGATCAAGAGTGTTGATCCTTCCGTGCGAGTGATGGCCGCACCACTGGCAATCACACTCGAAGAGAATATCAACCTGAGCGAACTCAAGTATCTGGACGAAATGTACAAAGCCGGGGCGAAAGACTACTTTGACCTGATGCCTGCCAACGCATACGGTCTGGAATTCACTCCCGAAGACGCCCCGAATGCTAACAAGCTAAACTATCGCCGGGTAGAGCTTTTACACGAAGTGATGGTCAAGAACGGTGACGCTAACAAGGCTGTCTGGTTCAATGAGTACGGCTGGAATGCCTCGCCGGCCTCCATCCCGACC
>JBBRBE010000085.1:0-26550 GCA_038206175.1 Chloroflexia bacterium
GGGGATTTGCCGGAGCCACCCCGTACTTCGGAATATCCTTTATTTGTAGCTGATTTGTGATTTAACCGGTTAGGATTTTCGATTAAGGGACTTAAAAACAATTAAATGGTCCAAGTATTAGCAAAGGAGATGTCCACAAACCACTTTTCAAGACCAGGCTTGCGCTCGATATGGGTTTCTAAGCCTTGCATTGCTGTTTTAGTCAGCTTAACCCCAGTACGGTAAGGTTTTAGTAATAAGCTTAACAACCGGGTGTTTACCTTTCCAAGTCATCGTGGCAGCAAACTTGACTACACACTCTACGCTGTCCAGTAAAGACCCATTCCAATGTTTTTCCAGGATACCCCAACAGCGTTCGACCGGATTATACTTGGAGTGGTAAGGTGGATAGTAGGCCAACCGCACATTGAGCTGATACTTGGCGGCAAAAGCCAACAGCCGGGCCATAAACTGAGTACGACGACTATGGTTTTCTGGCCCATTATCCAGCTTAAGCACCAAAGTTGTCACCTGCTTAAAGCGCCCCTGCACCCGCTGCCACCATTCTTCTAGCCCATCTATCAGGCAGTCACTGGTAACTTTGGAAGTAATGCAGTATAAGGATAACTCGTCATACTCCGGCAAGAATATTCCGACTGGCGTTACCCGGGCCAGCGGGGTAAAATCGTGATCACAAGCCGCTACTTTGAGACGGGATTTACCACTCCGGCTGAACTCGCCAACACTGACACTGGCTTTGGCATCTATCGAAACTCGCAGTTCATGACGGGCTGCATCAGCGGCTTGGTTAACCTCTTTCAAGTGATCGAAAATGGCATCGGTCTGCTTTAAATTTTTTTTGGTTTACTCTTAGCGACCTTATTGGGGTAGTAACCCAACAAGTTGAGCTTGACGGCAATAGTGGTAGCCGTGGGTAGCTCGTTATCGCTATAACCTTTTTGAAGGATCAGTTGGCGACGCACCTCGGTCGCGCTCAAACGAGTGTAAAGTCTTTGGTTACGAAACTGTGGGTCAGTTTGGCTTTGGGTATCTACGATACTCTTAATATCGTTAAGTAAATCAGGTAAATGCTCTTCGGCCTTTTTTCGACCACGGGCCGCAAAAGCATCCTGGCAAGTCAAGCCACTTTCGAGTTCGTGCGTACCTTTGCGAATGGTTTCCGGTTCCAACCTAGTTCGACCTCGGCCCTACGTTGACCACCGGGGCCGAGTTCTTTGGTGATACGGGCCATAAAAAGGCGGCGGGCTGAACCTTTGAGGGTGCGAGTGCGAGCCGTTTCGATGAAGAGAAGTTTAAGTGAAGCACTCAGTTCCATTGGTTTACCTCCAGGATTAGCTAGATTTTAATTCTAACACCTTCTGGAATGTTTTATTGTTTTTAATTCCCTTAAGTCAGTACGAACGCACTATTCTACTTCGCTCTCAAGCCGCCCGTCTGCTCAAGGAACGCGGGCATGACCTCGCCGAATTAGAAAATACGAAGTGAGTCAAAGTTACATTCCCAAAGTTCGACGAGTCAAAGTAGCGACTCAAGCCCGCTATCGGTGTGGCTATTGTTTAACCAGAGAAGAGATAGTTGGAATGCCGATGCAGTTTGACCATGTTGTACCAGAAGCTTTAGGCAGGCCAACTGAAGAAGATAATTTATGATTGGCCTGTTTTTTATGCAAAACTACCCACCCACTCTCTTAGCTATTGCTGGACAAATTCAGGCGGGTTTATTGTTCAGCCGAGTTTTGGTGTGTTAAAATGCTTCAAGCATATAACAGGGAGGCTACTATGAGTACAGCTTTAAGTGAAGTGTTAGACCGTCTTGAAAATCTATCAGTCGATGAGCTATTAACCGTTCAGGAAGCTATTACGAAGGACGTAAGGCAAAAGTTAAGTTCTTCTAGTGCTAAAAAAATAATTGAGGACAATAATGAAGTGCGTCACCGGGTAAGGATACCGGGAGCTTACCGACCGAGTGCTCAACAGGTTGAAACGCATCTGGCAAGTGTATTCACACCAGAACAGCTTGCTCAGATAGCTCAAACTGATGTAAGTGATATTAAACTACCACCTGGCGCGAAAACCACAACTCAAATTTTAAGCGAGGATCGAGAGGATCGCTTTTAATGAGCTTGCTATTCCTTGATACCAGTGCTTTAATGAAACTATATATTGGGGAGATCGGTTCTGGTTGGCTTAGAAATTACATTGTTAACAATCAAATTGGTATTTCCGAATTAGCTCTTTACGAGGGTGCTACAGTTTTAAGAAGGCGTTTCCTGGAGGGAAGTATCACTCAGGCCCAAGCTTTAACTCTTTATGCCCGGCTTCAAAATGATAGCACAAGTTTTGATGTGTTAGAGTTGAGAATGAGCAGGCAGCTAGAAAGAGTGGTAAATATGGCTTTCAACGGTCTAGGAAGTTTACGGCTTCGAGCTTTAGACACTATGCATCTGGCTGCCGCTGAGGTAATGCAAGAAGCGGCTGACTTGCAAAACCCTTCTGAGCCTTTTGTTTTTGTTAGTTCTGATTTACAACTATTAAGGGCAGCCTAGACTTTGGGTTTTACTACTGAAAATCCTGAAGCCCATCCTTAGTAGCATGATTAGAACTACTGATTTTATCCAAAGCGGCAATTATTTTTAGCAAGAAAAACTACTGATATTCACGATTATACTATTTTTTCGGGGTAATTTTGAGTTCAAACGGGCTGCGAGCCGACATTTTCGCTCTTAATTAGTGGGTTCTCAGTTCAAGTCCGAGGCGATCCATTTCTTCCTTCCTCCCTTCTCCTCCTCAAAGCCCTCCTGCTTCAACGCAATTCCTGGTAGATAGAAAAGGAAGCCCTACTAACCAATGGCAAAATCTACCTAATTATCTCTACCCGACCCGGTGATGAGATCATCAATTCCCTTTTTGAACCGTAACCGTAGCAGTAACATTGTTGTCGAGGCTTACTTACAGAATTGATTATAGAGTATTGTTGGGAGATTGGCTGAGGATAGCTGGCTCAAAAATGTGGTAGGTGAGAGAACAGTTAAACTTGCATCCTTATAATCGGCCAGGTTGCGAGTTACGATTGTGTCTACGCCGCTCCTTACTCCACTCTCGTGCTGCACTGCATCTTCAAAATCAGTTATGGCCGACAACCGGGCTGCTGCTAATATGGAGTGGTCTACCGGGCAAACCTTAAACTCGATGCCATCCCGAAAGTTGTGTAACGCTAAAAGATGAGTTGGGAGTATTAAGCATCTAAGCTCACTTTTACAGCTCTTTTTTAGACCATAGACCCATTACACAAAACACGGGATGGCATCAGCTAAACAGGCTACTATTTCCCTCGAAGAGGCTCAAGGAATTTTAGGTAACGCGGGTGGAAAGCCATTGAGTCAAATTGTTATTGAGCAAAGAGAGCAAAATATTTGAGTTATTTATACCTTGATACAAGTGCGGTTGTAAAAATATACGCACCTGAACCAGGTAGTAGTTGGCTTCAAAATCTTTTAGCCCCTACCAGTGGTAATACTGCTGTTTTAAGTGAAATTACACTTGCTGAGTTTGCAGCCGCTATAGCGGCTAAATATCGAGCAAGCACACTTACTTTAACCCAAAGAGGTACATACTTAACTTATTTCTAAAAGATTGTGACACTCAGTTTCAGCTTATTGAGGTTAATCGTAATATAGTTGATCAAGCTGTAGCTCTTGTCCAGGAGCAGCCACTTCGCGGTTACGATGCAGTCCAACTAGCTACAGGTTTAATTAGCAAAGCTATTCTAGCCAGTGCTGGCATTAGCGATTTTACCTTCGTTAGTGCCGATAACACGCTCATATTAGCGGCTACTGCCGAAGGATTAGCCGTAGAAAATCCTAACACCTACCCTTGACGCCAGGGCCAGGACTGATGTCTTTTTAAGACCGAGGGTTTTCTCATATCTACAGCCTCTTCTAAATCCCGACCAATTCATCTAACAGGGCCAGGGCCAGGGTTGCCGCTCGTTCGACCATTTCTAGTCCTAAATCTACTTCCGTAAATGGTGCCGTCCCTCGGAGCAACCTCTTGCCTCTTCTATATTCAATGTATAAATTTCCCACATCTCAATTTATTCCATTCATAATCTACAATAACGCTGGGCGAATTATTTCGCCGACTCTTGGCTCTGACGGCAGTGGCACCGAGAGGTAGGACGATAAGTAGTCCGGCAAGCAGTTAATTTGTTAGAGGCGGGTTGGGCCTGTCGGTAATCCCGGTGGGTATTGGCCTGGCAACGAAACAAGTTACCGCCTGTTTTTTTTCTGCCGGTCAGGGACGGTTGCTTTTGGGCAACTGTCCCTTCTCCTTGCCCTTCCTCCGGGCAGTTGCCAATTTTGCGGTAAGTAGAGTAGAAATTCGACCTGATCAAAAACGGATAAGCAAAAATGAATAATACTTTAGAGAGAACTTTCCGCCTCAAAACCGTGAGTGCTTTGTTTATGCACGGTGATACTTGCCCGAACGCATTGTACTAACCGATGGTCGTGGTAGTGAACGAGGGGTGCTGGACGAATGGTTAGTAGACCACACCGCCTACCTGATAGACCGAGGCTACAACTCCTATCCAACGAACTCTTTGCTCGAATAGTCGCCAATCATTCGCATTTCGTTACCCGTTTGCTCTCGGATGCAACCCCCAGTGGGGCAGCGGGGCTGGCGTAAGCCCTGAAGACTTTGAACTAGGACTAAGAAGCGACGAAACGAACCATTCGGCTAAAGATCAAACTTAGCTCGAAAGAACGAGCCGCTCGCCAACTGCTCAGCTCGGTCACTGCTTCCTGGTACAGCCACGACCAAAATGGGGTCCTAATCCAGCTCTATGCCGGGCTGATTTGCTACCTTCTGTTCAAACTGGCGGTGTTAGGTAAGTTCACTGGTGAATTAGTTAGTCTCAACTTAACCAATTTACGCCATTTCAAGCGGCATTTACTGGGTAAAGTCAGCCAGGCCCAGGTTGAGGCTTATCTCGCTCAGTTTATTCTTCCACCGCCTTTTGAGCCAGACTTCATAAAAAAGCTTAACGCCCCACAGGTGCCTTTAATTAGCTTATGCTTCTTTAAGATAGAGCTTATTCCATATCTGAAACTTAAGGTGTTGCTGAAATTGTCCCGTTTAATTCGAGTTCGACCGCCCGATATTCAATAAAATCATCACCAAAGTAAGACTATTTGTAATATTAGTTTGATATGCTAAATATACAGCAAATGCTTTAGAGGTCTAAATCTATTAGAATGTAGAGATAAGATTGTTTATAGACTATAATCCTTCAATAAACCCTTCAATAACCCAGGTCAGGTAAATTTTCATGGCAATGTCTCCGTCCGAAATAATAGCGTTTAACCAGGCCGTATCGCTCTTTAATAACGGACAAAAAGAGCAGGCTCACCAGGAACTAAACCGTTTATATAATTCAAACCCGAATAACCAGCAAGACCTTAACCTGCTTCTCTGGTTAGCTTTTACCGCCCCGCACCTGGCGATGGCGGAAGCCGCGATTGAAGGCGCAATTAAACTCGCGCCCGGCAACTCAAATGTAATCTCTGCCCAAAAATGGTTAGCAACTGAAAAGGCTAAATTACCTTCAGCCCCTTCCCCTGCGCCGCTGCTAACGGTTGGGGCGGTGAATCAGGTTCAGACAGCAATTCTTCCCTCTACTACAGCGCCCGCCTCTATTTCAAACCAGGCCGTGCCGACCACTGCCATAGCGATGGCTTCTACGAAAGCTTTATTAGAATTTCAGGGTGAATTTGCCCGCTACTGCACGGATGGCATAATTACTCAGCAAGAGTGGGCCAGCCTTAGCTGGAACGCGGCGGCAAATGAACTTGATTTAGCCGAAGCACTGGCCTTTATCCGCGACGACGCGCTGAGGTTTATCACCCGCTCGATAGACCAGGCTACCGAGGATGGGTTTGTAAGCTACGAGGAAGAGCGAAGCATCCGGCATCTGCTCAGGCTGCTGGCTATTCCCCCCGTTGTAGCCGCACCTCTGGAAGCCCGGTTAGGCTGGCTTATAACCTTTACCCGCATCAGGCAAGGCGAGTTTATACCTATAACCGCTTCGCTCTCACTCGAACCAGAAGAAATTGCCTACTTTGAAATCCTGGCTACGCTAATTCCTCTATCGCTCTCGACATCGGCGGTCCCTCGAAAGAAAGGAACTACCGAAGAAGCCAGCAGGTTAGTTTCAGCCAGACGTGAACTGGCTCCATCTTCTCCCATAGCCCCAACCCCGCAAGGCCCCGCCCTGATGGTGGCAACTAACCGGCGGTTAATTTTTCACAACAACTCGGTTCTCCCTTACAGCCAGATTGCTTATTTCAAGGTGGAGCAGGGCCGGGTGGAACTACAGATTGCCGGTAGTAGCGAGCGATTTCATTTGTTAGTAAACGACCCGGCAATGGTCAAAGCTGCCCTTGTTGTGATTGCCCGTGTCAGTCGTCAGGCTGCTTTTGAAAGTAACCCCACTCGTTATCCCGAAGGACACCTGCCCAGCCCGATAGAATCTAGCTTTTTCAAAGTATGGGAGGAATACAGTAGTCAGCAGGTACAAAAGATAGAACTTAGCCCGGAGTACGAGGTATTCCGGGGCCGCTACCGAGTTGACTTTGCCCATCTGCCCACCAAAACGGCTATCGAACTGGACGGTTTTAATGCCCACAGTAATACTACCCAGATCGCAAAAGACCGCAAGCGCGAGCGAGAGATACGCGAGGCCGGGTGGGAGTTTTTACGCTTTGGTGGGCAGGAAATTAAGCGAGATGTAGCCGGGTGTGTGGCCGAAGTTTACCATAAAATAGCCCGTAGCCTCGCTCGCAGTCAGGGTGTAAGTACGCCCGCGCCTGAGCGGGTGGATTACCGGCCTGAGCGCGTTAAAACCTTATTTGTGGAAGAAGGCATGCTATTTTTGGGAAAGAGTTTTTATGCAGGTAACTCCAGCCTGTTTTACAAGACTCAGGAGGCCTTTAGCCGGGCTTACCAGACCAGTTGGGAGGGTGGGCCGCACTTTTTGGAGTTTTTCAAGGAGAACGGTAATTACATGCTGGCTCTGATTGGTGAGCATAACCCCGAAATACCAAACGAGGAGAGGGAGCGCGAATGTAGACTGGGAGTGGTTTTACTGGCAAGGAGGCTGGCAACCTACCGGCCCCAACGAGTGGTAATTATTGGTGGCATCAAGCTCTTTGTAGAAAAAGCCGTTAGTGAGGCCGGTTTAACCTCCCTCACTAAAATAACAAGTTTACCTTATCCCGGCAAAGAGAGTGCCGAATTTTACATCGAGCGGTTGGTAAAAACTTTAATGGTCAAATCCAGAGAAGGTCGCTAGATTCAAGCCGCCGACAACCCACTCCATAAACACTATTTTTAGCGAAATAGCCCAGCGAATCTTAAGTAAGGTTAGCGCAAAGACTGTGATCGCGGTTTAAAGCGTCCAACGCCCGGCAATGTGCGGCCCAGTTATAATGTTCGATTACCCGCGCCCGCACTGACTGTCCTGCTCCGTTCCGGCAGAGGTAATAAATGCAATAAATGCAGTAGATGCTATAATAAGAAGGAAGGTTCAGAACCTGGCCGGGCCAGATGGTCAGTTAAGAAGGAGGACCTGGGTGGCTCAACGCTACGACGAACGCACTTACAGCCTCGACGAATACCTGACGCTGGAAGAGCGCGGCCCCGAAAAGCACGAATACTTCCAGGGTCGCATCTACGCGATGTCGGGTAGTTCACCCGACCAGGCCACCATTACCAGCAATACCGGGGTGGCCCTGACTTTCGCTCTGAAAGGCCAGCCCTGCATTGTTTACAGTAGCGATGTTCATCTTCAGGTTAAAACGAGCGGTTTATTCACCTATGCCGATGTGAGCGTAGTATGCGGCCCGCCTCAGTACGCCCCAGGCCGGACAAACCGAATGCTGCTCAACCCCCGCCTGATAGTCGAAGTGTTATCTCCTTCCACCGAAAGCTACGACCGGGGAGCTAAATTCCGGCTTTACAAAGGGCTAGAATCTTTCCGGGATTACCTGCTGGTAGACAGCCGAGAAGTCTACGTCCAGCACTACCACAAGCTAGACCCGGTTAGCTGGCTGGAAAAGACTTATACCTCGCTTGATGAGAGCGTGCGGCTGGAAAATCCAGGTGCAGCTATAGCTCTGGCCGACCTCTACGCCCACATCCAGTTCGATCCGGCCTCTCTAACCTTGCGCTGACGACTAAACCAGGCTGCTACAGCTTTCTACTAAAACAGACCCAAAAATTATAATATAGGAGATTTTGATGGATAAAATTCGATGGGGAATTTTGAGTACGGGCGGTATCGCCCGGAAGTTCGCCGAGGGTCTACAATTTCTGGACGATGCCGAACTTTTAGCGGTAGGCTCTCGAAGCAAACAGGCGGCGGAGGAATTTGGCGACCAATACGGGGTTCCTCGCCGTTACGCCAGCTATGCTGAACTGGCAAACGACCCCGACCTGGACGCGATCTACATAGCCACCCCGCACCCCTTACACCACGAGAATAGTTTGCTTTGCCTTCAGGCTAATAAGGCCGTCCTGTGTGAAAAGCCGTTTATGATCAATGCCGCGCAAGCCGCCGAGGTAATTGACTACGCTGTTAGCCACCGCTTATTTCTAATGGAAGCGATGTGGACGCGCTTTTTGCCTGCTATGGTCAGGCTGCGCGAGTTATTGGCGGCAAAGGCAATCGGCGAAGTGCGGATTGTGCAGGCCGACTTTTCTTTCAGAACGGCTTTAGACCCTCAGAACCGCCTTTTTAACCTGGAACTGGGTGGAGGTGCGCTGCTAGATGCCGGGATATACCCGGTTTCGATGGCCTCGATGGTCTTTGGAACGCCTGCTAAAATCGTTAACATATCTCACCTGGGTGAAACTGGAGCCGACGAGCAAACAGCCGTAATTTTAGGTTACGAGCAGGGGCAACTGGCCGTCCTGACCACGGCAACCCGCACCGCTGGCCCGCAGGAAGTCGTAATCCGGGGGACAGAAGGTTATATTAAGATCGAAAACTGGTTAGGGGCCAGCCAGTTGCAGATCGTGCGACCCGGCCAGCCCCCGGAATTGATCAATTTGCCCCTGGAAGGGAACGGCTACAATTACGAAGCCGCCGAAGTAATGCGCTGTTTGCGAACCGGGCAGACCGAAAGCATGGTGATGCCGCTCGAAGAGAGCCTGACTTTGATGCGAACGCTCGATACGATCAGAAGTTCCATCGGGTTGAAGTACCCTGGCGAATAAGCGAGATGCGAATTTAGTGATACCTGGTCGCCTTGCCGGTCGTCGAGCCAGGCGGTTTTGGGCCGATCTGGGGTCGGGCAGGGCTTTACATCTCGACTTTTCAATCAAGGACTGAAATCGCCAAAAAGCTCTTGACAATTCTAATTTTTGTGTTAATGTAAAAGTGTCCGAACGTTCGGACGTTAGATAAAAGAGAGGATAAAACGATGCTTAACACAAAAACGGTTGCGGCTAAACAAGGGCTAACCTTTAGAGTGGTTCATGTCTTAAATCTGGAAGGTCTGGCGGTATTCGCGGCAACGCTCTATTTTTACGGCAGTCTGGGCGGCAACTGGCTCTGGTTTATCCTCTTTATCTTCGCTCCCGACTTTTCGATGCTGGGGTACTTGAAGGACAATCGAGTTGGCGCGTTTTTTTACAACCTGATCCATACTTATGTGTTGGGGTTGAGCGTGGTGGTATTGGGTCGCCTATTGAACAGCGACTTTATTACTTTGACCGGTCTGGTCCTGTGCGCCCATATCGGAATGGATCGGCTCCAGGGTTACGGCCTCAAATATATCTCTAATTTCAAGGATACTCACTTACAGCACGTCTAAACAGCCCCGATGCGAGCGGGGGCCTCGGCCCGGCCCCGGTTGCCGTTCGCATCGGTATTAGCAACGCTATTCGTTACGGCCAGGGGCGGAAGGTTGTGGTTTAATACCTATAGCTAAAAACAGTTCGCTACTTTCTTCAAAACCTTCAGAACTAACTTCTGTCAAAGAATTCGTTTCCTGTTCGCTCAAAGTTATTACCGAATCCGGTTCTGCCATCTTGCGCTTGAACAGCGTTTTTACAGTGGCTAATTGAAAGGGTAAAAAATCATAGTTCTCTTCTACTACAGCTAATGCTTCATCAAAATCTAAAAGTTCAATATCTAAAATGTTAGCCCCGTTTTCTAATACTTGAGACCAGGGTTCTGAAGCAGTTAAAGCTTCTCCGTTACCCCAGAAAGCGGCTGTAATAACTGGACTATCAATTATTGGCCCAAAAGTATGCATGTAGGGCAAAGCATGTTGCTTCATTAAATTATATAGATCGGTTGGAATACCTTTTAAGAAATCGGTGAAATCGTAACTGTCTGGCTTAGAACTCCAGGGCGCACGCGGACTCAGGTTGTCACGAAAAACACCGACAATACCAGCGTCACTAAAAGTAATTATACCTCGTGTACCCTCTGAATTATCTATCTCATAATTAAACCCCCTCCAAACTACCTCGTCAGCTAACAAAGGATGCTGCATTATCCAAATGGCGTGAGCAATTGTGTGCAAGATTGCACCTTGCCAGAGGCGGGAGCGGGTGGGGAAAACACTATACCTATCATAACTGGTCATAAAATTATTCCGGCCAGACGCTTACAGTTTTGTCAGCGAACCCGCGAGGCCGAGACTCGATCCAGGCGGGCGACTTCTTCCTCGCTCAGACGCCAACCGATTGCACCGGCGTTCGAGGAGGCTTGCCGGGCAGTCTTGGCTCCTGGGATGGGGATTACAAGCTCGTCGCGGCAGAGTAGCCAGTTCAGGGCCACTTGCTCCGAAGTTTTCTGGCGGGAGCGGGCGATCTCGGCCACTGTATCGAGGATAGCGCGGGTTTCGGGCTGGTCGTTCGAGCCGAAGAACTGCGTGAAGGCCCGGAAGCCTTTTGGTTTGGGGGTTGGGCCGTTGGCGTATTTGCCGGTGAGGAGACCTTGCGCCAGGGGGCTGTAAGCGATCAGGGCAATGTCCAATTCGCGGCAGGTTTGCAGCACGCCGTTGGCTTCCGGGGTGCGTTTGAGCAGGTTGTACTGCACCTGATTCGAGGCCAGAGGAATGTCGTAACGGGCCAGGCACGCCTGAGCTTGCCGCATCTGGTCGGTGGTATAATTGCTGACCCCGACCGCCCGCACTTTCCCGGCCTTCACCACTTCGGCCAGTGCGTCCATCAGGCTTTCGACCGAGAGCAGGCTATAGGGCCAGTGAATTTGATATAGATCAACTTTATCCTGCCTTAAACGGGCCAGGCTACGGTCGAGGGCGGCGGGTAGAGCGCGGGCGGCGGACAGGCGGAACGGCAAGGGCGCAAACTTGCTGGCAATGACGACTGGCCGACCGTCGGCCCGCACAAATTCACCCAGCAATCGTTCGGACGCGCCTCTGCCGTAAATCTCCGCCGTATCGAAGAAGGTAATCCCGGCTTCCAGGCTGGCTCGGTAGGCGGCCTGCACATCGGCTTTGCTGTAAGTGCGGCCATAACCCCAGAAAACCCGGTCGCCCCACGACCAAACGCCCACTCCCAGGGCCGAAACCATTACTTCGCTCTTACCCAACCGGCGCGGCGGTTCGCTCACGTTCTGCCCTCTTTCTAATCCAGCTACACTTTTTTCTGTTTTGGGTTTTTGCTCGTTCGAGCATAAGTCTATAACTAACCCAACCGAATGGAAAAATAAGCGGTCGGGCGTTACTGGCGACCGGGCCGGGCGACGGCGTTGCGGATGGTGGCGACCAGTTCATCTCCGCTAAAAGGCTTGACCAGAAAAGCACTTGCCCCGGCTTGCAAAGCTCGCTTGAGATAGCTATCCTCGTCCTGCACCGACATGATGATGATCGAAGTACCGGGCAAGCTCGTGCGTATCCGCATCGTCGCCGTCAGGCCGTCCAGGTCGGGCAGATTTATGTCCATCAGCACTACGTCGGGGTGCAACTGTTCGGCCAGCGTAATGGCTTGCCCGGCCCGGCCCACCGCCGCGACTACTTCGATGTCATCCTCAAAGCCTAGCAAGTTGATCAAGTTGTGGCGGGTGCCCTGGCTATCCTCGGCCACAAGCAACCGAATCTTAGCCCTCGAAAAATCGTTGGTGCTGGTCATAGATTAAGCCTTATCTCCATCTTGAACTGGCCGCGCTGTTCCACTTTAGCCTGGTAGCGGTGCATCTGGTACAAATATTATAAAATTGGCAGACCCTGAGCAGTTGCTAGATTGATTTTACCCCTTTTTAGGCACTTTGCATAGGGCTATATTTTAGTATATGTGTTGTCAGGTAGTGCCTGAGCAAGCAAAGGAGATTTAATAGCAGTCAAATTTCAGGGGTCCTGGCACTTTTAGTGTTGTAGACCCCGATCTTTGCTGTTTTTCATTTTGATGACTACTCAAACGCTAATTTTGATGAGGCAAGCCCGGCCAGACCGGACAAACTTAAACAGGGCCGGACGGCTTATTTATAGCGGAAGGTGATGCGGCCACGGGTCAAATCGTAGGGCGAAAGCTCCACTGTAACCCGGTCGCCGGGCAGGATGCGAATAAAGTTTTTGCGCATTTTGCCGCTAATATGCCCCAGCACCATGTGGCCGTTATCGAGTTCGACCTGGAACATCGCGTTGGGCAGGGCTTCTTTTACTTTACCTTCGACGGCAATCGCATAGCTCTTGGAGGGGCGGGGGGCTTCACGGGGCGGCGGGGGGGGCCGGAAGGTTTTCGATTGTTGCCACCGGGGCGGGAACTGTTATATCTCTGGTTATCTGGCAAAGGCCAACTCCTTTCGGTAAAACCGACCACTTGATCGGCTTGAAAATACGGCGGGCCAACAACTGACCCATACAGCCAAAAGACTTCAACCCCCAAAACCCGGTGTCGCTCCGGCTCGGATTGAAGATTGAAGTATATTCAGCCGTTCTATTTTAACACACGGCAAGGGCTGTCGCAAGAGTTGCGGGGTAGGGACGGAGCGTGCTAAAATCGGCAGGCACTCTAAAATTATTAGTTTAAGCGAAACTTGACGAAGGAGAACCCCACCTATGTCCGATACGGCCACCCCTGCTCCCAAACCCATAAGCGACGAGTTATTAAACATCCTGGTGTGTCCCGTAAGTAAAAAGAAAGTAGCCCTGAGCGATGACGGCACCAGGCTGGTTTGCCAGGAACGCTGCGACGACCCCAAATGCCCCCGAGAGTACCCTATCGAGAACGGCATCCCTAAAATGCTAGTCGAGGATTAGAACTCTCTTTGCCACATTACGTTTTCCTCTATCCTCAAATTCAACGGCTGACCGGAGCGCAACGGCTAATCCTGGCTCTGGCCGGGGCGGTTGCCACCCTACCCGACCCTACCACCGGCCAAACCGTCCGCCTAACCCTCCTGACCCACCGCCTGAATGCCGAGTGCCGCCCCGCTCTGCCGCCTGCGGTGGGCCTGATCGAAACGGGTTACAACCTGAACCTGAGCGGCAATCATTACCTGGACTCGCTGGCCGAGTATCTGGCCGTGCCGTTCTTACTGCCCAAACTGCCGCCGGACGCCACGGCTTTATGCTTTTTCGGCCCGCCTAGCTTGCCGGGCCTGTGGTGGGCCAGGTGGGTACGCCGCCTTAAAATCCCGCTCCTGTACTTTTGCTACGAACCGCCCCGCGCCGCCTACACCGACCGCCGCGAGGTCAGCCGTCGGATGGGCCGGGCTGGTCTGATTTTGCAGCCTTTATTGCGTTTGTATCGCCCGCTCGACCGCTACCTGGCGCGGCAGGCCGACGCAGTGCTGGTCAATGGCGAGTACGGCCAATCGCTGATCCGCCAGACATACGGCTTGGCCTCGACGATTATTACCCACGGTGCCGAACTGGGGCCGGGCCAGGAAGGGGCCGGGCCAGGGCCAAATTTGGTTCGCCTGCGCTACGGTCTGGGCGACCGACCTGTAATCCTGACAGTCAATCATCTTCATCCGCGCAAGCGAGTGGATTTGTTGCTGCGGGCAATGCCTGCGGTGCGGGCGGAACATCCTGGCACGACCGCCTTGATTGTCGGCGGCGGGCCGGAAAAGGCCGCTCTACAGGAGTTGGCCCGGACGCTAGGTCTGGACGATCAGGCGGTGATATTCGCCGGGTATGTGCCGGAAGAAGAACTGGCCGCTCACTATGCCGCCGCTACGGTCTATGCTCATACGGGCCGGGCCGAAACTTTTGGCCTGTCGGTGCTAGAAGCCCAGGCCGCCGCTTTGCCCGTCGTAGCTACGGACGAAGGCGGGCCACGCGAGATTATTCTCGAAAGTCAGACCGGATTTTTGGTCGAAGCGACCCCTGCGGCCCTGGCCGAGCGGCTAAACTGGTTGCTGTCCCACCCGGCAGAGCGGGAAGCGATGGGTCAGGCCGGTGCCGAGCGGGTGGCGGCCCGTTACACCTGGGAACGCGGCGCACGGGCTTTTGTAGAGGTCGCCCGCCATCCGGCTCGTTGATTTGGCTTGTATTTCTCAACTCATGACTCAACTTAGGGAAACCAGGTGGAATTTCCTCTTTCCTGGGCCTGTGAGTAGGAATGGTTAACGTTTAGTAATCAGGTTAATATCTGCAATCTTCGTGCTATAATATTTTATAGTTACCTGAGAGATAGATGATTCTTTGCCAAGAAGCAGCTTTATACTGTGCTTAAATTCATAAAATAAACCAAAATGTTCTAGTGGGGCCATTAATAATGACGGAAACGAAACAGAACCAAAAACCCGTCCTTGAAGAACTGTCCCTACTTCGGGCCAAAGTTGCCGAACTGGAACACCGTCTGGCCCAGGCCACGACTTATTCTCCTATAACTTATTCTCCTACCGCACCCAAAGACCTACAGTTTTATCAAACCCTGCTGCAAAATTTGCCAAACGGGTTTATTTTTGTTTTCGACCAGGATTTACGTTATGTGCTGGCGGAAGGGGCAAGTTTACAAACCCCTAAAGAAAATATCGAAGGTAAGCTTCTCCAGGAGTTAGTTTCGCCTCAGAATTATGACCGTATCGCCTATCACTACCGGCTCGCTTTGCAGGGCCAGGAAACTTCGCTTGAACTGATTTTCGGCGAAAAACCTTTATTGACCAGGGTGCGGCCCTTGCGCGACAAGCAAGGGATTATTCTCGGCGGTATCGTAATGGTGCAGGATATTACCGAACAAAAGCACACCGAAGAGCAATTGCGCCAGAGCGAAGCGCGCTACCGGCTTATCTCCGAAATGACCTCCGATTTTGTCTGGGCCGCTTCGATAACTCCACAGGGCGAATATAAAATTGATTGGGCCACCGATGCGATAGAAACCGTTACCGGCTATACTCTGCGCGAACTGGAAGCCATCGGTGGCTGGCCCTCGATTTTGCCCGGTGAAGATTTGCAGATAATGATCGAAGGTGTCCAGCAGATTTTTGCCGGTAATTCAGCCCAGGGTGAGTTTCGGATAAAGCGCAAAGATGGTCAACTACGTTGGCTAAGATTTCTAACGCAACCGCTGCTGAACGAAGCCCGGCAGGTTAATGGTATCATTGGAGCCTCCAAAGACATTACCGAGCAGAAACAGGCCGAGGAGCAATTGCGCCACAGTGAGGCTCGCTACCGGCTGATCTCCGAAATGACCTCTGATTTTGTCTGGTCTGTTTCTACTAACGGGTCTGGGCCAACTAAACTTGATTGGGTTACTGATGCCGTAGAAAGTGTCACCGGCTATAACGCCAGTGAATTTGCACAATTTAACAAAATAGAAGGCATTATTGTTCAGGAAGATAAACCTCTTTTTCTAGCATTGGGGCAGCAATTCTTAGAGGATAAAGGTAAAGGAAAAACCCACGAGCTAGACTGCCGGATAAAGCGCAAAGATGGCCCCATTCGCTGGTTACATCTGGTGGTGCGTGAGACGACTGCTGGAACCGGGCAAGTTCGAGGCTTCGTTGTCGTTGCCAAAGATATTACGGAACAAAAGCAGATCGAAGCGGATAAACAGGCTTTGGAACGGCAGCTTCAGCTTATTCACAAACTGGAATCGCTGGGCATACTGGCCGGCGGGTTGGCCCACGATTTTAATAATTTGCTGTCGGTAATTCTGGGTAATCTTTCGCTGGTGCAAACGACCCTCAATGCTGGTTCAGCCAACTGGGATGTTATTGGTAGTTTGCAGGAAGCCGAAAAAGCCAGTCAGCGAGCGATTAGCCTGACTCGCCAGTTACTTACCTTTGCCAAAGGCGGCGCACCAGTCCGCAAAATGGCCCAGTTGGGCGAAATCATCGAGGATTCGGCTCGTTTTATGGTAAGCGGCAGCCGGGCGAGCCTTGAATTTAAGATTGAGCCGGATTTAGCGGCGGCAGAAGTAGACGCAGGCCAGCTGAGCCAGGTTATTCAAAATCTGGTGCTGAACGCGGTCCAGGCTATGCCTGATGGCGGCAAAATAGGTGTTACCGCCCGCAATGTTGTTCTGCACGCCGAGGAAGTCGCTACCCTGCCGGGCGGATCATATGTACAAATAAGCGTGCAGGACGAAGGCAGCGGTATTTCGGCGGAAAATCTGGCTAAAATCTTCGACCCCTTTTTTACCACTAAAAATTTCGGCAGTGGCCTGGGCCTGGCAACCGTTTTTTCGATTATCCGCCAGCACGAAGGTCACATCGAGGTACAGAGCGAACCGGGCGACGGTACGAGCTTTACCCTTTATTTACCCGCCTCTAGTTCCACCCAACCGCTGAGTAAAGAAATTACCCCCACCTCGGCCCAGGTTCTCCCGGTTTCCAGTGGCCGCATCCTGATAATGGACGACGAACCTTCTATTCGCCAAACCATCAGCCGTTTGTTAACCCATCTGGGTTATTCTTGCGAAGTGGCCGCCGATGGCCTCGAAGCTCTCCAGCTTTACCGCGAAGCAATGGCGAATAAGCTTCCCTTCGATGCGGTCATTCTCGACCTGACCGTTCCAAACGGCATGGGCGGCGAAGAAGCCGTCCGTCAAATCCTCAAAAACGATCCAAAAGCTAAAGTAATCGTTTCTAGCGGCTACTCCGATGACCTGGTTATGGCTAATTTCCGCAAATACGGTTTTAGCGGCATTGCCAGCAAACCTTACCGCCTCAAAGATTTGCAACAGATTCTGGATCAGGTTATTAGCGAAGCCTGAAGATAAAACAGCTCGATCAGACACAATTTTGCTCTTTGAAACTTTATAAGAGTTGGCAGGGCGATTTGCTCTGAGCCACTTTCCGGCATATAATTTGAAGCCAACCGACTAAACGATAAACGAGTGGTCAGGCTCGAACTGACGTGAGGTGTGCTTCTTTTTTATGGCCCAAACGACTTATGCAGGCCCAGCGCGGCCTAATATCGTAGTGATTGGCGGCGGCACCGGAGTTTCGACTGTGCTGAGCCAGCTTAAGAAAGTCGCCGACGTAACAGCTATCGTCTCGATGATGGATAGCGGCGGCAGTAGCGGACGGCTGCGCGACGAACACGGTATTTTACCCCCCGGCGACATTCTCAAATGTATTTCCGAACTCCTGCCCGACGACGAGCGCAGCATCAAGTGGCGCGACTTTCTAAGCTACCGTTTTCAGAAGGGCGAAGGCTTGAAAGGTCACTCGCTGGGCAATCTGTTGCTGGCGGCTTCTTACGACTGGGAGGGTGGCCCTTCTTTTGGCATCGAAGCGATTAGCTGGCTGATGAATTTGCAGGGCCGGGTGCTACCCGTCACGCTCAACAACGTGGAACTGGTCGCCCGGCTTGCCAACGGGCGCGAAGTCTACGGCGAGACTAATATTGACCTGCGGAGCAGCGACCTGGACATGCGGATCGAATACATCAGCCTGTCGCGCCGCGCCCAGATATTCCGGCCCGCCGCCGAAGCAATCCGGGCCGCCGACAAGATCGTGATCGGCCCTGGCAGTCTTTTTACCTCAATTCTACCCAATTTCCTGGTCGAAGGCGTGGCCGAAGTTTTGCGAGAAACTCGCGCCACCAAAATCTATATTTGCAATTTAGTGACCGACCCGGCGGAAACCGACGGCTACAAAGCTTCCGATTTCATCCAGAAAATTACCGAATACCTCCACCCGGACGACTTGCTCGATTACGCCGTGGTCAACGAGGGGCCGATTAGCGACCTGGCCCGGCGCATGTACGAAACCGAGCGTAAATTCCCGGTGCAAGCCGACCTGGATCAGGCCAGCAAGCTCGTTCGGCAACGGATTCTGACCGGGACTTTTTCGATGGGCAAAGCCGTCTTGCGCCACGACAGCGAACACCTGGCCCAGACGATTTTACAGCTTGAGTAGAGTAAATTGGCTAATTTTGGTTAGTAGGAACAGGGTAAATGGGTAGGTAAGTAGGTTGGAATTCAGGGTAAACATTTAATGTTAGACGAGATAGACCAGAAAATCTTGCGGATTTTGCTCAGCGATAGCAAAACCACTCACGCCGATATTGCCGAGCAGGTTGGTATCAAAGCTCCTTCGGTCTTCGAGCGGATCAAGAAGCTTCAGGAACGGGGCGTTATCACCGGCTACGGCGCAAACGTAGACGCTAACAAGCTAGGCAAGAACCTGACTGCTTTTATCAGCGTAACTTTAATGGGCGGGCCAAGTTACGCCGATGAACTGGCAATCGTGGATTTAATCCGCGAGGAGCCGTTTGTCGAAGAATGTCACGTGGTAGCCGGGGAGGAGTCTTTTATTTTGAAGGCTCGCGTCAGTACCCCGCTCGAATTGCAAGAACTCACCACCCGCTTGCGCCGCATTGATGGCGTCGCCAATACCCGTACTACGGTCGCGCTCAGCACGCCGATAGACCGGCCTATTTACATCGGCCAGGGCTAGCTTAGCGGGGCGACCGGCGGCGGGAAAGGAACCCTGACAGGAGGTTTAGGGATGCCAGGAGTAAGATCACACATAAAAACGGCTTTTATTGCCGCCTTAGAGAGCAGGCCGGGCGAGTTCGAGGCCAATCTCCAACACCTGACCCACGCGCTAGGCTCTGGATTGCCAACGCGGCATATTCGGCTGTGCGTCCGGCTAGGGCAGGCGGCTTTTGTCGAGCCGGAAAGAACGGTTGAAATTATAGACCGGGGCCTGGCCGAATGGTCGGGCCAGCCAGGGCCGGAGGGCCACGGAGGGCTAGAGGTAAACCCACGACTCATGCCCGAAAGCTTAAAAGCTTATCTGTGGGACGAAATCGAAAACCCGCCGGATACTAACCGGCTGATTAAAAATACCGAGAAATTGTGGCACGCGCTGGGTGACGAGTTAAAACAGGCTTACGCCCAATCAATTCTTGACTGCCCCGGCCTGGCGGAAGCCATCGGCGTAGGTTATCTGCGGCCACCCATGCAGCTCGAAGATTTACGCCACCATCCCAGAGGTACGCTCGGTTATGCTTTCTACCACCAGCTAAAAGACCATAATCTGTCGCTGGAAATCGTTCCGGGCTACCAACTTCCGCCGCGGGGGGCCAACCTGACCGGGCCGGAATATATCGGGCGGCGGATGTTTGAAACGCACGATCTGCGGCACGTGCTGCTGGGCTATTCGACCAGTGGCGAGGATGAAATCGCGTTACAGGCTTTTGAACTGGCCCAGGCCGGGCGGTCATTCTCGGCGAATGTGCTGGTCTGGACTAGCCTCTTGACCCTGCTTTCGATGCCCGACGGACTACCGGGCTTACTGGCGATCATCGGGCGAGGCTGGCGGCATGGTCGGCAAACCCGCCCACTCTTAGGGGTGCGCTGGGAAGAACACTGGGATCAACCTCTCGAACCCCTGCGCACCCGTTATGCCATCCGCACCCAGGCCGCTCAGGTCTAGCCGGGGCTAACTGGTCGGGCCGACTCGCTCCGGGTCGGCTTCTTGCCGTTCTTCTAATTCTGGCTGGCGGGGCGAATGGCGCACGCTGTACACCAGGAGGGGGATTAAACAGACCACCAGGGCGACCAGGCTAATAAACTTGATCGTTTTGGATTGGGTAACGGGTAGCACCCCGATAATGCCAAAAATCAGGCTGAGGAAATAGAATAGACCGACGATTCGCGGCGTACTCCACCCGATGTCCAGCAAACGCTGGTGAATGTGGGTGCGGTCGGCCCGCAGGGGAGATTGGCCGCGCCGGATGCGGTTGAGAATGACGAACGCGACATCCAGCACCGGGAAGCCGATAATTAGCAAAGCACTGGCGACTTTGGCTCCGTCTATAATCGAGATAACCGCCAGAGCATAGCCCAGGAACATCGCCCCGCTATCGCCCATGATGATCGAGGCGGGATGCCAGTTGAAAATCAAAAAGCCGCCGATGGAAGCCGCCAGAGCCAGCGACAACAGGGCAGTGGTAAACTGAAAGCCCCGGCTACCCTCTCCTACGAACTGAAAGACCGTTTCCAAAAACAAAATCAAGGCACCGATGCCGACCACTCCGCCGGCCAGCCCATCCATGCCATCGGTCCAGTTAACCGTATTCATCATTCCGACGATCCAGAAGAAGGTGAACGGCGCGGCCAGGAAAAGCAAGTTATACCCGGCGATATTATCAATCAGCACTCCAATCGGACGCGAGCCGTTCCACAAAAGCTGCGGGACGATTACAATCGCGGCGGCCCCGAATTGCCAGGCCAGCCGGGGCAGCGGCGGCAATCCTTTGAGGTCGTCCACCAGCATCACGCCCGCGACGAGGGTCGAACCCAGCAAGAGTAGCCCGATCCGGCAAACATCCTCGAAATTCCAGAAATTCGGCACCAGCAAACCGAGGCCCACCGCGCCCAGCACCGTCACCAAAAACCCGGCAAAAATCGCCACGCCGCCGATCCGAGGGATCGGCACTTTGTGGATTTTCCGTTTGGCGGGCATATCAAAAAGACCCCGCCGGATGGCTAGATCGCGCAGCCTGGGGGTCAAGAGCCAGGAAATACCAAAGGCCAGCACCGCACTGCCAGCCAGGATGTAAGGATAAAAATCTATGGGCATAGAATGTTTTTAGATCGTGCCAAACTGACGGTCGCCCGCGTCCCCCAGACCCGGTACGATGTAGGCTTGTTCGTTCAGATGGCTATCGAGGGCCGCCACGTAGATCGGAACATCGGGGTGGGCCTGGCGCAGGACACGCACGCCTTCGGGGGCGGCAATCAAGCCCATAAACTTGATCTGGCCTGCACCCCACTCCTTCAAAATCGTAATGGTCGCCGCCGCCGAGCCGCCGGTTGCCAGCATCGGGTCGAGTACCAGGCACAGGTCGGTCGCGGCGTGGTTGGGTAACTTGTTGTAATACGTCACTGGCTGGAGCGTCTGGTGATCGCGGTAGAGGCCGATATGCCAGACCTGGGCCGAGGGGATCATATTTAGCATGGCCCCGACCATCCCGCTCCCACTCCGCAGAATCGGCACGAGGCCAATCCGCAGGGCGATTTCCTGGGCCTCCATCTGGGTCAGGGGCGTTTGCACCGTAATTGGCTGAGTCGGCAAATCGGCCAGAGCCTCATACGCCAGCAGCGACGTAATTTCGTTGACCACCTCGCGGAAGCGTTTCGGCTCGGTCTGCACATCTCGCAAGATGCTCAACTTGTGCAGGATCAGGGGATGGCGCGAAACGTGCAGTTCCGCCGCCTCCGCCGCCGTCAGTTCGATACTCAACTCCCCACTCCGTTATTATCTTTATCTGCTTTTTCCGGCCTTTCGTTCGCCAGGTCAAAGGCTTGCCCTGGCGAGGGTTGCAGTGGCGAACGAAAGCCGAAAGTGAAAAGCCGATCCTATCTAATCAATTCCCGGCACCGGGAAGCGACTGACAATGCCTTCTACTTCCTCCCGCACCTGGCCGTAGGTCGTCTCGTCGCCCAGGTTCTTGACTACCCGGCTGATCAACCGGGCAATCTGGGTCATCTCCGCCTCGCGGAAGCCGCGAGTAGTGGTGGCGGGCGAACCGAGGCGAATACCACTGGTGACTGCCGGGCTTTTCTGGTCGTAGGGAATTCCGTTCTTGTTGGCCGTGATATTCACTTCGTCCAGGGCCAGTTGCACTTCTTTGCCGGTGCGTCCGACTACGCTCAGGTCAACCAGCATCAGGTGGTTGTCGGTGCCGCCACTGACGATCCGCAGTCCTTCTTCCTGGAAAGTCTGGGCCATCTGGCGGGCATTTGCCACGACCTGCCGCTGGTAATCTTTGAAGCCGGGTTGGAGGGCTTCTTTGAAAGCGACCGCTTTAGCCGCGATCACGTGCATGAGCGGGCCACCCTGCACACCGGGGAAGATGTTTTTGTCGAAAAGTTTGGCGAGGTCGGGGTCGTTGGTCAGGATCAGCCCGCCGCGAGGCCCGCGCAAGGTTTTGTGGGTAGTGGTGGTGACGGCGTGAGCATGTTCGACCGGGTTCGGGTGCAGGCCCGCCGCGACCAGGCCCGCAATGTGGGCCATATCTACAAACAGGTACGCCCCCACCGAGTCGGCAATCTGGCGGAAGCGGGCGAAGTCAATCACGCGGGAGTAAGCACTGGCTCCGGCAATAATCATCTTCGGTTTATGTTCCTCGGCCAGCCGCGCTACCTCGTCGTAATCAATCAGTTCGGTTCCTTTGTCCACGCCGTAAGGGATAATATTGTAGAACCGACCGCTAAAGTTGACTGGCGAGCCGTGGGTAAGATGCCCGCCGTGAGCCAGGTTCATGCCCAGGACAGTATCGCCAATGTTCAACAGTCCGAAGTAGACGGCCATATTCGCCTGCGCCCCGCTATGCGGTTGGACATTGGCAAACCCGGCCCCGAAAATTTCTTTAGCGCGGGCAATCGCCAGGTTTTCGGCAATATCAACGTACTCGCAGCCGCCGTAGTAGCGTTTGCCGGGATAGCCCTCGGCGTATTTGTTGGTCAGAACGCTGCCCTGAGCTTCCAGGACGGCCCGGCTGACGTAGTTCTCGCTGGCGATCAGTTCGATTTTATCGCGCTGGCGGTTCTGCTCAAGTTTGATTGCTTCAAAAAGTTCCGGGTCTACCGACGCCAGGCTCTGGTCGCCTTCGGCACGCTCCACAATCGAGCGTACAGCATCTTTAATTAGCATAATTTGGTTGGCTCCTTTCTGGCGTGGGACGCACCCCGACCGAGCGGGATCGTTCTATATTCGTGCTTTCTTACCCTTCAAGTATAGTGCTTTTGCCGCCTCGCCGCAACCTGCTTTCTTCTAGCACTTTTCTAACGTGGCCTTAGCCCGGTCTTTGTGCTAAAATAGGGTTCTCAGTTATGAGGAGTATATGACTCTAAGCTATAATGAAGCTCTGTAATAAAGCTTAATAAAGAAGCTGATAAAGAGTTCAAGGCGACAAGCTTTAGGGAGGTAGTGTGTTTAAGTTTTTTCGGCGGAACAAACAGGCCGAGGAAGTGATCGAGCAGCAGACCGAGCAAGCTCTGGAGAAAACCCGCAGCGATAGCGGCGTTTTCGGGCAGATCGGCAAGCTTTTCGATGCGGACGACATCACTGACGAATTCTGGAATAGCCTGGAAAAGCTGCTGTTGCAGGCCGACCTGGGTTACAACCTGACCACGAAGTTGATCGAGGCCAGCCAGCGACGCGCCCTGGACGAACGTACCCGGCGCAGCAAAGATGTCGAGCGTATTTTCCGGGCCGAAATGGTGCGTACCCTGACCGAAGTGCAGGGCAAAGCCGTCGCCAGCGTCAACGCAATTCACGAAAAGGAGGCCCGCGACCGCGAGTGGGCCGTGAAACAGGCCACCAAACAGGTCGGCAAGCTGGCAAAGGGCCAGGCTCCCGCGCCGCCCGCTGTCCTGCCCAATGCCGGACTCGGTGCGGAAGGCGAAAAGCGACCGTATGTAATTATGGTAGTGGGGGTGAACGGGGCCGGTAAGACGACTTCGATTGCAAAGCTGGCTTCTTATTACCAGAGCGGCGAGGCAAAGGTCGTGCTGGGCGCGGCGGATACTTTCCGGGCCGGGGCCATCGAGCAGCTTAAAATCTGGGGCGAACGGATCGGTGTGCCGGTGGTGGCGCGGGGGCCGAACTCCGACCCGGCGGCGGTCGGCTTCGATACGGTTAAGGCCGCGCAGCAAGAAGAAGCCGACATTGCGATTATTGATACGTCGGGCCGCTTGCAGACTAACCTCAACTTGATGGAAGAGATGAAGAAAATCGAGCGGACGGTTGAAAAGGCTCAGGCGGGCGCACCCAACGAGATTTTGCTGGTGCTGGAAGCTAACTTTGGGCAGAACGGCCTCTCGCAAGCCAAGCATTTTACTAATGCGGTGGGCATAGATGGAATTATTCTAACCAAACTGGACGGCACGGCTAAGGGTGGGGTAGCTTTCGCTATCGTCAACGAACTGAAAATACCGATCAAGTACATCGGCACGGGCGAGTCGGTCAACGACTTTGCCGAATTCGAGCCGGAAGCCTATGTTAACGGAATGTTCCAGCGGAATTAGCCGTCAGCTATTAGCTATCAGCGATTAGTAACTGCCGAAAAGCAACCCCTGCTTCTTAAATAAGGGCAAGTGCTGGTAATTAATCGCCTATAAGGACTTAGAAGAAAATGTTTGAAACACTCTCCGAACGATTAGAAGGCACTTTTAGAACCCTGACCGGGCGTACTAAACTGAGCGAGGACGACATTCGCAAAGCGATGCTCGAGGTGCGCCGCGCTCTGCTCGAAGCCGACGTAAATACGATTGTGGCCGAAGAATTTGTCAAAGATGTCACGGACGAAGCTCTGGGGATGCAAATTCAGACCAAGCTGACCCCCGGCCAGCAAGTTATCAAAATCGTAGACGACAAGCTAACCGAACTTCTGGGCGGTGGCGGAGAAGAGGGCGAAGAAGCTAACAAGCTCAATTTGCAAAAGACCCCGCCCACGATCATTATGATGGTCGGGTTGCAGGGTTCCGGTAAGACGACTACTGTCGGCAAACTGGCCGCCGTCTTGCGGCAGCAAAAACAACGGCCTCTTCTGGTGGCCGCCGACGTGTACCGCCCCGCCGCCGTGGATCAGTTGCAGACGCTCGGCCAGCAACTCGGCATCCCGGTCTACAGCGAAGGCACTTCGGTTGCTCCGCCCCTTATTGCCGAACACGCGATAGCCCAGGCCAAAAAGAACAACAATACGGTCGTTATTATTGACACTGCCGGACGTTTGCAGATTGACGAACTGCTGATGCAGGAGTTGCAGACGATCAAGAACGAAGTCCAACCGCACGAAGTTCTGCTGGTGGTAGATGCGATGAGCGGCCAGGAAGCCGTGAACGTGGCAATGGAGTTCAACCGGCAGGTCGGCGTGACCGGGCTGATCGTCACTAAAATGGACGGTGACGCTCGCGGTGGTTCGGCTCTGTCGGTGCGGGCCGTTACGGGTGTGCCGATCAAGTACATGGGTGTCGGCGAACGGCTCGACCCGAACGAAGGTTTTGGCCTGGAACAGTTCTACCCCGACCGCATCGCTCAGCGCATCCTGGGCATGGGCGACATCCTGACCCTGATCGAGCGGGCGCAAGCGGCGTTCGACGAGGAAGAAGCCAAGAAGCTTCAGGAGAAGATGAAGAAAGGAAAGTTCGACCTGGAGGACTTCCTGAACCAGATGAAATCGCTGCGGAAGATGGGGCCGCTGGGTGGTATCCTGGGTCTGCTACCGGGTGTGGGCAAGCAGATGAAGGAGTTTCGCAATGCTCTGGATACGCCCGAAGCCGCCGCGCAACTTCGCCGCACCGAGGCAATCGTCCTTTCGATGACCAAAAAAGAGCGTACCGAGCCGGATATTATCAATGCCAGTCGCCGTCGCCGGATTGCTGCCGGTAGCGGTGTAACGGTGGCCGATGTGAACGACCTGTTGCAGCAGTTCCGGGTGATGCGCCAGATGATGCAGCAGATGGGCAAAGGCAGTGGCGGCGGCGGGATGAACATGGCGAACCTCGGCTCGATGCTGGGCGGTGCCATGAACGGCGGCGGGATGCCCGGTATGGGCGGCGGCGGCGGCGCACCGAAGCGGATCGCACCGCCACCCCGTGACCCGCTGGCCGATTTCAAGAAAGGCGGCGCACCGCGCCCGGCTACTGGCAACGGCCCGCGTCCCCTCAATGGCGGCGGTGTCCCGGCCAAAGTACCCACTGGTGCGGGCGGCGGGGCCGGGCAGGTGCGGCCTCCCAAGAAGAAAAAGAAGTAAGCGAAACGGCCCGACCCTTCGACCGCCCGGCGGTAGCGCAGACCGCCCGGCGCGTGGAAAGAGATTTTGGGTAAGGGAAGGCCGGGTGGTGATGAAGACCGGGTGCGTGGAAAGAGATATTGTATGTAGGGAAGGCCGGGTGGTAATGAAGACCGCCCGGCCACACCCGTAGGGCGTGGGCCGGGCTACCCCAACGAAGCTCTATAAATAGGGCTAATGCCTTTCTCCTTAGCATTCATTTCATCATTTAACTTATTTTACATATTATTGCGTTGTTTCAGGCCCATTGATGGTAGGGGAAATGTAAAGTTGAGGTGTCATTCTGAGCGAAGCGAAGAATCTTCTTGACTAAG
>JBBRBE010000086.1:0-26547 GCA_038206175.1 Chloroflexia bacterium
GAGGGGCGACCGAACCAGACCCGCGGCTAGTAAGGTTGGCACCGTGTTCGCCCAGCCAGAAGTAGAAACGTTCGAGTGAAAGATTCTCCCGATGGCGGCTTTTAGCGACCAGCGACAGACGGCGCGGGCCATCCCGCCATAGCCGCCATCGGTTGACGGCCAGCACAATTTCACCCTGGCTTAGCCTTTGTTCGTAACGCCGGGCCAGGCCCATCGGCAAACCCCACCAGCGACGCCCGGCCAGGAAACCTACTAAGCCGCCAAAAAAGGCTCCAAAAAAGCCCAGAAACAATAGCACCAGCGAACCGGCAGTCCCCAGACCAACGCCGCTACCCTCGGCCAGCGTACTGCGCCCGTTATCGAGTAGCATCAGCCCAAAACCCACTAGATTTACCAGAGCAACCCCGCTCACAATGCCCAACAAAGCACCGCGCACGCCGCCTTCGGTGTTATCCAGCAACCGAGTAGTGCGGCGAACTTTGAAAGAAGGAAAAGTTATCTGCAAGCCTTCGACGGTTTCGGTGCTGATGCTGTAGAGTTGCAGGAACGGACGATAACGGCTTTGCAAAAGGTTTGCAAAGGGCGAGTCGGCCAGGGATTGCAAAGTTTCGGCGGTTTTTTGGGGGTTATCAAAAGCGGCCAGTACAAAAGCCATCTTAACGCCGTACTTCTTCCTGGGCCGGGGCATCCTCGGCAGAAACTGAAGGTGGTTGAGCGTCGCCTTTGCGGGGAGTTGAGGGACGTTTGAGATACATCCAGACTAACCAGGCCAGAAAGATCGGAAACAAAGCTAAGAGCATCACACTCAAAAAGCGGTCATCCGGTTGAGGTTGGGCGTTGATATCGAAGGAGGTCACGGTTTTCTTGCCGTTATCGTCAATGTTCAGGCTGATGCGGTAGACTCCCTCATTTTGAAGCGAGTCGCTTACTTCGTAGGTGCCAGGTTCGCTTTCGTCGGCTACCAGGTTCCGGCGTTGCACATACGAAGCTTTGTTGTCGGCACCCGGCCCACTGATATGGTTAAATTCAACTACAACTTTTGCCCCACGGAGGGGAGCCTCACCGTTCGCGCCGTTCGGACGAGCCAGGCGGATCAGTAAATTAACTTTACCAACCGAAATCGGATTTGGTCGGCCCAGCACCGTCACCCGGTAGCCGTTAGCATCGGGGTCATCGTGGATTACAATACCCTCGGCAGCCCGCACGCCGGGCGCAAAAAGCAAAACTAATCCCAACCACCAGGCACTGATTAACAGCCCTACAACGGCGCGTCCCTTCAAAACACCAACTTGAAGCATTCTATACCTGCCGTGCTATTCTAGTCTTGCCAGAAATTGTTATATCTTTAACGAGGATATTGTATTACGATTGCGCAGGGTTAGCAAGGCGGACTGGTGGATTTTATCTGGACACCGGGAAGTAGGTAAGGTAAAATCAGCTAAGATTTGAACTATTTTCTCGAATATCAAATACTGTAAAGCACTACAAAAGGCACTTCAGGAAATTTTAATGGCAATTTTGACCTGCGGCAAATCTAAAGTAGCCCGGCTTGCGGCGGCCCTGGCGACCCTGCTGGTTTCGCTGGTACTGCTAGGGGCATGTGGCGACGAAGCCACACCGACTTCAACTACTAAAGATGCTAACTTACCGCTCGACCGGGTACTGGCTTTGAGCAACCGGGATGGCTGGCCTGACCTGTACACATTTGACCTGAGCGGCAAAGTAGTTGGACGCCTAACTGAAAATGCCGCCGCTGAATACGGCGCGGTTTGGTCGCCAGATGGACGCCGGGTAGCTTTTACCGAACTTAACGGCGATCAGGCTGCCGGAGATTACAGCCGGGGACGTCGTTTGATTGTAGTAGATGCCGACGGCAAAAACCGCCGCACGGTGGCCCAGGATGCTTTCAAGCCAGTTTGGTCGCCGGATAGCCAGAAGTTGCTTTTCTTGCGGGTGAATACCCCTGGCGCAAGTGGGCAAGTCCAAAACCAGCTCAACGGCCAGAGTTACTCTAATATAATGCTGGCCGCTCCAGAAGAGCAAGCCCGGCCTAGTCCTGCCGTCACTTCACGCGGAACGCCCCCTACGGGACCAACCGGCCCGGCTAATGTAGTACCGGGGCCAAGTTTTACCCCTTTTCAACCGGGTACAACGCCGCCGGGGGCCGGGAGCTTGCCAGGTGTGCCGCCTACACTCGATCCGAATGTTCCGCCGCCAATACCGGATGACGGGCCAGCACCCTCGCCGGCGGGCGGCAGCAGCACAACCAAAAGCGGGCAAGCCAGCCTATGGGTAGGGCCAGTGGAGAGCGGGCAACCGACTTTGCTGGTTGGAGACGCCGTGGCCGGGGTGTGGTCGCCGGATGGCAAGCGAATTGCTTTTTTGGGCGGAAATAATGTGATTGACCAGAAGCGTACTTTGAATCTGATCGGGGTAGACGGAAGCGGGCGAGTTTCGTTAAGCGAAAAAGCCAAGTTGACCGACCTGGACATACTCTACGTTAGCTGGTCGCCGGATGGCACTGCCCTGGCTTTTACTGCCCTGGATACTCAGCGCAACAAAGCCACGCTCTACCGTCTCAGCCCCGAAGGAACGGCAGCCCGAAAATTGGCCGATTACGACGGCAGCGCCCGCGAAGTGGTTAGCATGACCTGGGCTTACGCGGATTATTATAATCCGGCGGGTCGGCTCAATCTTGGCCCCGCCTGGTCGCCCAACAGTCGAACGTTGGCTTTTAGCGATGGAAGTGCCAGGTTAAGCGTCGTAGATGCTAGCACGGGTAACACCCGCTATTTTTCGGTCGGTTCGGCGGCTCTGGGGCAGGACAAAGACTCGGTGCTAAACGTTAGCTGGCTTCCTGATAATCGTCGCTTACTGTACGACCGGGCCGGAGCCGGGCGCAATACTTTGCAAAGCCAGGCCGGAAACTACATTTACGATTTTTTCGACGAAACCCTCGAAACGTTGGATACAGTCAATAAAAATACCCAGGTTCTTTTGAGTGGGCGAGGTGCCGCGCTAAACCCGGTCTGTTGCGGAATGGATTTGCTGGGCGCGGGCGAAGCGGCCACCGCCACGCCGGGCAGCCCGGCGAAAACGAGCAACCCAAATGCAGCCAATTCAAGCCTTGCCGCAGGTAAATTGATTTATGTCAGTGGGGTTGGACAGCGTGAGCTTATCGTCAATGATCTTAAGAGCGGTGTACAGACGCTGGTAAGTGCGGGGCCATTCAAGCTAATTGATTTTAACCTGGCACCCAATGGCGACCGGATGGCTTATATCGAGGTGGGAGAACGCTTCAATTCAGCTTTGTACGTGGTTGGGCTGGACGGTAAAAACAAACGCAAGATCACCGAAGGCGGAGGCAACCCGGATGACCTCTCCTACGTGGCCCGCTGGTCGCCAGACGGTCGCCAACTGGCTTTTCAGGCCCTGAGCGAAGACAAAAATCTTAAACCAGGTCTCTACGTTATAAGCCTGGACGGGACGGGTGAAATTTCCGGCACACCTCACCTGGTGACGGATAAGAATGTGTCGGCTTTTACCTGGTCGCCGGACGGTCAGCAGATTGCCTACAAAGTCGAAACTACCACTTACGAGCTTTATATCGCTTCGGTAAATGGAAGCAGCGCAGACCAACGAATTGCCGCTCTCGGACGCTTCGACAATCGCTATAGCTCGCTGGGTAAGGGATTGGCCTGGTCGCCGGATGGTCGCTATCTGGCAATGAGTGGGGCCGGAGGCTATACTTCAATCTGGCAAGTCTGGCTAATTACGCCACAAGGCCGGATCGAGGAACAGTCGGGCAATTATATTAATCGCCTGGTCGGATTTACCCCGGATAGCACCCGCCTGATTGCAACAGTCGCTTTTTCCAGCCAGATTACCAGCATTCAGGCTCTGCTAGTTCCGACTGCTACAACGACTGGCCGTGGTTGGCGTTCCTACGACCGGGGTTCGGGGCCGGTCGTATCCTCGGACGGTCAGAGCCTGGCCTTTTATAACCGGGCTTTGGACGCAAAGCTGGATAACCAGTATGGAATTACTGATAGCACAAACCGAATTGTAATCTTGAATTTCTCGAATGGTGGCAACCGGCCTTTAACCTTAGATTATCCACCCTACTATTCTTTTCGCGCTCGTTTCTACACCTGGGAACCAGGCGGCAAATCATTAGCTTATTACCAGAATAATACAATTTACGTGGTGAACGCGCAAGGTCAGCCAATCAAGCAAGAAGTGCTGGCCCGCGCTTTCGCGGTAGACCGACTGGCCTGGGTTAAGTGAGGGGGAAAGGAATAGGCAATATCCGGTGGACACATTTGAGGCATCCTACTTTCTGCCAGTTGTCATTCTGGCAGCAGGGGCAGCCCGGCGGTTTGGGCGGGCGAAACAGTTGGAACATTGGCCGCAACCAGATAGTCCAACGCTTGTGGAGCGCACGGTAAAACTGGCAACCCAGGCTCGGCTTGGGCCGGTTTACGTAGTAACGGGCAATCGAAGCGAAGAAGTAGCCCAACTTCTAGCCGACCAGGAATGGCCCACGCCGGTTAGGGCTGTCTATAATCCACGCTGGAAAGAAGGTCAAGGTTATTCGGTGGCAGCAGGAGTTGAAAGGGTGCAGGCAGACTGGCCCGCGGCACCGGGTATTTTGTTTATGCTGGCCGACCAACCTCGACTGAGCGGTACTACGCTTGAGAGGATTTCGAGTTACTTTGTTAGCCTGGGCCAACAAGCGGCAAGCTTGATTATTTTTCCAACTTATAACGGCAGACGCGGAAATCCAGTCATTTTCGGACGGGCCTATTTCGAGGAACTGACCGCTTTAGAAGGCGACACCGGCGGGCGGGCGGTAGTGCGCACGCACCCGGCAGCGGCACGGGAACTACCAGTAAACGATCCGGCTATCCACGAAGACGTGGATACTCTTGCCGACCTGAAAGCTTTACCGCTTACCGAGCCTCCGCTTAATTAGGCTCGGCAAGGCTATAATCGGGGGCAGAAGGAGCCGAAGCCAGAAGCAACGAAATGGTAAAAGTGCTGCCTTCACCAACTGTGCTTGAAACCCTTATTTCTCCTCCGCTCGCCCGCACGAGTTCCTGGCAAATATATAACCCTAAACCTAACCCCTCTTTATTGGAATTACGTACCTGGGGTGAGCGATAAAATCGCTCAAACACTTTGGGTAGCTCGTTTGGATCAATACCAGACCCATAATCCCTGATCTGCAAGGTAACGTTTCTCTCATTTTCTTGCAGAGTTATGTCAACTCGCGAAGCCAAAGGGCTGTACTTAACGGCATTATTAATTAAATTGCTCAAAATTTGTTCGACCCGTTCAGGATCAATTTTGACCCAGACAGGGTGCGGAAGTAGGGATAAGTTAAACTGGTGGGTGGTGCTGGTAATTTGCAACCGAGTAACAATTTCGTCAATCAGTTTGGACAGGTCGAGAACTTCGGGATGTAATTCAATTTTATGGCTCTGGATGCGGCTAACATCTAGCAACATGTTAATGAGGTTGCTCATACGCCCCACCTGCTGATTGATCGTAGCGACAGCCAGTTCAACTTTCTGATCGCCAAAAACTGCTACGCGTCTGGTAAGAATTTGGGCGTAACCTTTAATGGTTGTCAGGGGGGTACGCAATTCGTGGCTTGCCATTGCTATGAAGTCATCTTTGAGTTGTTCTAACTGATGCAAAGATTTAATTTCAGCAGATTTTTCGGCCAGTTGAGCGTGGAACTCGTTGATCATGTCTGGGCCACGAATAATCAAGCCGTATTTACGACGCAGGATTACATAGGCTATAGATGGCAGGACTGTCCAGCCATCTATGATAACCTGCAAACCCCCTTCCCAACCAGAATTCGCAAGATGTGTGGTACTAGCATGCGCAAGATGACCGAGGCTACAAGTTAAGAAAATGCCACTTGTGGCAGTACCGAGGGCATTACGGCCAAAAACCTTTTCGCGCACAAGCCCGGTGAAGATTAGCAAAAAAATAATGAAGTAGCACACAGAAATAGTGTAATTAAACAAATGGTATAAGGTGTCTAACATTCTTCGTACCTATAAATCTACTAAACCATTTATCGAAGTCCCTTACAGAAGTAAGAATATTATAGCAGCTATAAGAGTAGAATAGGCAATAATTTTAGATTATCATATGAAGCTGAACTTTTTTAGGCATCAGATGAAAGTGAGGAAGCAGGGGCCGCGTTAAGTGGGCTGGAAGGGCAAACCTGAGCCAGGGTGCAACTACCACAGCGTGGCTTACGAGCCTCGCAAACTAACCGACCGTGCCAGATCAGGCGATGTGATAAATTAGTCCATTCCTGACGCGGAGCCAGCCTCATAAGGTCGCGCTCAATCTTTTCTGGGGTAGTGTTGGCGGAAAGACCAAGACGCCCAGCTAACCGGGTGACATGGGTATCTACGGCGATTCCTTCGTTCAGGCCAAAAGCATTGCCTAATACTACGCTGGCGGTCTTGCGGGCGACGCCGGGTAGCTTGAGGAGGTCTGGCATTGTAAGCGGTATCTGGCCGCCATACTGCTCGACAAGCATCTTAGAGGCACCCAGAATGCTACGGGCTTTGTTGTGGTAAAAACCAGTAGTGTAGATCAGCTTCTCCAATTCTTCCGGGTTGGCCTCAGACATTGCCAGAGCGGTAGGATAGCGGGCAAACAGTGCGGGCGTGACCAGATTCACCCGCACATCGGTACACTGAGCCGAAAGAATGGTGGCAATCAAAAGCTGAAAAGGCGTCTCGAAATCCAGACCGCAACGAGGCTGAGGGTAAAGCTCCACCAGGAGCGGGTAGATCAAGGCGTATTGATGGGCGGCATATTCGTCACTCCCAGGCTGAGGCGAGGCCGCAGAGAGAAAGGAGTCGGAGGAGTCGGCGGAAGGTTTCATAGCAGGTTATACCTCGAAGACTTCGCGCCAGAGATTAATACCTTCCATAAAAGCTGGTAATCCCGCCGGTGGTAGGCACATTTCTAACACTTCAAGCACTTCTTTTCGACTCGCGCCTAGCTGTTGTGCAAGTTTCAGGTGGGTACGAATATGGTCTGGCAAGCTGCGGACGGATACCAGGATACCAATCAGGATTAACTCTTTAGTCTTTGGGTCGGCCAGGGTATTTGGATTGAGGTAGGCCGATTGCAATAGACTATTGTAACTTTGCAGGAAAGCAAAATCTTCTTGAGCTAACACGCGATGGAAATCCATCACGTAGCCGCGCTCTTGTTGCATCTGGTGTAAGTATTCTTGACGGGCGGCATCGAGTGAAGAGTCTTCGCTCATATTATTCTCTACCTCTTGTTCATCAGATTTTGGTGGTCATCGGTTGTTCGGAGAGTGTAACATTATAAGCTCTAAAGATAAAGTCAGTTCAAGCTGAGTTTAAGATCAGATAAGCGGAAACTCAGCTGACGTCCGTCCACGTTGCGGTCAGGATTGGCAGGCAGGGCCGGTTGAGGTGAGCTAAAAGTCAGGTGGTTTAGCCCTGGCGGTAAAGTCAGACTTAGTTCAAGGTCTTGTTCGAGGCCGTATTCCGGCAGAGTATACTCGACCAGGTTTTGATCGTTAAGAGCAACCCGGAGAGTACGTTTTTGGCGAGTACCTTCCGGCACGAAATTCAAAGCTTTGAAGTTTATTTTAACCTGACGCGAAATCGGGCCGAGATTCAAGGCAAGGACTTGTGCCGATTGGTCTTCGGAGGTATCGGCCCAACGCGACGTTTGTTGCCCTTGCGGTTGGGCCGTATACCAGCCCTGGCCGACATCCAAAAAAACGGACTGGTCGGCAGGAAGGGCCGGGACAGCAGGTACTTTGTAGACGCGCATCAAAGTATCTTCGTAATAAGTCGGCGGAAGCTTGCCGCCGTATACCTGGGTAAGGAGAGCCAGAATTTGCTCGTTGAGACGCCGACCGACTTCGTTATTATAAATTACGATATAGCGGACGTTATAATAATTAAGCAAGGGTAGCCCCAACTTGCCAAAATCCGGGGTGGGCAAGAAATCGGATTTGGGACGAAAGAGGCTGGCCTGGGGCGTATTCATGTAAAAGAAATCGCGGAAGAGCAAGGCTGTCTTAGTCAGGTTGGCCGGATTATTAAGCTTGTGGTCGCGGGCCATCCGTCCCCCAAAACGGTATTTCTGATGGAGAGTAGCATAACCCATGAAAATATCCTGAGCCGGGCCTTCGGCAGGAAAAGTGGGCAACTCAAGAATAGCGTATTTGTCGTGATCCTGGGCCAGTTGCTGATAGAAAGGCGGCCAGGTAGGAGGGGTTACGGTAGCTTTGTTAGTTTCGAGCAGAAAGCCGAGCAAGGTCAAACTTAGCACGAAAACTGTGCTTAGAGCAAGCAGAGTTTGTTTTTGCCAGTTTTTAGGCAGGCGAGGGGCAGTTAGGGTTTGAAGGCGGGTGAAAAGAGCCAGCAGGCCAAAAGCAAATAGCACGCCAAAAGCCAGCATAACCAGGGTATAGAAACGTTGCGGATCGCGTCCTGCGCTTAGAACAGGCAAGCGGTAGAGTAAAGCGTATGGCATCGGCAGATCAGTAATTGTCCCGGCAAAAATAAGCCGAGGGCCAAGAGTCATGAGGGCGGCCATTCCTCCGCAAATTGCCCAGAAGCGTAATCCTTCTGACTGTCGCCAACCAGTAATCAGGCCGAAGACGATAAGAACTAGAGCCAGGTAGCCAGGGTTAGTCAGGTCGGGCCGCAGGTAATCCAGCAGATCGAGGCTGTGAAAAACGCTTTGCTCGCTGATAGAAAGCCAGGGCGAATCGTTAGCTTCTTTGAGCATCGGAAGAAGAAGTGGTACTAGCACTATGGCAAGGTATACCCCGCCGACGAGAGCTAGTTTAGCAAAGATAAGACCTTTTTCAGCCCAACTACGCCGAGTGAACAGCAAAAAAACGAAATAAAGCAAGGTGGTCAGGACGGCGTAAATGGTGTATTGCCAATCTGTCAAGGAAAGGGTGATCAAGGTTGTCACGGACAGAGATACCCAAAGCCACCAGCGAGGGTCTGGCCGGACGGCTCGAAACAAGAACAAAAAATAAAGCGGAAGCCATTGGGCGGAAAGCTTTTCGGTCTGGCCTGCCGCCAGGAAATTTACAACCTGTAAGTTGGCAAAGCTGAAAAGAGCCGCGCCACCAAATGCCGCAAGATTTTGCTGGAAAGGAGAAAAAGCAGACTCAGTCGTTCTGGATAAAAAACTTTGGGTTAGAATGTTGCGAAAGAGCAAAAAAGCAAAAAAGCAGGTAAAGACGAGCGATAATAAAAAGACTAGATTTGTGCTAACAATGCCGCCAAAAAGCCACCACAAAGGGGCAGATAGAATACCGGTACTTGGATGCAGGGTGTGAAACCGCAAGCTTGTACCGAGTGGGTAATACATATAATCGGTGAAGAAGGGATTGCGACCAAGCTCGAAGAGGGCTTTTTGCACCCAAAAATCGTCCCACATATTTTCGTAGCCGTCAGTGCCGCCACCCAGCACACCACTCGATAAATTCGAGACTACATTTCGGGCATAAATAAGGGTCAGGCCCAGCGAAGCAAGGAAAGCTAAAAAAGTAGGGTTTAGAAACTTTCGCAACCAACTGGGCGAAGTAGAGTCAAACTTATTTGGGTGATTAGAGGCTAACCTTTTAGTTTTCGAGGCAGTATCGGTCATTGGACTGCCTCTTAATACGCTATGGCCGAGACAACCGATGAGCCACGACCTGGAGCTAAAATTTTAACTCCGGCTTTAGCCCGCCGTCCCGACTCCAGTCCTACAATAGTAATAAACCAGCGACCTGGAGCAGGATCAGGAATGAAGTAATCATAAACAATTACGCCGTTAGAGTCAGCGTAGCGATTACCCAGGCTGACTGCGGAACCATCAGGGCGGGTGATCCAGGCGGTAGTATTTTCTTTTGGCTTGTACTCATCAGCCTGAAAATTAAATTTCTGATTAGCCGCCCCTTGCGAAGGAGAAGGGATGGCAGAACGGTAGACCGGCGTTTGAGCCACAGTATAATCGTCAAAAGTCTTGAAGGTAAGATAGTTGAATTTAAGAATATCCACCTCGCCACCTGCTTCGCGCAAATGTACCCACAGGTGGGGAGCCGTACCATCTTCGGCTCTGGCGGCATTGAGAAAATTAGTCGAGTCCGCTTCCACTAGAAAGTTATCGGGATGGTTTGTAAGTACACGCAAAGCATAGTAAGCCCGTGTAAATTGGTCGGCTCTTGGTCCATCAGCAGCAGGAATATTGAGCAAGATTTTCTCGGCTGGTTTGAGGTAGCCTTCGTTCCAACGATCCTCCAACCACTGAGCAACCTGGCGGGTGGGGCCATCGGGAAATTCTTTAGAACGGCTCAAGGTAGTTGTCACCAGCAAAGCCAGTAAACCTACAAAAACGATTGCCGCAACTAAGCGCAGGACAGCCGAACGTTGCCAAACAACCCAATGAAAAATATATGCTACAACAGGAAGCAGTAACAATAGATTTGAGACTGGATAACGCGCACTACCCGGCGCAATATTATTGTAGGGAAGCGTGGTAACAATGAATAATGCAAACTCTCCCCAAACCAGAGCAAGGTAGGGCCGGGTGGTGTTGACAGGTCGCCAGAGAAGCAGAATCGAACCGCCTATAGCCAGGAAAGTAAGCGGAGGCAGCAGAGTCAGGAAGGTTTGGGGGTAGAAAACGAGGCGGTCTAAGAATTGAGCGTTCGCATTTTGAGTACCATAGATCCGGGCGTTAATTTCGCTGGTGAGGCGGGCAAAACCTAACGGTGAGTGCAACCGAGGGTCGAGCCAACTTGCCAGCATCCAAACCAGGCTAAAGCTAAAAGCAGGAATAAGGGCCAGGAAAGTTTGTAGCCATTTTAGACGGCTTAAAGTATGAGGTCGCCAGGATACATATAGTACGGCAGCAGCATAAGCAGCACTATAAAACCAGGCTTCGTAGCGTACCATCGTGGCACCGAGAAACCCGCCACTAGCCAGAACTAACCAGACAGGAGACACAGCAGGCGCGCGGCTTAACCAACGACAGAAAAAAACAAGTCCGAGACTCAAGAAAAAGTGGGTTAAACTTTCAGACATGCCGCTCATCCCGAACCAGATCTCCCAGGGAAAGAATGCAGCCAATAGTGCGGTGGCGTAGCCGTTCTGACGCCCAAAAAGGCTTCGACCGATCAAGAACAAATTGATGGTAGTGCCGATTGAACACAACATGTTTACGGTACGAGGCAATCTCAACAAATCAGGCCAAAAATTCATGAGCCAACCATTGAGCCAAAACTGAAGAGGCAACCAGGCATCTACTTCAAGTTTAGTAGCACCAGTATGCCATTCCCAGGCTCGCACAGAGCGGGTAAAACCATCGGCATCGTATTCCAGGTAGCCGCTACGCCACAGGAAAAGGGCCAGACCTAATTTTAAACTTATTACTGCTAGCAAGAAAGGAATAATATAAAAAAGCTCGTTGCGCCTTTGATGTGCTGGAGCAAGTTCATCAAACTGTTCCAGACCAGAAGGAGAAACAGATAAGACCTTCAAAAAAACCACCTTGACTCTTGAGATAATTCTTAAAACTACTTCCTTAATACATTACTACAGTAGCTTAACGGCTCGGAAGGTTACTGGGTTGCGATATGATAACACAAAAGCAAATGTGGTGTCTGACTTCATATTTGCTTTGCTAGAAACTTGCTCAAGTAGTTGCAACTTGTGAAAGTATGCACTATTATAATTTATGGAGAAAGAAACTTCGTGGAAAACTCATTACAGACAGGAGAATATTTATGTCAACTGAAATAATAGAGCAAGATATTGACACCGGGCGCATCCACAATTTCTCAGCGGGGCCAGGGGTATTGCCATTACCAGTTTTGGAACAAATCCAACAAGAGTTGCTGAATTATCGCGGCTCAGGTATGTCAGTAATGGAGATGAGTCATCGTTCAGCGATTTTCGAGGAAATCATACATCGAGCAGAAAGTGATCTGCGGAAGTTGCTAAACATACCGTCAAATTATAAGGTGGTTTTTTTGCAGGGCGGGGCAAGTTTGCAATTCTCGATGATCCCGATGAATTTTCTACCGACTGGGAAATCGGCGGATTACATACTGACCGGACAATGGTCGCAAGCGGCGTACAAAGAAGTCAAGAAATTAGGTCAAGTGCGAGTTGCGGCTTCGAGTGAAGGAACTGGTTTTAACCGCATACCTGAACAAGAAGAAATACAACTCGACCCTCAGGCGGCGTACTTACATTTTACTTCTAACAACACTATCTTTGGCACTCAGTGGGCGGTGGAACCAACTTCAGTCGAGAATGTACCTTTAGTCTGCGATGCTTCCTCCGATATTCTTAGTCGTCCTATAGATGTCTCCAAGTATGGAGTAATTTACGGCGGTGCTCAAAAGAACATGGGACCTGCCGGGGTAACGTTAATAGTCATCCGCGAAGATTTGCTGGAACGCGTTCCGGTGAATTTACCAGCGATGCTAGACTACAAATTGTTAACTGAGAAAGAGTCGCTTTACAACACTCCACCAACTTTCGCAATTTATGTAGTGGGGCTTGTCATACGGTGGTTGATAGACCTGGGCGGACTGGAAGAGATGGCAAACCTAAATCAGACTAAAGCTGGGCTGATTTATGAGGCAATTGACACTAGCAATAACTTTTATCGAGGCCATGCATTGCAAGATAGTCGCTCCTTGATGAACATCACTTTCCGACTTCCTGGTGAGGAGTTAGATAAGAAGTTTGTAAAGGAGGCAACTGCTTTAGGTTTAGATGGGTTAAAGGGTTATCGGACGGTAGGAGGTATACGTGCTTCTCTTTATAACGCCAGCCCGATGGCTAGTGCTAAAAGTCTGGCGCAATTCATGAAGGAGTTTATGCGGAGGAACGGTTAGCCTTCTCGTTATGTCAAACTGTGTTTCACGCGAAACGTGTCGTATTGAGTCAATACGACACGTTTTGACTTTATAGCTGGACTGGTACAAACGCCTTGATAAGAATGCACTTTATACGAAATAGTGAAATTGTAGAAAATCGGCAAAAAGAGAATACCGTATTGAGTCAATACGGCTTTAAAACCGACGGATAGCTTGCGCTCATATTTTCTTACTGCTATACTCTGGTAACTAGCAAAACATTCAGGCAAATCAAAATAATGACAGTTCTATTCGATGAAAGAGAGTAAATAGTGGCGGTTAGTAAGGATGCGGCTGGCCTGGAAGCTTTAGTAGCGGCTGGCAAAAAGTACAAAGCCAAAATAAAAACTTTTGGGAGAGCTGTCGTTGTTGTCGTCGCAAACGAAAAAGGCGGAATCGGCAAATCTACTATCACAACCCTGATGGCTGCTTCTATGGCTGAAATTGGTCTTAAAGTCCTAGTAATTGATATTGATCCTCAAAGTTCAGCTACCCAAATGATTTTACCTAATTTGGAGAAATTGCCTCAGCCCGCTATTGGTGATCTATTACTCAGTGATTTTGATGGAGATGACGCTTTATTTCCCCAGGAAGTTATTTTAGAAGTATTACCAGGCTCAGTTTATAACAGTGGAGCCGCAGGAAAATTATTTCTTTTACCTTCAAATCCTCAATTGGGCAAACTTAATTCGAGATTAGCTGCCGACATCAACGGTAGACAAATGTTGCGCTTTCTAATAAAAGAATTAGATTTAGATAATCACGTCCTGGCAAATGATTACGATATTATCATAATTGATACACCAAGCCAGCTTGATAGCATCTTTGCTGAGTCAGCTTTAATTGCCGGGGATATGGTGGTGATGCCAGCTACACCCCGCCCCGTAGACCAATGGGCAATAGCCCAAACTATTCAGAAAATCCGCGAAGCCCGAAAAGTGGCTAACCGTGGTCTGGAAATAGTAGCCGCAATTGTGAACATGTATGACCCCAGAAGTGGGGGCGTTGAAAATGAAGGATTAGACGCGATTAAGGCTATTTTGGGAGACCGTGTAGTAGAACCACCCGTAAGAAGCCTAAAAACAATTGCTAATAGTCCAGCTAAAAGCTTGAGCCTGTTAACGACAGGTCAGGCGCAAAAACCTGCCGATGATTTTCGTTTAACGGTAGCCCACGTGCTAACTCGGATTATAGCTCGTCTGGAAGAAACTACAAATAAAAATAGAGACGGAAGGTAAAATGCCAAGTAAAAGCAACGCTACTGCCGCGATTATGCGTAATATGGTGGCACTTGATGATAAAGACGAAGAAGAAGCTACTACCCCTCCTCCGGCTAGTTCATCTTCCATTCTGGGTAATTATGCCGTTAAGCAAATTCCTTTTGACTTGCTGGAACCTAACCGTTTTCAAGTTAAGCTACGACCCGAAGGTTTGGATAAAATTAAAATAACCGAATTAGCCGAGAACATTGCCGCAAACGGTTTTACCTCTGTAATCCTGGTTCGTCCTCACCTTGACCAACCAGGTCGCTATGAAATCGGACACGGCCACCGCCGCCTGGCTGCTTTGATACAAGCAGCTGAAATTGAAGATACCAACAATAAGGTCAAAGGCTGGACTAAAATTCCAGCCCGGATTGCGGAAGCCGCTACAGACGCCGAGTGGCTGGACATTGCTATAAGCGAAAATCTTTCACGCGAAGATTTGACGCCCCTTGCCATTGCTAATTCTTTTGAAGCCATCCGCAGTCAGAGTCAAAGTGTAAGCCTGGCTGATATTGCGCGGCGCGTAGGTCGCTCCAAAAGTTGGGTACAACGTTACGACTCTATTAATGGCGCACCAGATTTTCTAATACAAATGATTAAGGAAAAACCAGACAGTCTGGAACATCTTTTTACTCTCAAAGGTTTAGCCAACCCTGTCCTTCAACGTCAGTTGGCGCAGCAAGTCCAGGCTGGACAATTAACACTTAAGGAGCTTCAAGAAAAAGTCAGAGCAAATAAGCCTCTCTCCACGAAGACTTCTAAATCGGCCCTTCCTGATGCTGATACAACATCAAAAGCTAAATCTGCAACTTCTCGTTACCTCAGTCAATTTGAGCAAACTTTGTACTACTTCCATCGTCAACTTGAGCTAAGTAATTATCAGATTACTTTCGACCAGCAGGAAAAGTTTGAGCAGCTTATTCGCCAGGCTACTGAACTGCTGGATATGACAAGACCACATAGCCTCTAGTTTACATAAATCTGTAATAAGCTTTTACCGTACATTTGTTCTGTCCTGGCGTATATCTATAGCATCTTTGCAATAGGGAATCAAAAGTTCGCCCAACTTTTGATTCCCTATTGCAATTTATAACTTTATTTGCTACTATCTACATGCATCTTTTTTCGTTTGATGTGTGTCGCAAAAATACATTACCTATTCACAAATTGAATAGTTTTAGAACAACTACAGCAAAATGCTTAACGGCAACAGAACATTGGTTAACATAACTAACTTGTGATCAAGAAAGAGAAGTAGACGTGGCCTTACCTAAAGTTGCAGCAGATACAACCATTACTAATCTCGGTGCGCGTTCCGACGAACACCTTTTGTACTATGGTCTCTACGAGGAGCCGTTTATCATTACAGGCATAAACCACCGCTTCTGTTACCTGTCGGCTCAGCATCGCTCGGTGGTTGAACGATGCCTGGGTGTAATTGATCGCCGGTTAGGTTTTGGTATCGTGCAGGGAGCCGTAGGTACTGGTAAATCCACTCTCGCCCATCTAATCTATAGCCGGCTTAGTTCCCATCCCGAATACACCGTTGCTTTCAATAACGACCCGGCAGTGCCACCTTCCGGCTTTATTCGCAATATCCTGGCTGAATATAAACAACCGAACGTGGGACGTCAGTTAGACCAACTTAAGAACATCTTTCGAGAATTTGTTTATCAACAGGTGATCGAGCAAGACAAAAACGTAGTACTGTTAGTGGACGAAGCCCAAACAATGGAACCCCGTACTCTTGAACTGGTGCGGGTATTGCTAAACTTTGAAGGGGAAAGAGGTAAATTCGTTCAGGTAATCTTTTTTGGTCAAGAAGAATTAAGCGATAAACTTAAACGCTACAAAAATGTCGAGAACCGAATTATGGGAGTTGCCCATCTGGAACCACTCGACCGAGTAGAAACCCAAAACCTGATCGAATATCGGCTCTATGTGGCAGGGCGCAAAAAGCCGCTCTTTACACCAGAAGCGATTGAGCTTGCGCATCGTCACAGCCACGGCATCCCCCGTTCCATCTGTGCCATCGCCGATGAGTCGGTGCGCCTCGGTTATGACAGCCACAGTGAAATGATTGACGAAGAAATTGCCAGGGAAGCCGCTAAACGAGTAGTGTTATGAGTGCTAAATACACTGTCAGTGCTGTAAGCGAAGCTCAAAATCAGGCTCAATCTCTCTTCCGCTACATAGCACCGGAACTGATTTTGGCTAACCCCAAGCAACCACGTCGGTCTATTGAACCAGAAGCTTTAGCTACCCTCAAGGAAAGTATCCGCGAACGAGGTATCTTGCAACCGTTGCTGGTGATGCGAGGCGAAGGAGGCAAATATATTCTGGTGGCCGGCCAGAGGCGATTGGCTGCCGCCCGCGAATTAAACCTCGTGAGAGTGCCAGTTATGGTACTCAACGAGTCACGACCTGATTACCTTGTAGATAGCTTGCTTGAAAACATTCAGCGCGAAGAATTAAGTGGTATTGACGAAGGCTATTCCTTTATTTCGCTTAAAGACGAGTTTGGCTGGTCACAGCGTGAAATTGCCGCCCGCATCCATAAACACGAGTCTTATGTATCCGAGCGTATTCGCACCGCCGAAAGACTAACATCTACTACTAAAGAAATCATTTTAGAAGCCTTTACCCAGGATAACAACTTGGCACATGCCAAGTTTTCGCACTCGATTAATCGCAAACTGGCGTTGCTTCCCGCCGAAGACCAAGAAAGACTGGCCCGCGAGGTAGCTTCAACCGGCAATATCACTGCCCGGCAAATCGAAGCTCTGGTGCGTAGCAAATTGGGAAATGGTCGGAGTCTTAAAAAAATTAACTCTGAGCCTGGTTTTGATTTTTTACCTGAAGCGGATACCACTTCCAGACCTTCCTTAGAGCGTTCGGCACCTGCTAGAACAACCGCCCAGCAAATGAGCCTGGCTGAAATGATGCCCGGTGAAGGCTTTGAAACTTCTTTGCCAGAACAACCAATCAAAAAACCGCGTGCTGCCACTCATCCTAAAAAAGCACAGGTCAAGAGTCTTTTTTTAACCTACGACCTGACTCAACTCAATCCGGTCATGAAATACACTATCGAGCTTATTACCAAACAAACCAAGACCGATAGACGATTAAACCTGAAGGAACTCTTAGTAGCTATTGAAAAGGACTACGAGGCGTTAGCCAAAGTGAGGTTGGACAGTGAGTGAATAATTCTCTAGCGAACAATCAGTGCGCTAGTTCAGATTTGTAGACTAATAAAAAGAAAGCAACCCTCCGCCGCCAAGCAAGTAGGTTGCTCTCTCAAGTTCACCACCCGTATATGGGTAGGAATGGTTTTTGTTGTCTTAAAAAGACATCTTCATTATATGCCACCATTCCCACCATGTCAACGGGTGAACGGAGGATTTCTATGTCCAAAATTCAGCCCGCTTCTGGCTCAGAAGCTTCTGCATCTAAAGCAGCCTCGCCACGAGTGCGCTTGACCGCTCACTCGACCAGTATTTCAAACGTCCTTTTGTTGGGCTACCAGCAAATTTCCGATGGAGCCAAGCTAACCTACATGGTGCTGGAAAGCTACGACTGGCCGGACGAAAATGGTTTGTCCAAAGGCAAATGCTGGCCTTCAATCGAGAGCCTGGCGACTACTCGTGGCAAATCTTACGACACAATTGCTCGCCATCTCAAAGAATTGGAAAAAGCCGGACTGATCCGGATCGAAAGCGGCCAAGAGCAAGGTACGCCTAACTGCTACTGGCTCTTAGAGCCTGACGCTACCGAAACCGCCAGCTACATGAACCGGTGTTCCAAAAAGCTTTCTAAGGCTGTAGTAGAAGCTGAGCAACCCCGCGAACAAATGGGAATTGTGGATGAACCACCGGCTCGGCAAAAATACGGGACTACCTCCCGCATAATTGCTGCCGCCAGTCCCGTATTTTTGCCGGACGAAGAAACAGAATTTTACCAAGAATCCCGAATCAAGGAACAAGAAAAAGAAAAGGATTCGAATCCTTCACGCGGAACTACGCACACGTACAAAAGGCCATTGTCTAATAACTCAAAAACGTCCCAGCCTCAATCACCCTACCTTTCCCGCTTGATGGACGACTTTAGCCGCAGCCTTAACGATACTCTGCACGCTCCTTCTAACCGTACTCAAGTCAATAACTTGTTCCGGCAGAGTGGGCTGGACGAAAAAGCTTTTGTGGAGGTACTCTACGAAGCCAAGAAACGCACCCAGTGGGCCGCCCTTGCATCGGCAAAGACTTACCAGACGGGGCCAAATCGGGCCGCTTATTTCTTTCAGGTTGTACGTGATTTACTGGCACAAAGACCTAAACTTGCTGGCTCAGCGCGTAAATCAGGTTAGGATTAGCTAAAGTAACGAGGCATTGTTCAAGATACATATCCCTGAGGAAGTAAGGAGTTAGAAATTTAGGAATACACTTTCCAGAAAAGATTGTGAAATATTGTAATTTTGATTGTTCCCATTCTTGCAAGATGTGGTAAAATATCGTATAGATTACATGAATTTATGGAGTAAAATAGAAGAGCCAATCACCTAAACCAGTATCAGAAAATATTTTGCGCTGGCTTTTAGAATAGCAAAGCGTGATTTGGAACGGCTAAATGAGCCGCCTAGAAGGAGACGTGCGTGGAGATGCCAAAAATCCTGATTGTGGATGATGAGCAAAATATTCTGCTTTATCTAAGTGAGGCTCTGGAAGATGAAGGCTACTCCATCACCACAAAAGGTAGCGGCAAGGAAGCTGTAAACGCTATCGAGAGCGAGGAGTACGATCTGTTGCTGGTTGACCTCAAGCTACGCGACATTGACGGCCTCGAAGTTATGCGCGAAACTAAAAAGCATTCGCCTGATACCGTCGTCATTATGCTTACCGGGCATGGTTCGCTTGAATCGGCAATGGAAGCTCTCAAGCACGGAGCTTTCGATTATTTGCTCAAGCCGAGTAGCGTGCAGGACTTGAAAGATAGCATCCGACGCGGCCTCGAAAAGCGTAACAGCGATTTGCAACAGCGTCGCCTGGCGACCCAGGCTCGTGATTTTGCCCGCGCTATAATCGAGGGCGGCGAAGTTACCAGCGGAGTCGAGCAAAGTCCTATTCGCACCGTCGTTCAGAACCAGGCCGCTAACCGCAAAGCTTCTTTAGACGAAGAAGTGGTTGGCGTAAGTGATGTAAGTGTGGATGTCAAGAAACACGAGGTCCGGCGTGGCGGCGAAATTCTCAATCTTACCCCGACCGAGTTTAACCTTCTCGTCACTCTGATGAACAACGCCGGACGCGTTTTAAGCTGTAAATATCTGGTCAAGCAAGTCCACAACTATGACCTTAGCGAATTCGACTCGCGTTCGATGATCCGGGTTCATATCAAACATCTGCGGCACAAAATCGAGCGCGACCCCAACAACCCTGAATATATCCTCAACGTGCGTGGCCTGGGCTATAAGTTCGGAGCCTGATTAAGCCTTTAAAATCTAAACTTAACATAATATAATAGGTTGGGCAGAACTAGGCTCAGCCTTTTAAGATCACCCTCTTTTGTTGCCCTGACCCAACCAGAGTAAACTCGTCCAAATCAGGTACTTTGGTATATCCGACCTGGAACTGGCCCAGGCCACCTATAAACTATGGCAAGGCAAATCAGGTCTAAAGCAAGAGCCTTAAATCACATAAGGCTCCTCTAAAATGTCTGAACATGACCCTGATCGTATTGTATTGCTACTATATTGAATCGTAACAACTGGCTCACTTCGGGCGTTGTAAGAGCAAGGTTGTGTGTCCGCGTAAATAGGAAGGACGAATTATGACCGAAACCGAAGTGAAAGCTGCCTTGCTACCTCGCCGGGCTTGGACGCTTAAGCCGACCCCGGTTAAATCTCCGCTCCGCCTGCTGTTAGTCGCTTTGGGGGTGGGCCTGGGTGCGGACCTGCTATTCTGGGGCAAAAGCCCTGGCCTGTCGGTGCTGCTTTTCGTCGGGCTGTTGCTGGTCGGGCTTTTCGGCCTGACCCGCCTGGAACGGGTACGGTTGGCCTGGCGCAATGCCTGGCTGATCGGGCCGATCCTTTTCTTTGCCGCAATGGTGATGTTGCGGGCCAACCCAACCCTTACTTTGCTCAACCTGCTGTATGTTATGGTCTTGATTTGCCTCTTGCTTTATTTCTACGCCGCCGATAACCTGGCAAAGCTAGGAATGCCGGGCTATCTGAGCGTTATCGGGCTGGCCCTCAAAAGTATGCTGCTACGACCAACCCCAATTGTAGTTGAAAGATGGGAGGTCGTTTCTACCTACCGTCGTCACTTTCGGTTGTTCGGTTCCCTGCTGCGCGGCCTGATAATCGCGGTGCCGATACTGCTGGTTTTCGTTTTCCTGCTCTCGTCCGCCGATTCTATTTTCGAGGGTTACGTCAACAAAGTTCTACGGCTGAAATTTGCCGACCACATACCCGATTACTTTATGCAGCTAGTTTTTGTGCTGGTCGTAGCCTGGTCGGTTAGCGGCGGTTTTTTGCTTGCCCTCGGTCGTCCCCGCGAGAAAGCCGCCAAACCTTCCGAGAACCTGCCCGGTACCATTTTGCCCGGTCGTCTGGTCGGCTTCACCGAGTGCCTGACGGTGCTGGTGCTGGTGGACTTGCTCTTTGTAGTATTCGCCTGGATTCAATTTACCTATCTCTTTAGCGGCCAGGCTGAACGCTCCATGAACTACGTGGATTACCGCGAGTACGTGCGGCGGGGGTTTGGCGAGTTACTGGTAGCCTCGGTGCTGACGATGAGCTTGATCCTGGGACTACGCTGGGCTACCCGCCACCAGCAAGTCGGTCAAGAGCGTATTTTCAAACTCCTTACTACGCTTATGGTGGGGTTGGCCGCCGTCATGCTGCTGTCGGCTTTTCAAAGGATGGTTACCTGGGAACGCATCGAGTATTATATCAACACTCAAACTCGTATTTACGTGCGGGCTTTTATCCTATGGCTGGGCCTGACTTTCGGCTGGCTGCTGGTAAGTATCTGGTTTAGACCGGCCCGCTTCGCTATCGGCCTATTTGTAGCCGGGCTGGGGTTTATGGCAACGGTCAATCTGCTCAACCCGGACGTGGATGTGGCCGAGTATAACCTGACGCGCTACCAGTCTGGTTCCAACGCCTACCTGTCCTACCGTTACCTGTGGGAACTTTCCGAAGACGCCGTGCCGACGCTGGTAAAAACCTTCGAGGGAGCCACCGGCCCGGTCAAAGAAGAACTTCGCCGTTATCTGGCAGATCGGTTAAGCATGCTGGAATACCGCCGAGACTGGCAAGAGTGGCCTTCCTTCAACGTTGCCCGCAACGAAGCTTACAACCTGCTCTACGATTTGCGCCAGGCTGGACAAATTGAAGACTACCGCCATCCCTCGACTGCTACCGGGCAACCCATAAACAAAAAGCAGCTTCTCCAATGAGGAGAAGCTGCTTTTTGTTTATGAAACATCCAACTTACTGAAGGGTTGCGCCGCTGATAAGCCGCACGATGTCCTGCCAGCCGATCAAGACCATCAGGCTCAGAAGGGCAATCATTCCGGCAAAGTGGACGAAGCTTTCCTTTTCGGGCGGAACGCGCTTGCCGCGTGTAACCATCTCGATAAGGACAAAGATCAAGCGGCCTCCATCCAGAGCGGGGAGGGGTAGAATGTTAAAGACGCCCAGGTTGACCGAAAGCATAGCTGTCAGAAGGGCTAAAGTTCGCAAAAGACCGCCTATGCCGCCTTCGGCTCCCCGTGTTACGACTGTATCGGTGATCTGGGCCATTCCAACCGGCCCGGCCAGGCTCGATACGGGCACGGAACCGTCAAACAAACCTTTAAGAGTGCGTGGCACGAGCGTTACAGCAAAGATCGTCTGATCCCAGGCATCGCCCGCCGCTTCGACCGGGTTGTAGCTGATATGACTGGTCGGGCGAATGATCGCAAACGCGCCGTTTATTACCCGTGGAGCTTTGTTATCGCTACCCGCGTTCGCCAGTAGAATTAGAGATTTTTCGGCAGACTGCGAGTTGCTCTTGTAGTAAAGCTTGATTTCCTTACCCGCGTTGGCCGTCAGGTATTGCTCGTACTGCGCCCGGTTGCTAATCAGCTGATCGTCCATGCGGGTGATAATCGCGCCTTGCGTCAAGCCTTGCTTGGCCGCCCCGCTATCCTTGTAAACAATTTCTACCTGAACTTTGACCGGAACTTCAACCGTGCGATCCTGTCCATTGTGGCGTACCACCAGGCTCAACTTATCCCGGTTGGCGTTGCGAATGTAATTGATCACCGCCAGGTTAGTCGGGAAGGTCTGACCGTCTACCGAAATAATCCGGTCGCGGTCGGATAAAACCTGATCGCCTTCCAGCCCAAGTTCTTTGTTCAAGTTGTAGGTGTTGCCCAGCATAATTTCGTTCGGCCCGACGGCATTACCCAGCGTTATACCCATCGCACCTTCGCCTTCGGGCGGGTTCTTGCGCGGCATTACGCTCGTGTTGTAGGTCTGGCCGTTGCGCTCCATCACCAGTTGCACGGCGTTATTCTTATCGAGAGCCGTCTCGATCTGAATGTCCGAGATAGCCTTGACCGGCTTACCATTAGCCGAAACGAAAATATCACCTGTTTGAAGGCCCGCCAATGCCGCTGGAGAGTTAGGCAACACATCCAAAGCCGCCGGACGGCCATTTTCGATTTCTTTGCCGCCGCCGACCGACACCACGAAGTAAAGCACCAGGGCCAGGATCAAGTTCATGGTTGGGCCGGCCACCAGTACAATTGCCCGTTGCCAGGGTGGTTTCTTGCCAAAAGCGTTAGGGTCGTCGCTGTCGCCGTTCTCACCCTCGATGCGGACAAAGCCGCCGATGGGCAAAGCGTTGATAGACCACTCCATGCCGTCTTTGGTCTTGCGCGACCAGACTTTGGGCGGAAAACCAATTCCAAACTCGTGTACCTTCATTCCGAAGTAGCGGGCCGTCAGAAAGTGACCCATTTCGTGAATGACCACCATTACCAGCAGGATCGGGATAAACCAAAGCCAATTCATCTTATCAATACCTCATAAATTACGGTTATAATACCAGGGCCAGGCCGGGCCGATTTTAACAACTACCCATAAAATATACGCTTCTTAGAAAGAAACCGATTTGTTTTAGCGCAAGACCGAATCCATCTGCCGGGCTTCTTCGTGGGCTTTGGCCCGCGCCCATTCGTCCACTGCCGCAATATCGGCCAGGGTCGGGTGGGCGATATTGTCGTGGCGGGCCAGCACTCGCTCGACCAGTTCAGGAATGCCCAGATAAGTAATCTGCCGGGCGTGGAACAAACCTACGGCTTCTTCATCGGCAGCCGCCAGCACCGTCGGATAAGTGCCGCCCTTCTCGCCTGCTTCGTAGGCCAACCGCAAAGCCGGGAACCGTCCGGTATCGGGCAACTCGAAGTTCAATTCGCGCAGTTTTGTCCAATCCAGGCGGGGGTAATCGTTGGTTAGCCGCTCCGGGTAGCCAATAGCATACTGGATCGGCACGCGCATGTCCGGCGTGCCAAGCTGGGCCTTAATCGAACCGTCCAGGTACTCCACCATACTATGAACGATGCTCTGGGCGTGTACCACCACGTCAATTTTAGCGTATGGCAGACCAAAAAGCCAGTGTGCCTCGATCACCTCTAACCCTTTGTTAAACAAGGTAGCCGAGTCAATCGTAATTTTCGGTCCCATATTCCAGTTTGGATGCTTCATAGCCTGTTCAACCGTCACGTCGGCCATCTGCTCCCGACTGAAAGTGCGGAACGGCCCGCCACTGGCCGTCAGAATCAAGCGACCCACCTTCTGATTGGCTTCCGACCAGTTTTCTTCGCCGTTTGGCAAACGGTCGCGGTCGCCAAAGCTTTCACCCCGCAGGCATTGCCAGATTGCGCTGTGTTCGCTATCAATCGGCCTGATCTGCGTGCCAGCTTTGCGGGCCGCTTCTGTGACAAGTTCCCCGGCCATGATCAGCACTTCTTTGTTAGCCAGAGCTACTTCTTTGCCTGCCGCCAGTGCCGCCAGGGTCGGCGCGAAGCCGTGCTGTCCGCTTGTCGCAACCACTACCAGGTCAACTGCCGGGTCGGTCGCCAGTTCCAAAAGACCTTCCGGGCCAGCCAGAAAACGTGGGCCATCGGCTGAATATCCCTGAGCCAGGTCGTGAGCGGCTTGCGGGGTCGCCAGGCTAACTTTTGCGGGCCGGAATTGGGCAATCTGGGCCGCCAGCACTTCACCGCGACCTCCCGCCGCCAGACTAACGATCTCAAATTTGTCGGGGTGGTGGCTTACCACATCCAGCGTTTGCTGGCCGATAGAGCCGGTGCTGCCCAGCAGGGCAATCCGTTTTGTCATATCCGATCCTGTTCTGGCAGGTCTGGCCGGGTTAGTTTCATACCTTCCATTTAGACCTACAATTAAACTTTAGTCAATAGCCCATCCGGGACAATTATAGCAAATAAGAGTAAGACAAGTTGGGTAGTACCTCACACATCGCCGGGCAGCTAACACTAGCTCTCAGCGATTAGAGACAGGCTTAACAGGGTATATACGTTCCTGGCGGCTCAAGGTTGCGCTAAGACAGCTTAGAATAAGCCGAGTGTTAGTATCTATTTGAGGTAGAACAGGGGACAAGCAGTATTTGCAATAAATTTCAAACCTCCTGAACGGTGCCATTTTCGGAAGTTTGTGCGGTCAAAGGTGGATGGCTAACCGCTAACCGCTGCAAGCGGTCGAGCCGTCCGGCCACCAGATCGAGCCAGCGCAGGTCGGCTTCCAGGTGAAGCAAAGCTCCTTCCAGTAAAAGCAGGCGCACCTCGGCGGCTTCTTGTTCCTGGGGCGAACGCGGGTCTGCCTCACCCGACCCGGTAATAAGTGAAAGTCCCAGCCGTTGCCGCCGCAAATCCTCCAACCGTTCCAGCAGATTCGCCCGGTGCCGCGCCAGAACTTCGGTACTTTCCGCCGCTTTTCCCCGTGGCTCGCGGCCTTCGGCTCCCGGTTCATCGCTGCCACGCCCCGGTGTTTTTCCGACCGCCCAACCCGGCCCTCCAACTCCCACCACCAGGGCTTGCACCAGAAGCTTGAGGAAAAATTCGCTACGGGTTTCCTCGAAACTATCCTCGACCGGACGAGCCAGCCAGTCCCGCAGAGCCGTATGACCCGCCGGAGTCAGGCGGTAGACCTGGCGGGCCGGGGCGGTCGCCTGGGCAATTCTTTCGCCTTCAACCAGCCCCTCGGCTTTTAGCCGGTTCAAGTTCTGGTAAATTTGCCCGGTATTCAAAAGGCGCATCTGGCTAAAACAGGTCTCGAAAGCTGTTTTGAGATCGTAGCCGTGCCGGGGGGTGTGGGCCAGCAGGCCCAGGAGAGCGTACTTTATGCTCATAGTGTCAATTTTGCTGTCTGAAAAAGGTAATTAAAGAAAAGGTAAAATGAGACTTGAAGTTGAGAAGGAGAGGCTTTACAAGCAAGAAAGCAAAAAGGAAAAAGGAGGCGACAGGTCAGGTGCGCGGGCGGCGGGCGACGTAACTGTTAGCCTCAATTCCAGTGGAACCTAGCCGCGTTGTCCCGGCCAGTTCGATTTGCCAGCCTTCGGTTTCTAACTGATTGCGCAAAGATTGAAAAGGCCGCAGTTGGCCTGGTTTGCTGATTTTAAGGCTGATCAGCGCACCGCTCTCCTCGGCGTAACTCTCGATCTCGACTATTTCTTCGTATTCGTTGCAGTGAATTAGCTGCACATCGCGGACCATATAATTTCCAGTCAAGCCCACACAGGGGCAGTGGGTAGGATAACAAAACCAGGTTTTGTTATCCTACTCAGGAGCGGATTATACTTACCCTACCCGTTAAATTGATGACAGGTTAAGGTATCAACACGCCATCGCCCGGTCTCACATCGTCAGGGTTAGCAAAGCCGTTGAGCCGCACAATATCGTCCAGGCTAACCTTGAAGCGGTCGGCTAGCGTCTGTAAGACTTCACCCTGTTTCAAGATTGCGCTGCGCCCTCGGAAATCAGGCCGACCGACCGGAATAACGAGTTGGGTTCCGATCTTCACGTTATTAGGATTAGTAATGGCATTGGCGGCGACTACGGCTGCCGTAGTCGTACCGTACTGCCGTGCGACTCGTTCGAGAGCGTCCCCGCTCTTGATGGCGTAGACAACCGGGCGTTGGGCGGCCCCGGCAGGCGGTGCAGGGGCGGTCGTTTGAGCGGGCGGAGGCGGGTTAGTGGCTGGCTGGACAGGCGCAGTAGTCTGGCCGGGCGGTTGGGTGCCAGGCAGACCTGGCACCGTCGTTT